>JBAVTH010000305.1:0-16195 GCA_049696035.1 Ilumatobacteraceae bacterium
CGCTGGCCGGCCTTCGCCCGATCGATCCAGTACCCGATGGTGGCACCCTGCTGCGCACCCCGGACCACCCCGTTGAGGTTGATCTCGCCGGCGAGCTCGGCGCCGACGAACACCCCGAACCCGTAGGCCAGGCCGGCCTGGCGGTCGCGGTCGCGCGCACTGCAGCGGGCGGAGAAGGCGTCGCGATCGCGAGTGGGGTCGAGCAGGTTCGGCGGTCGGAGCGGCTCCCAGGGAGTGAGCCACTGGTCGTTGCGTTGGCGCACCTCGCTCCACTGCGGCCAGTCGGCGGCGGTGAGCGGGCGCAGCATGACGCGTCGCCCGTACAGCCGGATGGCCGCACCGGACGGCATCGACGGGTGCCCGAGACCGCGTGAGCTCATTCGTCCACCACCGTCACCTGCGCCACACGCAGCCCGCGGATCATGGCCACGACGGCACAGCTGACGCCGAGCACGCTGTGCACCTCGGCTGCCGGGAGACCGGGGTTGCAGGCGCGGTCGCGTGCGGTCTCGGTGGCCAGCGTGCGGAAGACCTCCTCGGCGGCCTCACGATCCAGTTCGAACGGCAACCCCTTCGGGTGCCCGACCTCCACATCGATCAGCGTCTGCAGGCCAGGGCCGCGCAACTCGATCACGTCGGCGGACGAGGCTCCTGGCACCTCGCGCGTCACGTCGTCCAGATGGTCGACGAACAGGCCGACCGCGTTGGTGAGCTCCTCCGGCAACGGTGGGTCGGAGACGATCATCGCCGACAACGTGCGGCTGCCCACGGGCACCGTGTAGCGGGCGCCGGCGTCGACGAAGACGGCCTCGTGTTCGAACAAGGAGATCTGCAGCGTTGTCATGCGAGATCGGCCGCCTCCGCCAGCCGCGCAGCCACCCATCGCCCGACCGGGTCGTCGCCGCCGGCGAGATGATGGGCGTAGTGCGCGTGCAGGCACTTCACGCCCTCGCGCGTGCCGGCCACACCGCCCGATGGACGCGGCCCGTTGTACCCGGCGGGGATCGCGGCATCGCGTTCGGCCGCGTAGCGAGCATGCGCGGCTGCCACCTCGGCCGGAGGGAGGGCGGCTTCGGCTGCCCGAACTCCGCCGGCGGCTTCCAGCCGGCTGACCCGGCGCAAGGCGTCCTTGCCGACCAGCCAGTAGCGAGTGGGCATCGGGCGGCCGTTGGACATCAGCGGGTCGTTGCGGAGGACGAGGGGTTCACCGGCACCGTCGCGGACGACGACCTCGAAGGTGCCCTCCGGTTCGCGCCCGAGCAACTGGGCGACGCGGGCGGCGTCGTGGGAGGCAGCATCGCTGGCCATGGTGGCCGGCGCGCTACTTGCGCATGCGGCGCAGGATGAGCAGGAGGATGGCGAGCCCACCGAACAGTGGCAGCAGTCGCTTGAGCACGGCCGGGCCGGCCACCTCGCTGAGCTCGATCGGCTCCGCCGCCGGACCCTGGATCTTGCGGACCTTGGGTGCGGGCGACGGCTCGGCGGCCGGCGTGCCCGCCTCTGCCTGCGCGTCGTCGGCGATCGAGGCGCTGGTGGCCGGCTCGGCCGGCGCCGTCTCCGGCTCGGTGCCACCCTCGTTGTCGAGCATGGTGTTCAGGTTGTGCGCGAAGTCGCTCATCAGCTTCTCGCTGGTGTCGCGGATGACGCCGAGGCGACCGAACTGGGCGACCTTGCCGGTGAGCTTGATGTCGGACGACACGATCACCTTGGTGACCTCTGCGGACACCGACTGGAGCGAGGCGGTGATCAGCGCCTCGGCGTTGCCCTTGCCGCCGGTGTCGCGGCCCTCGCCCTTCAGCACCGCGCGATGGTTGATGTCGTCGCGATCGACGAAGTGCGCCTGCCCCTTGAACTGAGTGTGGATCGGCCCCAGCTTGAGCTTGACGACGCCGCGGTACATCTCGCCCTCGATCTCCTGCAGCTCGGCGCCCTTCATGCACGGTGCGATGCGCTCGACGTCGGTGAGCACCGCCCATGTCTGCTCGATGGAGCGATGGACGGTGAACTCGTTCAGCAATGGTTCCATCGGTCGAGATCCTCCACGGTGTCGATATCGGCAACCGATCCTACGCAGGCCACCGAGCAGACCCACTCCGGATGAGCGCGGATCAGGTCGCGGGCTCCGGTGTCGCCGTCGGCCGGCAGCAGCGGCCACACCGCCTGGCCCAGTCGCACCGGGTTGGGCCCGCGCACGCCGTCGTAGTCGGCGACGACGATGGGGCAGCGACTGGCGGCGTGGGCGACCGACCGCCACGCCGAGGCGGGCACGAAGGGTTGGTCGGCCAGGCCGACGGTCACCGCATCGGCGCCCAGCGCTGCGGCGGCCTCCACCGCCACCCGCAGGGAGCTCGCCTGGCCGGTGGCCCAGGCCTGGTTGTGGCGCACGGTGACCGAGGGCGGCCAAGGCAGCTCCACTGCGCCGGCGACGACGACGACATGGTCGAAGCCTGCTGCCTGGAGGTGCTCGAGGGCCCACTCCCACACCGGCCGTCCTCGCAGCACGGCACGCAGCTTGTGGTCGTCGCCGGCGAAGCGCGTGCCCGCGCCGGCGGCGAGCAAGGCGGCGACGTGCGGCATGGTGAGGATCCTAGATGCCCAACAAGACGTGGCCAGTCGGCCACTATCCGTCGACATTGACATGACGGAATCATGACGAAAAGATTGCCAACGCGTTGATTGTTTCAATTCGATGACGCTATGGTTGCGTCTCGTTACAACAGCCGGGCGCATTCGTGGGTGGCCGGCCAGCGGAACAACCACGCGTGTGGCGCTCTCGTTCGGCGCCGTCGCCGTGAAAGAGGGGCGGACTTCCTCGTTCACGACCGAACGACACTCACCTCCTGGCGAGTGCCAACACGAGAGAGGGAACGTCACCCACATGACGATTCGTCACACAGTCCACGCAACAGTCCTCGCCGCAGCCATCGCCCTCGGGTGTGCGGCACTCCCCGCCGCGGCCTCCGCCGCTCCAGCAGCCGCCCCGACGTTCGCCGTCACCGGCGCCGATGCACTGGCCGCCAACGCCAACACCACGCTCGACCTGTGGGTGAAGTACACGCAGACGGGCAGCAGCGACAGCCGTGCTCAGTTCGATGCCGGTCGCGATGCGATCGCCGCAGAAGCGGCAACCCGTCTTGGTCTCGACGTGGGCGCCATGCAGGCAGCCTGGCGCAACGCCGACTCTGACCACCAGGTGGCCCTGCTCGCCGCGTTCACGCAGCTCGGCACCCGCTATCGCCGCAACTCCAGCTCGCCGGGAGAGGGCTTCGACTGCTCAGGCCTCACGTCGTGGGCCTGGGGGCAGGCCGGTGTCTCGCTGTTCCACCAGAGCAAGACCCAGATCAACGCCGCCGCCGCCCTCACCCGCGAGACTGCGCAGGCCGGCGACCTCGTCTACTACCCGGGTCACGTCATGCTGTACCTCGGCATCGACAACGCCATCATCCACGCACCGTTCACCGGTCGCAACGTGGAAGTCGCCTTCGTCTCCAAGAACAAGGCCAAGTCGGTCCGCTTCGGCGATCCGACGGCCTGAGACGCGTTCCGACGCCCGGCGGCTCGATGAGCGCCTCAGTGGTCGAGCGGTTCCTCAGCCGTGGATCGGCCCGCTGGCGTCGCGCAACGACGGTGTGGCGCGGCCGGTGCGGCGGGCGATGATCTCGGCGCAGATCGAGATCGCCGTCTCCTCCGGGGTGCGGGCGCCGAGGTCGAGGCCGATCGGCGACATCAGCCGGGCGATCTGCTCAGGCTGATCGACCCCCACCTCGGCCAAGCGGACCAGTCGCTTGGCGTGGGTCGTCCGGCTGCCCATCACGCCGATGTAGCCGGCCGCGGTGGCCAGCGCCCCCTGCACCGCTGGAACGTCGAACTTGGGGTCGTGGGTGAGGATGCACACGGCGTCGCGAGCGCTGAGGGTGTTGCCGAGCTCGGCGAAGACGGGGCCCGGCCACGACACCACCACCTCGTCGGCCATCGGGAAGCGGCGGCGGGTGGCGAAGATCTCGCGGGCGTCGCACACGGTCACCCGATAGCCGAGCAGCTTGGCCACCTTGGCGAGCGCTGCAGTGAAGTCCACGGCGCCGAAGATCCACATCTGAGGCGGGGGCGCCCAGCTCTCGATGAAGGTGGCGACGATCGGGGTGCCGGCCAGATCTTCCGGGGTGGTCTCGCCGTTGGGGCCGTAGTGGCGCACGCCGCTGCGGCCGGCTTCCAGCTCGCCGAGCGCGTCGCGGGCGGCGATGCGATCGAGCTCGGGTGAACCCAGCGAACCCGACGGCTCGACGTCGGGGGCAACCAACAGCTTGTTGCCGACGCCCGGCCCATCGATGACGGTGACCAGTGCCACCGGCTGCTCGCCGCGTATGCGGTCACGGAGCTGTTCGTACATCGGCCTCACCAGTCGAGCGGCTCGATGAACAGACGGATGATGCCGCCACACGTGAGGCCGACGGCGAAGGCGTCGTCGTCGCTGTAGCCGAACGTGACCACTCGGGGGGCGGCCTCTCCATGGAGGATGGCGAGCGCCTCGGACACCACGGCGCTCTCGACACAGCCGCCGCTGACGCTGCCGGCCACCTCGCCGTTCTCGCTCACGGCCATCGCAGCGCCGGGCAGCCGCGGGCCGGACCCCTCGATGTCGACGACGCGTGCGATGGCCACGCGTGCACCGCTGGCACGCCAGCGATCGATGTCGTCGAGCAGTTCCTTCATCGTGGCTCCGAACGTACCGCGTGGGACTGGCGACGCGGTGCGGCACCGGAGATCACCTGTGCGAGTTGCTGCATCGCGGCCACGCTGTGACCCTCGACGAAGTCGTCGACGTAGGGCAGTGCCGCAGCCATTCCGCGGGCCAAGGGGGCGTACCCGGGCGTGACCTTGAGCGGGTTGACCCACACCGTCTGGTAGGTGATGCGCTGCAGTCGCTGCATCTGGTCGGCCAGCACCTGGGGGTCGCCTCGGTCCCACCCGTCGCTGAGGATCACCACGATGGCACCACGGGCCATGCCTCGCACGCCCCACTGGTCGTTGAACACTCGCAGGCACTCACCGAGGCGCGTGCCGCCGCTCCAGTCGTGCACTCGCTTGCTGGCAGCGGCGAGTGCGGTGTCGGGGTCGCGGCTGTGCAACTCCTTGGTCATGCGCGTCAGCCGGGTGCCGATCGCGAACGCCTCCACCCGCTGACGCCCGGAGACGGCGGCGTGCACGAAGCGCAACATCGCACGCGCATAGGGCTCCATCGAGCCGGAGATGTCGAGCAGCACGACGAGGCGACGCAATCGTTCGCCGGGCTCGCGCCAATGCCGTCGGATGGGCTCGCCCCCTGCCCGGAGCGATGCTCGGACGGTGGCCGGCAGGTCGGGCCGGCGGCCGCGACGTGAGCGGCTGTAGCGAAAGGAGTGGCGAGGTGGGCCGATGAAGCGCAGCTGCGACATCAACTCCTGGGCGAGGCGCAGTTCATCGGGGGAGTAGGCCGCGAAGTCCTTGTTGCGCAGCACCTCCATCGCGCTGAAGCGCAGGACCAGCGTGGGTTCGTCGTTGGCTTCCGAGCCTCCGTCGCCGTCGTCCTCGCTGTCGTCGTCGATGGCGAGCGTGATGTGCTGCACGTCGTCGGGTTCCTCCGCGAAGTCGACAGTGGCCGCGGCCAGCCAGAAGACCGCGAACGAACGGTTGTACAGGTCGAAGTCTTCCGGCTTGCGCACGAGCGTCGCCCTGCCCGCCCAGTAGACGCAGTCGCGGTCGTCGATGCCCACCTGCCCGAGCGCGTCGACGAAGGCCAGCACACTGCCCATCGGCACGCGGAGACCGGCGCCGCGCAGGACGCGCGCGAACGTGACCGCCATCCGCTCCGACGGAGTGTGCGGGACCAGTACGTCACCGGGGTGGGCGGCGTTCACGGCGACGATCCGTTCACAGCGACTGGAAGCCGCGCTCGAACGCCTGCTTGACGAGGTCGGCAATGCCGTGTTGGCGAGTGCGGTCCTGGTCTTCGCGGTACTTCAGCACCGCGCCGAGCGTGGCCTCCACGGTCGCTTCGTCGAGCTCGGTGCGGCCCAGCGCCGCCAACGCCTGTGCCCAATCGATCGTCTCCGCGACACCCGGCGGCTTGTACAGGTTGAGCGTGCGCAGGGTCTCCACCGCACCGGCGACCTGGCGTGCGAGACGATCCAGCGCCTGGGGCACGCGCATGCGGACGATGCGCACCTCGCGCTCGAAGTCGGGATGCTCCACCCAGTGGTACAGGCAGCGGCGCTTGAGCGCATCGTGCACGTCGCGCGTGCGGTTGGAGGTGAGGATCACCAGCGGCGGCCGCACGGCGTTGAAGCGGCCGATCTCCGGAATGGTGATCTGGTACTCGGAGAGCACTTCCAGGAGGTATGCCTCGAACTCGTCGTCGGCGCGGTCGATCTCGTCGATCAGCAGCACCGGCGGGATCTCACCGACATGATCGATGGCTTGCAGCAGCGCCCGTTTCAGCAGGAAGCGTTCGTTGTACAGCTGCTGCTCGAGTGCGTTGGTGGTGAGGCCGAGCGACTCGCCGGTGGCCTCGGCGGCGCGCAGGTGCAGCAGCTGGCGGCTGTAGTCCCAGTCGTAGACGGCCTGCGACACATCGATGCCCTCGTAGCACTGCAGCCGGATCAGCTCGCCGCCGGTCCAGCGGCTGAGCACTTTGGCGACCTCGGTCTTGCCGACACCCGCCTCGCCTTCGAGCAGCAGAGGGCGACGCAACGTCATCGCCAGGAACACCGAAGTGGCCAGGCCGTCGTCGGGGATGTAGCCGTGCAGGCTGAGTGCGTGCGCGACGTCGGCGGGGGTGTTGGGCTGCGTGGCCATTGCGCTGAAGGTTAGAGCCGGATGGCAGGCTGGTGCTCCATGCAGAGTCCTCACCAGCTCCGAATCCACGCGCCGGCGGCAACCGAGGTGACGGTTTTCGTCCGTTCATGTCATGCCTCCACCGAGGTTGCCACGGTGCATGCCCGACGTGAGGGTGCGGAGTGGGTGGGCGAGGTGGCGCTCGCCGAGGGCGACGAGTACTGGCTGGTGGTGGACGACGGCCCGCCCCTGCTCGATCCCCACTGCCGTTCCCTGAGGCACACAGCGTTCGGGCCGCGCAGCGTGTGGCGGGCGCCGTGGGGAGTGTCCGCACAGGGTGCGCCACTGGCTTCGCCTCCCGTGGTCTACGAACTGCACGTGCGTGGTGCGGGTCGCACGTTCGCCGGGTGCATCGACCACCTGGACCACATCGCCTCCACGGGTGCGAACGTCGTCGAGCTGATGCCGATCCACCCGTTCGACCCGTCGGACAACTACTGGGGCTACATGCCGTTGGTGTGGGGTGCCGTGCACGGCAACTACGCGACCGACTCGTTGCGGGCGGCGGAGGAGGCGGCTTCCTTCGTCGCTGCGGCACACGATCGGGGTTTGCACGTGTGGGTCGATGTGGTGTTCAACCACACGGGTGAGGGCGATGCCACGATGCCCACGCGCAGTCTGCGTGGCCTCGACGACGCTCACGCCTACCGCCACCATACCGACGGCGGGTACATCGACGACAGCGGCTGCGGCAACGACATCGACCCGGCCGACCCCCACGTGCGCGAACTCGTGATGGAAGGCCTGGATCGGTACGCCGACCTGGGCATCGACGGCTTCCGCTTCGACCTCGCCTCGCTGCTCACCCGCGACGGCGGTGCACTGGTGCAGATGATCACCCGGTGGGCTGCGGGTCGCGGCGTTGCATTGATCGCCGAACCCTGGGACCTGGGCAGCTACCAGGTGGGCTCGCCCGTGTGGCCCGCCGGCTGGCTGCAGTGGAACGATCGGTTCCGCGACGATGTGCGCGGCTTCCTGCGTGGCGAGCCGGGTCTGGTGCCCGCCATCCGGCAGCGGGTGCAGGGCAGCCCCGACCTGTTCATCGACGGCGCTGCCACGACCCTCAACTTCATCACCGCCCACGACGGGCTGACACTGCACGACTTGACACTGCTGACCAGCGACCGCCATCGGTCGTGGGACTGCGGCGCCGACCTGCGGCTGCAGCAGCTCGAGAACTACTTCGCGCTGCTGCTGCTGTCGGCCGGGACGCCGATGTGGGTGATGGGCGACGAGTTCGGGCGTTCCCAAGGTGGCCACGACAACCCCTACGACGTCGACGATCCCACCACCTGGGTGGACTGGTCGCGGGCGGACGAATGGCGTCCGCTGACCGACTTCGTGCGCTTGTTGACGCAACTGCGACGAGACCACCCGCCTGCCGGCTTCCGCTTCTACGGTGCGGGCCCGGAGGTGGACGAGACCCACGAGTCGCGGTCGATCGCCTGGTGTGCAGCGGGTCTCTACGTGATGGTCAATGCCTGGTGGGCGCCGCTGGCGTTCGAGGTGCAGGAACCGGGCGAATGGCACCGGGTGCTGGCCACCGCCCAGCCCGACGGGCTCACGCTCGCTCCCCGCAGCATCGTGGTGCTGCGGCGCACTTGAACGCGCCGGTCGTCAGCTGTCGAAGCCGAGGCCGAAGCGGTCGAGACCCCGCAGCCACAGGTTGCGCTTGCCGGTCTTGTCCTCGCGGTTCAAGGAGTAGCGCGTGGTCTGGATGCCGATGAACCGGAACGGCTCGGGCGGGAACGGCAGCGGCTTGCTCTTCACGAACTCGGTTTCGGTGGCCTTGCTGCGCTTGCCGTCGATCATGTCGAGCATGACCTCGGCCCCGAAGCGAGTGGACGCGACGCCGAGGCCGGTGTAGCCGACGGAGTAGGCGACACGGCCCTGCATGGCGCTGCCCCAGAACACGCAGAACCGGCTGCAGGTGTCGATGACGCCTCCCCAGGCATGGGTGAACTTGAGGCCCTCCAACTGGGGGAACGTATCGAAGAAGTGCTTGCTGAGCTTGGCCCACGTCTCGGGCCGGCTCTCCAGCTCGGAGTTCACCTTGCCGCGCCAGTAGTAGATGACGTCGTAGCCGCCCCACAGGATGCGGTTGTCCTCGGTGAGCCGGTAGTAGTGGAACTGGTTGCTGATGTCGCTGAGGCCCTGGCGGCCTTCCCACCCGATGTCGGCCAGCTGCTGCGTCGACAGCGGCTCGGTGACCATGCAGTAGTCGTAGACCGGGGCGATGTAGTGGCTGACGCGCTTGAGCAACGGCTTGGACGCGTTCGTGGCGAGGGCCACCTTGCCGGCACGGATTCGGCCCAGTGGAGTGGTCACCAGTACGCCCACACCGTCTTTCTCGATGCTGGTGGCCTTGGTGTCCTCGTAGATTCGCACGCCCAGTGACATGGCGGCGCTCTTGAGGCCCCACGCGAGACGAGCCGGGTCGACGATCGCGGCGCGGTCCTTGCGCCACAGCCCGCCGGTGTAGGTGGGCGAGTTGACCTGAGCGCGCATGGCCGCCTGATCGAGCCACTCCACCTTCTGGCCCAGCGCTCGCAGCTGGGTGTAGTCGTCGCGCAGCTCGTCGAGGTACGTCGGCGAGTGGAACTTCGTGGCGATGTCGATGACACCGGTGCGTTCGTAGTCGCAATCGATGTTGTAGCGCTTGATCGCGGCTTCGATGTCGTTGAGGTTCTTCAGGCCCAGCTCCTCCAACAGCGGCAGCTCGTTGGGGAAGCGCTCCTGGCCGTTGGCGACGCCGTGGGTGAGGCTGCTCTCCATGAACCCGCCGTTGCGCCCGCTGGCTGCGGAGCCGACCTCATGGGCATCGATCAGGATCACGTCGCGGTTGGGGTCGCGCTCCTTGGCGATGATCGCGGTCCACAGGCCGTTGTAGCCGCCGCCGACCACACACAGGTCGCAGCTCTCGGTGCGCACCAGTGTGGGGTTGCTGTAGGGCTCGTCGGCATCGTCGTACCAGTACGGGTACGGGTCGGCATCGGCGATCGCATCCAGGTGGAAGGCGTCGAACTCCGAGTCTTCGTCGTCAGGGTTGAACGACATGTGGTCACCAGCTGTCAGGTTTCGGCGCACGCCGCGCCGGCATCCGGCACAGGTTAGCCAGGCCCGCGGCGACGGCCGGTCACCCGCGTTCGGGTGTCAGCTGCAGTTCGTAGCGGTCGAAGGAGGGATCGTGCGTTGCGACTCGGCGCACCCGGTGGCGATCGCACATGACCAGGGTGAGCGCATGGCGCAGATCCGCGATGTCGGTGCGGCCGACGGTGCGCGCCGCCGCGCGGCGGTGCTGGAAGCCGACGTGCAGCGGGTCGACCGGTGCCAACGGGCCTCGACGGCTTCGCCCGCGCAGCTCACGGAGGTGGTCGCCGACGGCGACGAGCAGCACCTGTTCCGCCTCGTACTGCTGCACCAGTTCGAGGTAGATGGCCACCGATTCCTCGTGTTGCTCGTGCGCGGCGTCGATGACGGCGTGCATGAACGAGGCTTCGAGCAGGATCTTGGGTGGGTCCATCATGCCGGTGCCCACTCCGGAGAACTGGATGGGCCGGACTCGGCCGCCGGCGCGGGGACGAGGTCGGTCGGGGTGGTCGCGATGATGGCCGGCTCGGCATCGGCATGCGCGTCGATCGCCGACTCGGTCGCAGGTGCCAGAGCGCTGCGTGCCACGGCGCCACGGTGGGTGCGCAGCCGGCGTTCCATCCGGTTCCAGAACCAGAACGTGCAGGCGGTGATCACCCATCCGGCCAGTCCGTCGATCACCCAGTGCTCGCCGAGGTAGACGAGCGAGGCGAGCATCAGCACCGGGAACAGCAGCACCGTGCCCTTGAGCCACTTGGGCCGGATCCACGGCAGGAAGAAGGCGGGCACGATGAGCGCGAACGAAGCATGCAGCGAAGGCATCGCGGCCTTGGCGTTGCCGTTCCCGAGGGCCAGCTTGTAGTCGTTGGCGAAGCCGGTGAACCCGAGGTGGCGGAACCCGCGACCGGCATCGCGATGCAGTTCGTGGATCAGTTGGAAGTGGTACTTCGGGCTGCCCAGCATCCACGGCGGCGCAGTGGGAAGGATGACGAACACGGCGCATGCCACCGTCAGGAGCGTTGCGAAGCGCTTCATGAACCGCACCCACTGGCGATGGCTGATGGCCCACAGCACCGCCATCACGATGATCGGGACCACGAAGTGGGTCATGTAGGCGCTGGAGGCGACGACGTCGTACCAGCGGACGTGCCGCTCCCAGAAGTGGTCCTGCAGCACGGTGTTCGGGTCGTGGCCGAAGAAGAGCGCGCGATCGATGTTGCGCATCGACTCCACCTGGAACTGATGGGGGATGGTGAACAGGCCGAACACCGACACCCCTTCGTCCGCCGCGCTGCGGGTGCGCTCGTACGCGAACCACATCAGGCAGTAGAAGGTGCAGTCCAGCAGCAGCACGGCCCAGGTGCGCCAGGTCTTGCCGACGAACGCGCACAGCAGGAAGATGCCGACGCTGACGGCAACCGAGAGCCGATCGATGGGAAGACCCATGTTGCGCAGCCACCACAGGTAGATGCCCAGGAACTCGAGCATCAGGGCGAGACGAACCACTCTGAACTCGTCGTACGGGACGACGGCACCCAGCGACAGGCGCGTGGAACCGGCAGCGAAGGTGGGTGCCTCGGCCGTCGTCGACATGGCGCCCAACGCTACCCACCGTTCACCGCATGTTCATGGCACCCCGAGCTACTGCGAGGCTTCCTCGAGGGCACGGCGGACGAGCACCTTGGCAAGATGGGTGCGGTACTCGGTGCTGGCGTTCAGGTCGGCCTGCGGTTCGGCGTCGTCGGCGGCCAATTGGGCCGCATCGGAGACCGAAGCGCCACCGGCGAGGGCCGTCGACACGCTGCTGGCGAGGATGGGCGTGCTGCCCATGTTGACCAGTGCCACACCCGACGAACCGTTGCGCCGCCACGCGGCCACGCCGACGATCGCCCAGTCCTGCGCCCGCCGGTTGAACTTCTGGAAGCTCCACCCGGCGCCCTGCATCTTCGGCACCCGGATCTCGGTGAGCATCTCGTCGGGCTCCAAGGCGGATTCCAGGAAGCCTTGGTAGAAGTCGGTGGCAGCGATCTCGCGGGTGCCGTTGGGGCCCTGCGCGACGTAGGTGGCACCCAGCGCGAGCGTGGTGGCGGGCAGGTCGCTGGCCGGATCGGCGTGAGCGATGGTGCCGCCCATCGTGCCGCGGTGGCGTACTTGCGGGTCGCCCACGTGGCCGGCCGCGTGGGCCAGCAGCGGCGCGTGCTCCTTGAGCAGGGCGCTGTTCTCGACATCCATGTGCCGTGTGAGGGCGCCGATCGCGATGTGGTCGCCGCCGTCGCGGATGTAGCTGAGATCCGTGACGCGACCGATGTCCACCAGCACGCTGGGCGAAGCCAGCCGCAGCTTCATCAGCGGCAGCAGGCTGTGGCCACCGGCGAGGAACTTGGCCTCGTCGCCGTGCTGGCCGATGAGGCTGATCGCCTCTGCGGCCGAACCGGCACGGACGTAGTCGAATGCTGCGGGAATCACTTGGTTGCTCCGTTCTGAGCGGTGTTGGACTGGGCGGCTTGGATGGTCTTCCACACGGTGTGTGGGCTGGCGGGCATCAGCATGTCGGTGACACCGAGGCCGGACAGGGCGTCGACGACGGCGTTGATGACCGCCGGCGCGGCGCCGATGGTGCCGGCTTCACCGATGCCCTTCACACCCAACTGGTTGGTGGGCGAGGGCGTGATGGTGTGACCGAGCGTCAGGCTGGGCACGTCGCTGGCGGCAGGGATGAGGTACTCGGCCATGCTGGCGTTCTTGAGGTTGCCGTCGGTGTCGTGCACGGCTTCCTCGAACAGCGCCTGGGCCAGGCCTTGGATGACACCACCGTGCACCTGGCCTTCGACGATCATCGGGTTGACCTGGTTGCCGCAGTCGTCGACGGCCACGTACTGGAGCACCTGCACGTGGCCCGTCTCGATGTCGACCTCGACGGTGCAGATGTGGGTGCCGAAGGGCCACGAGAAGTTCGGTGGGTCGTAGGTGACCTGCGCCTCGAGGTTCGGCTCCAGCCCGTCAGGGAGGTCGTGAGCGGTGAACGCCGCGAACGCGATCGCTGCCAGCGGCATCGACTTGTCGGGTGAGCCCTTGACGCTGAAGGTGCCGCCGGCGAACTCGAGGTCGTCCTCGTTGGCCTCCAGTTGGTGGGCCGCGATCTTCTTCGCCTTGTCGATCACCTTGTCGCAGGCCATCGCGATCGCGACGCCGCCCACGGGCAGCGAACGTGAGCCGTAGGTGTCGAGACCCAGCGGCGCGATGGCAGTGTCGCTGTGCAGGACATCGACATCGTCGGGGGAGACCCCCATCTTGTCGGCGACGATCATGCTCCACGACGTCTCGTGACCCTGGCCGTGCGGCGAGGTGCCGGTGACCACCTGGATCTTGTTGGTGGGCAGCACTCGCACCGTGGCGGCCTCCCAGCCACCGGCGGAGTAGTTCAACGATGCCAGCACTCGTGACGGAGCGAGGCCGCACATCTCGAAGTAGCTGGCCTGCCCGATGCCGAGGCGCTTGGTGGCGCCGGGCACGTTCTGCACCGTCTGGCGAGCGCGGACGCCGTCGTAGTCGGCGAGCCCGGCGGCCTTCTCGGCAGCGGCCAGATGGTCGCCGGAGTCGTAGGTGAGCCCGGTCATCGCCGTGTACGGGAACTGGTCCTTCTGGATGAAGTTGCGCTTGCGCAGCTCCATCGGATCGATGCCCATCTGGTCGGCCAGCTGGTCCATCGCCCGCTCGATCGCGTACGTGGCCTCCGGACGGCCGGCGCCGCGGTAGGCGTCGGTGGGGGTGAGCGTGGTGAACACGCTGGTGCAGCTGAAGTCGTACATCGGGATGTCGTAGACCCCGGCGTACAGGAAGGCGCCGAGCAGCGGGATGCCGGGTGTGACGAGCTGCAGGTAGGCGCCCATGTCGCCGATGATGCGCACGCGCACGGCCTGCACCTTGCCCTCGGCGTCGGCCGCCAGCTCCATGTGCTGGATCTGGCCGCGCCCATGGATGGTGGCGACGGCGTTCTCCGTGCGGTCCTCGTTCCAGCGCACGGGCACCTTGTGCTTGCGGGCGAGTGCCACGCACAGCAGCTCCTCCGCATAGACGTTGAGCTTGGCGCCGAAACCGCCGCCCACCGACGGGCAGACCACGCGCATCTGGTGCTCGGGGATGCCCAACGTGAGTGCGGTCATCACCTTCAGGATGTGCGGCACCTGGGTGCTGGAGTACATCGTCATGTCGCCACCGAAGGGCTGCGGCACGGCGGCCACGGCACGGGGTTCCATCGCCATCGGCAGCAGGCGCTGCTGGATGTAGCGCGAGCTGACCGTGTGAGCCGCGTTGGCGAACGCCTCGTCGATCGCGCCTTCGTGGCCCTCGATCTTGAGATCCCACTGGTAGCTCTTGTTGGTGCCCAGTTCGTCGTGGATGATCACGCGGTCGCTGAGGGAGTCCTCCAGATCGACCACCGCTTGCAGCGGCTCGTACTGCACGTCGACGAGCTCTGCGGCATCGCGGGCGGCGGTCTCGCTGGTGGCGAGCACGACGGCCACGGCATCGCCCACGTAGGCGGCCTTGCTGACCGCCACCGGGTAGTGCGCCGGGTTCTTCATGTCGGCGGTGACCGGCCAGGCGCACGGCATCGGTGCGGCCCACAGGCCGGCGAGATCGGCCCCGCTGTAGGCGGCGACGACCCCCGGGAACGCGAGGGCTGCAGCGAGATCCACGCCGAGGATGCGGGCATGCGCGTACGGGCTGCGGACCAGCCCGAGGTGCAGCGCACCCGGCAGGCTCAGGTCGTTGGTGAACTTGGCCTCGCCGGTGAGCAGGGCCGGGTCTTCGCGACGCAGCAGCCGGCTCCCCAACACGGCTGCAGGTCGATCGTCGGTGACGGTCATTCGGGTACCCCCAGTACCTGGTGCGGGTTTTCGGTTACTCGCCCGCGGCGCAGGCGAGGACGGACTTGACGATGTTGTGGTAACCGGTGCAGCGGCACAGGTTGCCCTCGAGACCGAGGCGCACTTCCTCCTCGGAAGGGTTCGGGTTCTCCTTCAACAGACTGGTGGCGGCCATCACCATGCCCGGCGTGCAGTAGCCGCACTGGAGACCGTGGTTCTCCATGAACGCCTGCTGCATCGGGTGCATCTCGCCGTCGACTGCCATGCCCTCGATGGTGGTGATCTCGGCGCCGTCGGCCTGCACGGCCAACATGGTGCAGCTCTTCACGGCTTCGCCGTTGAAGTGCAGGCTGCATGCACCACACGACGAGGTGTCGCAGCCGATGTTGGTGCCGGTGAGCGCCAACGTCTCGCGGATGTAGTGCACGAGCAGCGTTCGCGGCTCGACGTCACTCTCGTGGACCGTCCCGTTGACGGTGACTGAAATCTTCACCAGTGATCCCCTCTGATCGTGTGCGTGAATCGCGAACCGGTCACGGACCGCGAGCCCCCAATGGCTGTCACATCATGCACCAAATCCCGCGGGGTGTGCGACCGGGCGGTGGCGATTCCTGCTCAGCCGGTGAAGACGGGCAGCGACGTGGAGGCCCAGTAGCAGCCGACGGCACAGATGACGGCCACCGCGGCCGGTGTTGCCCAGCCGACCCACTTCGGCGAAGGCTTCCATTGCGGTTCGAGCATGAACCAGCCGCACAGTCCGCCGGTGAGCACACCGCCGACATGTCCTCCGATGGAGATGCCGCTGATGGTGAACGTGAACACCAGGTTCAGCAGCAGGGTGGAACCGATGCCGGTGCTGAAGACGTTCACGCCGCGACGGTGCAGCCCGACGGCGGCGGCACCCATCAGGCCGAAGACCGCCCCCGAAGCGCCGCCGGTGGCGGTGATCCGCGTTCCATCGAGCAGCAGCACCCCGAACGAACCGCCGAGGAGGCAGGCGAAGTACAGCAGGGTGAACTTCACGGGCCCGAGTGCTCGCTCGAGGAGGTGGCCCAGCTGCACCAGCAACAGCATGTTGAACGCGAGGTGGATGATGCCGAAGTGGATGAAGCCGCTGGTGACGATGCGGTACCAGTCGTGCGTGGAGTGCACGATCGACCGGTTGAGCGCGAGATCGACGTGCTGCTTGGTGGTGTCGCCGGCGAGCGTGCCGGAATCGAGGGCGACCATCCACAGGAACACGGCGACGTTGACCCCGACGATCGCATACGTGGCCGGCGTCAGCACACGTGAGCTGGCCAGCTTGGCCCGTGTCGCCACGTCCGGCCGGGCGGCCTTGGCGCAGTCGAGGCAGTGCGAGCCAACAG
>JBAVTH010000306.1:0-2488 GCA_049696035.1 Ilumatobacteraceae bacterium
TCGAAGTGCTCGACCGCGATCATCCCATCTGCGCGGGTGTCGCACCCACCTTCGCGATCACCGACGAGCTGTATCTCTACCCGGTGCTGGAAGCTGACGTGCAGCCGTTGATGCGCAGCACCTACGAGTTCGTCGACAGCAACTTCTACTCCGCCGACCGGGCCATCCGCGGTAGCCGCAACGATCGAACCGGCTGGCACCACCCGGCCGGCAGCAGCCTGGTTGCGTGGACCAGGACGGTCGCTGCTTCACCACTCGCCTACCTCCAGTTCGGTGACGGCCCGGCCACCTACGCCGACCCGAACTACCGCCGCATTCTCGCCAACGCCATCCGCTGGGCCGCGGAACCGCTCTGAGCCGTACCCGGACGCGGGTCAGATCCGGCGATCCTGGCCTTCCCAGAACGGCTGACGGATCTTGGCCTTCTGGATCTTGCCGGTGCCGGTGCGCGGCAGTTCGGCGACGAAGTCGTACGACCTGGGGACCTTGAACCCGGCGAGCAGTTCGCGGCAGTGGGCGGCGAGCGTGGCGCGGAGCGCATCGTCGGCGGTGACGCCGTCGGCGGCCACCACGACGGCCTTCACCTCTTCGCCGAACTCCTCGTTGGGTACGCCGATGACCGCGACATCGGCGACGAGCGGATGGCCCCCGAGCACGCCTTCGATCTCCGCCGGGTAGATGTTGACGCCACCGGAGATGATCATGTCGATCTTGCGGTCGCTGAGCCACAGGTAGCCGTCGTCGTCGAGGTAGCCGACGTCGCCGGTGGTGAACACGCCGGGTTCGAGGTGCGAAGCAGCCGTCTTCTCCGGCGCGTTGTGGTACTCGAAATCACTGCCCATCGCATTGCGGAAGTACAGCGTGCCCGACTCGTTCGGGCCACAGCGGGTGCCGTCGTCGCGGACGACGATGATCTCCATGTTCGGCAAGGGTGGACCGACGCTGCCGCCCTTGGCCATCCACTGCGCCGAGTCGATCATGGTGATGACCGAGCCCTCGGTGGAGCCGTAGTACTCGCTGATCTTCGGCCCCCACCAATCGATCATCGCCTGCTTGACACGAGGTGGGCACGGCGCGGCGCCGTGCAGCACCAGTTGCAGCGACGAGCCGTCGAAGGAGCGCTTCACGTCCTCGGGCAGGTCGACCAGGCGCTTCATCTGCGTCGGCACGAGGTGCACGTTGGTGGCCTTGTAGTCGTCGATCAACCGCAGCACTTCGGCGCTGTCGTACTTGTGCTGCATGATCGTGGCGGAGCCGACGATCATCGGGAGGAACGAGTAGGCCCACTGCGCCGAGTGGTACACCGGGCCGCACAGGACCGTGCGCCCGTGCCCCTCCACGAGGTTGGCGAACCCGGCGCCGATCAACTGCCAGATCGCGGGGTCGGCGCCGTCGGGCATGCTCGACAGCGCGCCGCGCACGCCCTTGGGGTTACCGGTGGTGCCACTGGTGTAGAACATCGGCCCACCAAAGCTCTGTTCAATGGGTTCGTCGGGCGAGCCCGCCTGGAGGAACGCTTCGTAGCTCAGGAAGCGATCGTTCGCATCGCAGCCGATGACCAGCGCGAGCCCGACGCCGCGAGCGCGTTCGTCCGCCAGCGCCTTGGTGGTCTCTGCGAGGAAGTGGTGGCCGCAGATGATCGCCTTCGACGCCGAATCGTCGAGCGTGTAGGCGATCTCGGCGGCAACCAGGTGCCAGTTGACCGGCACGTAGGTGATGCCCGCGTTCGCGCACGCGAAGGCGACCTCGAACCACTCGTTGCAGTTGCCGGCGATGATCGCGATCGTGTCACCGGCGTTGACCCCGGCGGCACGGAGGCTGTGGATCAGCCGGTTGACGCGCTCGTCGAGTTCGGCCCACGTGCGTGTGCCGGTGTCGTCGGCGAGCGCGAGATCGCTACCACGTGACGTTGCGAACGATGTCGTGAGCACTGACATGACGGCTACGCCCTTGCGTTCTGGAACGGGGCTGACAAGTTCGGGGGACCGCCGTACTGGACTACCAACTCACGGCCGGCGAACAGCCACTTGCTGTCGACACGGACATAGGTGTCGTCGTAGTAGGCGAGCAGGATGCCGCGCGTGTCATCGGCACGCTGCCAGTGTTCGATGATGTACCAGCGGCCGTCGCCGGAGCCAGCCTCGAGATCGAGCGTGGCGGTGCCGTTGACGACGTTCTGCACGACGGCGGCGAAGCCGTTCATCGCTGATGTCCACAGTGCAACGATGTTGTCGCGGCCTTCGACCCGGCGGCCCTTGCCCAGCTCCCAGACCGCATCCTCGGCCCAGGTGGCCGCCCACTGCTGCGCGTCGCGACGCACCACGGCGTCGGCGTAGGAGTGGACCAGGTCCTCGATCATGTCTCTGCTCATGTCGGCCTTCCGATGCTGTCGTTCGTTGACTGTTGCTGACCCTCGGTGATGTACCGGCGCACCGTCGCCTGGAAGTGACGGGCCCGCACTTCCTGGTAGTTGCCCAGGGTCTGCCCG
>JBAVTH010000307.1:0-2291 GCA_049696035.1 Ilumatobacteraceae bacterium
GCGCTGTTCGGGTCCCTGCTGTTCCTCACCTACCTCGGCGCCGTGCTGCTGGTGGTACCGGCCGCGTTGCTGGTGGTTGCGGTTGTCCGTCGCGAACGCGGCGCCTGGTTGGTGCTGATGGGAGGTGTCGCCGTCGGGCTGGTGGTTGCCGCCGCGTTCTGGATCGCCGGCTTCTGGTGGCTGGATGGTGTGCGCGCGACGAACGAGCAGTACAGCGCAGGCTCGGCGCAGTTCCGTGAGTGGAGCTACTTCGCTGTCGGCAACCTCGCTGCGGCTGCAGTCGCGCTCGGTCCGGTGACCATCCTTGGCCTGGGGGCTCTCCGCGATCGCCGGATGTGGCTGCTGGTCGGAGGTGCCACCGTTGCGCTGGCGGTGTCGCACCTGTCCACGTACACGAAGGGCGAGGTCGAGCGCATCTGGCTGCTCTTCTACCCGTGGCTCGCCGTGGCGGGGGCGGCCCTGGTCGTTCGTCGTCGCCGGTGGTCGGGGGCAGCGGCGGTGGTGGTGCAGGCAACGTGCGCGATCTCGCTGCAGGCGGCCCTGCTGTCGAAGTGGTGAGCGTGTCGTCGGGTCTAGCCGGCGGGGGGCAGCGAGTCGGGCCGCGGCCCGATCGTGCTGCGCAGGGGCCCGGTGGTGAACTGGCGCATGCCGTGTTCGAACGTGATGGCCGCCCTGAAGCCGAGCACTTCGGTCGCCCGCTGCGGGCTGGCGAAGACGTGGCGGATGTCGCCGAGGCGATATCCGCCGACCACACGCGGGGCCGGAGCACCGTCGGGCTGCAGGCCGTGTGCCATGTCGAGGATGGTGTGCGGCGTGCCGGAGCAGACGTTGAACGCGCCGCTTGCCGGCTGATCGTTGGTGAGGGCCAGCACGTTGGCGTGAGCGACATCGGCGACGTGCACGAAGTCGCGGCGCTGCCCGCCGTCCTCGAAGACCCGCGGGCCCTCGCCGCGTTCGTAGGAGCTGCGGAACAAGCTGGCGACACCGGCGTACGGTGTGTCGCGCGGCATGCGTGGCCCGTACACGTTGTGGTAGCGCAGCGCCGTCACGGTGCATCCAGGATGCTCGCGCTCGTAGGAGCTGCACAGCCCTTCCTGCGCGAGCTTGGTGGTGGCGTAGACGTTGCGCGGGTCGAGCCAGTGGTCCTCGGGCACCGCCTCGGGGATCAGTTGCCCACCGCACAGCGGGCATGGCGGCTCGTAGCGGCCCGCCTCCAGGTCGGCAGGCAGCCGCGGCCGGGGCCGAACCACACCATGGTCGGCACAGCGGTAGCGGCCTTCGCCGTACACCACCATGCTGGAGGCGAGCACCAGCCGGCCGCTGAACGAGGCGTCGTGCAGCGCGTGCAGCAGCCTCGCAGTCCCCAGGTCGTTGCGGCTGACGTAGCTGGCAACGTCGGCGAAGTCGACGCCCAGGCCGACCTTGGCGGCCTGGTGGCAGACCGCATCGACGCCGCTCAACAGCGCTGGCCACGCGGCCGCATCGCGCACGTCGTGCCACACGTAGGCCGCGCCGGGGTTCAGGCCGTCAGGTACGCCTCGGTGCGCCGCCGGGTCGAGGTCGTCGACCACCACCACCTCGTGACCGAGACCGATCAACTCGTCCACGATGTGCGAGCCGATGAAGCCCGCTCCGCCGGTGACGAGAACCCTCAGCGAGCGCCCGACGCTCGTGTGTGCTTCACTCATTCGGTGATCTCCCATGCCTGATGTCGTTCTTCCCGCGCTCAACGAGGCGGCCGCCGTCTCGTGGGTGCTGCAGAGAATGCCGAGCGGCTATCGGGCGATCGTGGTGGACAACGGCTCGACCGACCGTACTGCCGAGATCGCCACCGAGCTCGGGGCGTTGGTGGTTCGCGAACCTGTTCGCGGTTTCGGCGCCGCCTGCTGGGCCGGGCTGCAGGTGGCGACCGACGAGATCGTGTGCTTCATGGACTGCGATGCGTCGCTCGATCCAGTCGCGCTGCCACTGGTTGCCGGCTACGTGCAGCGCGACGAGGCCGACCTGGTGATCGGCGCCCGCATCGCGGATCGCGGCGCGTGGCCGGCGCATGCGCGCCTGGCCAACCGAGTGCTCGCCAGCGAACTGCGTCGGCGTACGGGTCTGCGCCTGGCTGACATCGGCCCGATGCGTGCGGCGCGCAGGGAGTGGTTGCTCGCGTTGGATCTCCGCGATCGACGGTCGGGGTGGCCGCTGGAGATGGTGCTGCGCGCTCACGGTGCCGGCTGGCGGGTGCGCAACGTTCCGGTGGAGTACCGCGAACGCGAGGGGCGTTCCAAGGTGACCGGAAC
>JBAVTH010000308.1:0-11790 GCA_049696035.1 Ilumatobacteraceae bacterium
TTCACCCAGGCCGACCTCGATGACGTCGCTCACGAACTCAACGGCCGACCTCGACAAACCCTTGGATGGATGAAACCATCAGAGAAGTTCAACGAGCTCGTTGCATTGACCGCTTGAGATCGCCGAGGAACCCGCAGTCGGAGCATGACGACAACGGCGAGACGACACCCTGACCGGCGACACCCTGAGGGGGCCTGGTCGATCTGAGAGCGGTCCCCTCGCCGGCCGAAGTCACGCCGCCGACCAGGCCGCGCCCTCCAGTGGCGCCCGCCATCGGCCTCCGCCCTCGGCGCGCCTAGCCGCGGAAGTAGCCGGTGACGTCGACGACCAGATGGGTGCCCACCGAGACGTAGTAGGACGACGACCCGCCGCCGAGCACGGTCAGCGACATGGCACTGCGTGTCTGGCCGGCGGCGACCACGTTGCCGTTGCTCACCACGGGCAGCGCTGGCAACCCCGTCGGGTACGCCGTCACGTAGCCCCAGCCATCAGCCTCGACCATGATGATGTTCTGGGTGACACCCAGCGCGTTGTCGGGCACAGCCGCCGGGTTGACCGACCCGATGCCGTTCGCCACCAGGCGGCCGAACGGCAACGAGGAGCGGGTGTCGACCACGCGGGTGGGCGCCAGCAGCTCGTAGGTGCCGGCAGTCGCTGCCGGCGCCGTGCTGCTCGTGAAGGTGCCGACCACGTCGACGATCACGTCGGCGGTACGAGTGAGGCGAACGTCGATGACGCCATCGGAGTCCATCGGCACCACGACCAGGTTGGCCCGTGTGTCGCCCAGGCCGCCGGTGTTGACGTTGGATGACGGGGGCACCGGACCGCCGTGGGGGTATACGACGACGTAGCCGCCCACATCGCTCTCGTTGCCGATGGAGGTGACGATGACCGCCACCGCGGACACGTCGGCGGTGACGCCGAAACGCCCCGCGATCGGCACGGCCACCACGCTGTCGGCGCCGCTGGCGAAACGGGTGTAGCGATTGGTGGAGCTGGGCATGCTGCGCGAATCGGCAGCCCGTGCAGGCGTGATCGGCGAGAACCGCCCGGCCGCAGTGACACCGCCGGGTGCCGCGTCGAAGAAGCCGACGACATCGATGATGACGTCGGCCGTGACCGATGTGTAGACGAGCACGTTGCCGGCGGCATCGATCGGCACGACGGAGGAGTTGGCAACTGCCGCGCCGGGCTGCCCGTTGATGTTCGACGACGGCGGTCGAGTGGTACCCGGTTGCCACACGACCACGAACCCGTCGGAGCTGGCGATGAACGTGATGTTGACCAGCGCCGCCTTGTGGGCAGTGGGCGCCGCCACGAGGTTGACCAACCGGCTGGTGCCACCGCGCAGGCGGCCGGTGTCGGCGCCGGCGTTGCGACTGTCGAACGGGCGCAGGGCGGCGGCCACAGGGCGATACGCGAGCGGCCCCGGCGAAACGGCCGGTGCCGTGTTGTAGGTGATGCGGCGAACCTCACTGGTGGCCGCGTTGACGCTGTAGAGCGCCCAGCCGGTGGGCTCCATCACGAACCCGATGTCGGAGATGCCACCCACGCCGGTGACGAACGGACTGCTGTAGTTGGTGTTGCCGCCGGCGTTGCGGAAGAAGATCTTGCCCGGGTCGCCGTCGGAGAAGAGGTAGCCGCCGTCGTAGGCGCCGCCCCATGCCCCATTGGGCACGAATGCCCCACCGGTGATGTAGTCGCCACCGTTCGTCGGGTTGTGCGGGTAGTCGGTGAGTGGCTGGGTGTAGCCGAGGTTCGCCGCAGGTGGCGGGCAGGTCGGGTTCTGCCCCTGCGCGCACTGGCCTTCGCGCGCCGGCCAGCCGTAGTTGGCGCCGAGCACACCGAGGTCGACCTCCTCACGAGTGTTCTGGCCGACATCGTTGATGTAGAAGCGCGTCGCACCGGTGTTGGGGTCGAAGGCGAAACGCCACGGGTTGCGCAGCCCGTAAGCGAAGATCTCCTGGCAGATCGTCGTCGGGGTCCCTGCCGTGTTGCCGCGAAAACCGCAGGCCTCGGTGCCCTCGCCGCTGAACGGGTTGCCCGGGGCGGGAGCGCCGGTGTTGCGGTCGATGCGCAGGATCTTGCCGTTCAACAGGCTGCGATCCTGAGCGGCGTCGTTGCCGCCGGCGCAGCCACTGTTGCCGCGCGGGTCGCACCCGCCGTCACCGACGGACACGTAGAGGTAGCCGTCGTTGCCGACCTCCAGATCGCCCCCGTTGTGATTGCCGGCAGGGGATCCGATGTTGTCGAGCAGCACCCACTCACTGGCATCGGAGATGGAGTTGCCGATCATCTCGAATCGGCTGACGCGGTTGACGCACCCGCCCGGCGTGCCCGGACTGGGGCGCGTGTAGTACAGGTAGACGAACCCGTTGTTCCCGAACTCCGGGTCGACGGCAACGCCCAGCATCCCTCGCTCGCTGTCGCTGCACACGGTCTTGGTGATCGCCGTGCCGGGCAACACTGCTCCGTTCAGCAGCACCCGCACCCCGCCGCCCTTCTGGAGCACGAGCACGCGTCCGTCGGGCAACGGGGCCAGCGCGGTCGGTGTGGAGACAGCATTGGTGACCAGCGAGTCGGTGAACCCGGCCACCACCGTCGCCTGGGGCGCCACGGCACGCTGCGGCACACTCTGCCCCTCGGCGGCGGTACTGCCGGGCACGAGACAGGCAGCGCCGAGGCAACCTGTGCTGAGGGCAACGACAAGCAATCGACGCACGAACAACCTCCGGGGGATCGGCACACGCGCCCGCGTTTCCGCACACACCATAGTCATCGGTCGCGGTCGGGCCGTGTCGAGGGACGATTTCGGTGGTCGTGTGACACACGCCGGCGGAGGCGGGCCGACGGCGCCCGGCGAAGCAGCGCCAGTAGCATTCGGTCCCCGATGAACGTCCCCGCCGACTCCGAGGCCGAGGAACGGGTACCCGACGGGGTCGCCCCTGCCACGCCAGGGCTGCTCGGAGTCGTCGCGCTGCCGGGCCTTGCCGTCTGGCGGCGCTGGCCGATTGCCGGCGCGCTGCTGTTCATCGCCGGGGTCATCGCCCCCGCATTCGCGTTCATCCTGGTCGCCCAGAACCGCTCCGACCTGGTGGGCCTGTTCACGCGCACCAACGTGCTGCGCGGCCTGGTGATGGTCGCCGTCGCTGCCATCACCAGCCGGATCGTTGCCGTCTGGCTGACGGCCGACCGGGTTGGCGACCCGCTCGCGCAACGTCACATGCGGCTGGTGGGCACAGCCGTGGTGGCCGCCCTGACGATCCCGACCGCGCTGGTGGTGATGCGAATGGAGGAGGCCCGGGCCGTGGTGCAGGGCGTGTTCCAGGACTCACCCGACGCCGGCAGCGTCTCCGTCGGCAAGGACGTCGACCCACTGTCGGAGCAGTTCCACACCGTCTTGCTGATGGGCAGCGACGAGGGCGACAACCGCATCGGCCTGCGCACCGACACCCTGATCATCGCCCTGGTCCACGAGGAGTCCGGTCGCGCCGCCCTGGTGTCGGTGCCCCGCAACCTCACCCACCTGCGGTTCCCGCCTGGCACGTTGCTGGCCGAGCGCTACCCCGACGGCTTCGAGGATTCGGAAGGCGGGTTGGTCAACTCGCTCTACATCACCGTCGAGAACGACGACGAGCTCACCGCCGCCTACGGCAAGGGCGCCACCGAGCCCGGGGTTCAGGCGCTGATGGAGGGCCTCAGCTACTCCCTGGGCATCACGCTCGACGACTATGCGCTGATCAACTCGTGCGGGTTCGTGAAGGTGGTCGACGCCATCGGGTTCATCACCATCGACGTCGAGACCGAACTGCCGATGCCCGGCGACCTGCCCTGCTCCAATTACCGGCTGCCTCCCACCATCGGCCCCGGCAAGACGCTGATGGACGGCACCCAGGCCCTCGGCTACGTGCGGTCGCGCGCCAGCGACAGCGACTACCAGCGAATGGAACGCCAGCGCGTCCTGCTGCAGACGATCGCCGACGAGATCGGCGTCGACGACCTGCTGCTGCGATTCGGTGAGCTCGCCGATGCGGTGAAGAACAACGTGCGCACCTCGATGACCGTCGAGGAGGCCCGCACCCTGCTGGCCAGACTGCAAAGCGGCGATCAGGAGTTCGAGTCGATCGGGTTGGCGCCCCCGCTGGTGGAGCCGAGCAAGCCCGACTACACGGCGCTCAAGGCGATCATGCAGCAGATTCGCCAGGCGCTGGCCCTGGGCACGCCGCTCTCGTTCCCGACGGAGTGACCGCGGTCGCGGGTGGCCACGGCCGGCCGCGGGGATGCAGGGCCGTCAGCAGCTGGCGTCGCCCGGCAGCACGCCGACGGCGACGACCTGGTAGACGAGGCCCGCCTCCTGGAAGAAGGTCAGTTGGGTCGCGTTCTGGAAGACCGTCTCGCTCGTGGCGGCGTCGATCGTGGCGCACTGCGTGGCGTCGGCGAGCGTGACGCCGGTGGCCGCCGGCCACTCGACGACCGTGGGTGCCGGATCCGTCCATTGCGTCGGGTCCACCACCATCGCCTGGAAGCGGTAGTGCACGGGCACGAACGGCTGCTCGACGCCGAGGTTGTCGGCACCCACGACCTTCTCCAGATCGGCGATTAGCGTGACGAACTTCTCGAGGTTGTCGCGGGCCGGCGTGCTGCCGAAGCCGTCGGGCGAGTCGATGCCGAGGGCGTTGGCCCGGTGCACGTACGTGGTGCCGTTGACGGTGAGAGTGACCACCGTGTCGGACGCATCCGCCACCATGTCGCCCTCCGGCAACGAGTAGTCCGGCGGCTCCGCCAGCAAGCCGGCATCGTCCGCCAGGTGCAGGATGCGCTGGATCCCCTCACTGGTGATGGCACGCTCGAGGACGGCCGGCAGCAGTGGGCCGGGGAACTGCTCGGTCATCGGTCCCGGCCGGAAGGCGCGGCCGTCGCCGCTGACCAGCAAGGTCGGCAGGTTGACGAACGCCGTGCCGGCCGGCACGAAGCCGCCCTCGTAGGTGACTCGCAGGACCACGGCATCGGCGTCGTTCGGGACCGAGTACTCGCTGGCCGAGTGCGAGTCGTCGCCGCAGGCTGCGAGCAGCGCGGCGAGGGCGGGGGTGCCGATGAGGGCGGCGAGGAACGAGCGGCGGTTCATGCCCTGTTCGACGGCGGCTCCGACGCGACGGTTCCCGAGAACAGCTGCCGGCCGTGCAGTTCGACCACTGCCTCGAACAACGCGCCCGGCGAATCGATGACGTTGTGGAGGTGCCCGAACAGCTCCAGGCTGATCGCACCCATCACGCCGGCCCAGGCCGTCATGCCCCGCATCAGCATCGCATCGCCAGCCGCGACGGCGAACCGCTCGCGGAATCGTGCGTAGTCGCGACGGAGCGCGGCAGGCACCTTGTCGGTGGCCGTGTGGCCGGCCGCCTGCATCTCCTCGATCAGCCCGATGAGCACGATCGTGTAGCGGCTGGCCGGGCCGATCGTGTCCTGCGGCGCCGCGTAGCCGGGAACCGGCGTACCGAAGAGCAGCGCGTATTCCGACGGGTTGGCCATGGCCCACTCGCGCAGCGCGTGGCTCATCGCCCGCCAGCGCCCGAGGAAATCGCCCCGCCGGCGCACTCGCCGGTCGGCGGCCTCGACGGCTTCACCGACGCGGTCGTACGAGTCGATGATCAGCCGAGTGAGCAGCTCGTCGCGGCTGGCGAAGTAGCGATAGATCGCCGAGCTGACCATGCCCAGATCGCGGGCGATCGCCCGCAACGAGAGGCTGGCCGCGCCGTCTTGTTCCACCTGCACTCGCGCCAACCGCACGATCTCGGCCGTGTGCTCTGCGCGCGCTCGTTCTCGGATGCCTGGCATTCCACGAGTGTAGCCAACGTCACGTCGAAACGAGAGCACTGCTCTTGCATTTCTTCGACCTCTCTGACATTCTGAGAGCAGTGCTCACAACAGCGAGCACTGCTCGGACAAGGAGAAGTCATGCATCATCACGTCGTCATCGGTGCCGGTCCCGTCGGCTCGGGAATCGCCACGTTGCTCGCCGACCGCGGCCACGAAGTCACCGTCGTCACCCGCAGCGGTTCCGGTCCCGACCATCCGCTGGTGACCAAGGTGAGGGCCGACGCCACCGACGCCGCTGCGCTGGTGCGAGCCGCCACCGGTGCGGCCGCCATCTACAACTGCGTCAACCCGCCGTACCACCGCTGGCCTCAGGACTGGCCGCCCGTGCACCAGGCGCTGATGACCGCTGCCGAGCGCACCGGCGCCGTGCTGGTGATGATGGACAACCTGTACGCCTTCGGGCCCGGCAGCCCGATGCCCATGTGCGAGGACGGCCGGATGAACGCCGAGGGCGAGAAGGGCGCAGTGCGCGCACGGATGGCGGCCGACCTGTTGGCCGGCCACGCCGCCGGTCGCTTCCGCGCCACGTTCGCCCGCGCCAGCGACTTCTACGGGCCGGGAGTGAAGGGAGCGGCACTTGGCGAGCGCGTCCTGCCGAACGTGCTCGCCGGCAAGAAGGTCAGCCTGCTCGGCTCGCTCGACGTGCCGCACAGCATCAGCTACATGCCCGACGTGGTGCGCACTCTCGTGACCATCGCCGCCGATGAGCGGGCGTGGGGCGCTGCATGGCACGTGCCCAACGCGCCCGCCACCACTCAACGCGAGGCCGTGGAAGCGTTCGCGAGGGCGGCCGGCACGACCGCCAAGGTGAGCGCGCTGCCCAAGGCACTGGTGAACGTGCTCGGGATGTTCTCACCGACGCTGAAGGGCCTGCGCGAGACGTGGTACCAGTTCGCCGAACCGTGGGTCACCGACAGCACCCTCACCGAGCAGACGTTCGGCCTGCGGGCGACTCCTCTCGCCGAGGGTGCCGCCGCGACCGTGGCCTGGTGGCGCGCCGACGGAGCCGGCAAGTGAACGTCGCGCTCACCGCATCACGACCCGTGGACCAGCGCACGATGGTGCAACTGCTGCGCCGCAACGCCACCGTGTTCCAGACCGTGTTCGCAGTGCTGTGGTCGGTGCGGTTCACCATCGCCGTCGGTGCGCCGGAAGTGATCGTGGCGGTCGCGGTCGTGGGCGGGCTGGCCGTGCGAGCAGCGTTCCGCGCGACTCGGGGCCCACGTGCCCGCGACGTGTTCCGCACGCCGCCCGGCAAGCAGTTCCTCCGACCCGTCACCTGGCTGACCGTGGCGCAGATCGCCGGCAGCGTCGTACTGCCCGGCATCGCCGGTGCGATCGGCGCGGAGCAGTGGGTGATGCCCCTGGTCGCCGCCACCATCGGCCTGTTCCTGGTCGGCTTCGCACGCCCGTTGCAGGTCGCCGCCGTGGCCCGCACGGGGGCCGCCGCCACCGTCGTGCCGATGGTGCTGCCACTCGTGTGCACGGGCGATGCGCTGCTCGCATGGACCGCCGTCTCGATGATGGTCGCACTCCTCACCGCCACGTGGGCGTGTGCCCTCGCTACCCGCGCCGATGTCACCCGACGAGGGTCGTCCGCGGGATGGCCGACCGTGGCACCACTGAACATTCCGTCCACTCGATTCGTCTGCGACTTCACACAGCGTTCACACTCGGGCAACGGCGACGAAACGGCCTTTGGCCAGGATGTTGCCGCCCCTTCCAATCTCCCAAAGGAACATCGTGGCTTACCAAGCTGAATACATCTGGCTCGACGGCACTGAGCCCACCCCACTGCTCCGCTCGAAGACCAAGATCCTCGCCGACGGCAAGACCCCGCCCATCTGGGGCTTCGACGGTTCCTCCACCAACCAGGCCACCGGCGACAAGAGCGACTGCGAACTGCAGCCTGTCTTCATCTGCCCCGACCCGATCCGCGGCGGCGACAACGTGCTGGTGCTCTGCGACGTGCATCTGGCCCAGGACGACAAGCCGCACCCCACCAACACACGTGTCACCTGCGCCAAGGCTGCCAAGAAGTACGCCAAGCACGGGATGATCTTCGGCATCGAGCAGGAGTACACCCTCCTCAAGCTCAACGGCGAGCCGCTCGGCTTCCCGGCAGGCGGCTTCCCCGAACCGCAGGGCAAGTACTACTGCGGCGTCGGCGCCGGTCGCGTTGCCGCCCGCGAGATCATCGAGGAGCACACGCAGGCCTGCATCGACGCCGGGTTGATGATCGAGGGCACCAACGCCGAGGTCATGCCCGGACAGTGGGAGTTCCAGATCGGCGCCGCCGACGCGCTGACCGTCAGCGACCACCTCACCGTGGCCCGCTGGCTGCTGCACCGCATCGCCGAGGACTACGACGTGGTCGTCAGCCTCGCCGCCAAGCCGCAGAAGGGCGACTGGAACGGCGCCGGCGCGCACACCAACTTCAGCACGAAGGCGATGCGCGAGGACAAGGACATGAAGGCGATCAAGGCCGCCTGCGAGGCGATCGGCAAGAAGATCGACCTGCACGTGAAGAACTACGGTCACGACATCGAGAGCCGCCTCACCGGCGCCCACGAGACTGCTCCGTTCAACAAGTTCAGCTACGGCGTGTCCAACCGCGGTGCCAGCATCCGCATCCCGTGGCAGGTCAGCCGCACCGGCCAGGGCTACGCCGAGGACCGCCGCCCGAACGCCAACTGCGATCCGTACACGGTCACTCGTCTCATCATCGAGACGGTCTGCGGCGCTGCCGGCTGACCGTCAGCAGCAGGATCCTGACGCGAGGGTCGGCCGCTCGGCACACGCCGGCGACCGGCCCTTCGTCGTTTCCCAGCCCGTGCACCCAGGTTCGCCGCGACCGGAGTGCGTTTCACAGGCCGTTCACACACCTCCTCGGCCGACTTCGGGTCGGCCGTGGCACACTTCCATCGTCCCTTGAGCCCCTGAGGGAGTTCGTCAATGCTCGATCAACAACGCGACTACGTGCTGCGCACCGTGGAGGAGCGCGGCGTACGGCTGATCCGCCTGTGGTTCACCGACGTGCTGGGCAACCTGAAAAGCTTCGCGATCAGCCCCGCCGAGCTGGAGAACGCGCTGGAAGACGGCATGACGTTCGACGGTTCCGCGATCGATGGCTTCAGTCGCGTGCAGGAAGCCGACGTGCTCGCGATGCCGGACCCGAACACGTTCGAGGTGCTCCCGTGGGGCGACCCGAAGTCGGTCGAAGCGAGGGTGTTCTGCGACATCCACAACCTCGACGGCTCTCCGTTCGAAGGCGACCCGCGCCAGATCCTGCGCCGCAACCTGAAGGCGGCTCACGAGATGGGCTTCACGTTCTACGTGGCGCCCGACATCGAGTTCTTCTACTTCGCACCGCCGGAGAAGGGCCAGGCGCCCATCCCGCTGGATGAAGGTGGCTTCTTCGACCTCACCACCACCGACGTGGCGGGCACCCTGCGCAAGGAGACCATCCGCACGCTGGAGACGATGAGCATCCCCGTGGAGTACAGCTTCCACGAGGATGCCCCCAGCCAGCACGAGATCGACCTACGTCACACCGACGCGCTCAGCATGGCCGACAGCGTCATGACGTTCCGCCTCGTCGTGAAGGAGGTCGCGGCCAAGCAGGGCGTGCATGCCACGTTCATGCCCAAGCCGTTGGAAGGCGTGCAGGGCAGCGGCATGCACATGCACTTCAGCCTGTTCGACGACGAGAACAACGCGTTCTACAGCGAGGACGACCCGTACAACCTGTCGCCGGTGGCCAAGCAGTTCATGGCCGGCCTGCTGCGCCACGCGGCCGAGATCACCGCGGTCACCAACCAGACGGTCAACAGCTACAAGCGGCTGGTGCCGGGCTTCGAGGCGCCCGTGCACATCAGTTGGGCGCGCAACAACCGCAGCGGCCTCATCCGGGTACCCATCGCCAAGCGCGGCAACGCCAGCGCCACCCGCATCGAGTACCGCAGCCCCGACCCGGCCTGCAACCCGTATCTCGCGTTCAGCGTGATCGTCGCGGCCGGCCTGAAGGGCATTGCCGAGGGCTACGAGCTGCCGGTGGAGGCCGACGCCAACCTGTTCGAGCTCGACGACGCCGCGCTCGCCGCGCTCGGCATCGACACCCTGCCCCAGTCGCTCAGCGACTCACTGAAGGTGATGGAGCAGTCCACCCTGGTGCGCGAGGCTCTCGGTGAGCACATCTTCGAGTGGTTCCTGCGCAACAAGCGCAGCGAGTGGCGGGCGTACAAGACCCACGTCAGCCAGTTCGAGTTCGATCGCTACTTGCGGGCGCTGTGATGAAGGGCACCCGCCAGTGGAACTGATCGCGGTCTTCCCCGAACCTCCGCCGTCAGACCTCGCGCGCACGCTCGACGTCGCCGGCTATCGGTGGAAGGCGGTCGGGTCGGTCGAGGACGCTGCTCGGAACGAACCGGCCACCGGCTGGGCAGGGGCGGTCATCGCCTGTGACGCCGACCCTGATGGTGCGTGGGCGCTGTGCCGTTCGCTGCGCAAGCGCGACACTCCCGTCTCGCCGGTGATGGTGCTGGTCAGCGGCGGCCAGCTGGCCGACCTGCAGCTGCGCGACGAGCTGTTCGACGACTTCTGCCTCACGCCGTTCCATCCGGTGGAGGTGGAGGCTCGGTTGCGTCACCTCTTCTTCCGTGGCGGCGCCGAGGCCCGCCCGGAGATGGTGGAGTACAGCGGCCTGGCGCTCAACCTGGAGACCTACCAGGCGAGCATCGAGGGCCACCCGCTCGACCTGACGTACATGGAGTACGAGCTGTTGAAGTTCCTCGCCCAGAACCCGGGCAAGGTGTTCACCCGCGAGATCCTGCTCAGCCGAGTGTGGGGCTACGAGTACTACGGCGGAGCCCGCACGGTCGACGTGCACATCCGCCGCCTGCGCGCCAAGCTGGGCGAGGAGCATGCCAACCTCATCCAGACGGTGCGCAGCGTCGGGTATCGCTTCGGCCAGAGCCGCTGGGGCAGCTGACCCGCGCGACGGGCACTCCAGCTGCTCCAACGACTACAGCTGCTGCAACGACTACAGCTGCTGCAAGGCCTGCAGCACCAGCAGGCTCAGGGCGAGCTGACCGTTGTCGTTCGGGTGCAGGTGGTCGCTGCGCAGCACGGTCTGTTCGGGAGCGGACGCGACCGAGTACCAGTCGGCGACCACCGCGTTGCCCCGCGCATCCATCCGCTGCTCCAGGACCGTGTTGAACACCACCGTCTGGTCGAGGAACTGCTCGCGATAGGTGTTGACCCACACCAGCGGCTTGGACGGCAACATGTCGGTCACCTTGTCGATCAAGGCGCCGTACTCCTCGGCCCCGCCGTAGCTGCCCACGTCGTTCGTGCCCAGCTCGATCACCCACGCCGTCGGGTCGACGCCTTCGGCGAGCAGCTCGTAGATGGTGATGATGCCGCTCTTGGGCGCATCGCCCTTGCCGTTGCCGACGTCGATGCGGCGACTGCGCTTGCCCTCGATGCGCAGGTCGGTGACCCCGGCGTCGGTGAGCGTGGTGGTCAGCACCTGCAGGCTGCCTTCGGTGATCGAGTCGCCGACCATGGTGACGGAGGTGATCGCCCGCGGAGCCGAGCCCAGGCTGCCGACCGGTGCGGTCGCTGGGCTGCCGGCGCCATCGTTCGTGTCGCGGGCCGACGAACAGCCGGCGGCCGCCAGCGCAGCGAGCGCGAGGAACGTACGCCGATCGAACGTGGTCACGTGGGTCATCGTAGAGTGGGCCTCCCGCCAGGCAGCGGCAGTGCGACTCAGTCGGCCGACGCGTCCTCCACGTCGCTGCCCGCCAGTGGGGCCGAGGGTACGTCGTCGCCGGCCGGCGCATCGTCGGCGTCGGGCGACTGCCCCAACGCCGCTTCGAGGCGACGCAACGAGTACTCGGGCAGCGTGGTGTG
>JBAVTH010000309.1:0-2135 GCA_049696035.1 Ilumatobacteraceae bacterium
CGGGCGTCGAGGCCGTCGGTCGTCGCCACGTGCAGCCAGTGGCCGGCCGGGAACAGGCTCGGTGCAACCGCGATTGCCGCCATCCACAGCTCGGCCTGGTGGTGCGCAGTCGTGTGCGACGGGTAGAGGTACCAGTACGAGCCGAGGGCCAGGCCGGCCAGTTCCGCAGCGCGAACGTGCTCCACCCACCGGCTGTCCTGCCGCGTGCCGCGACCGGCTCGCGCGATCACGACGGTGGTGCCCTGGCGGCGCACCTCCTCGAAGTCGATCTGATGGTGTTCGCTGACATCGATGCCGTCGAGCCAGGTCGCGCTGCTGGTTCCGACGGACAGAGTGGTCACACGATCAGTGTCCACGACTGGCAGCCGCGCCACCATCGCCAGTGAGGCTGCAGTCACTCACCGTCGGGTCAGGTGGAAGTGACCGGAAGGGCAGCCAGCCCGGCCTCGCAGCGCGTGACCCACGGGGTCGCGCCTTGCGACTGCGCCGACGCGAGCGCGGCCGAGAGCAGCACTCGCGCCTCCTCCATCCGGCCCTCGCTGGCATGCGCCAACCCGAGGACCCGATCGACCGGCCCCCAGCAGGCGATCTCGGCGCCGCCAAGCGCCCACTGCCCGTGGTACCGGCTCAGCACGGCGGCGTACCGGAGGACCATCTGCTGCTCTCCGGCCAGTATGGCGGCTTCCAGCGCGGCCACCATCACCGCCAACCACAGCCAGTTGCGCGGCCACGGCCCTTGCTCGTGCAGCACGGCCAGCAGGCGGCGAGCATCGTCGAGCTGATGCGACTCGGCGTGGACCAGCGCGAACCCTGCCAGGAACAGGGGGTTCTGATCGATGAAGCCGCCCAGTCGTCCTTCCAACTGGGCCAGCTCGGCCTGCTGCCCACGGTCGCGCCCGATGCTGTACGAGATGGTCATCTGCGCGAGCAGCAGGTTGTGCCGGCTGGAGAGGCGGACTGCCTCGTTCGACATCCGCTCCGCCTGTTCCCAGTGCCCCAGCGTCGAATGGATCATCGCCTGCCCCATCATCACGCGGGTCAGCAGGAACGTGGTGCCTGCGTCGTCCGCCAGCTGTGCGGCGCGATCCGCGTCCGCCAAGGCGGCCTGGATGTCGCCGAGCTGCATGCGAGCAGCGGAACGGTGGTTGAGCGCCTCGATGAGCACGCCCGTCCAACGTGACGGCCCACCGATCGCGAGTTGATGCGCCGCTTCGTCGACGTGGCGGGTCGTCAGTTCGTCGCGTGTGCGTGCGTCGTCGGGGCCCCAGCAGGCACGAGCCACTTCGGTCTCCACGGTGGCGCGGTCGATCGCGTCCATCCGGTCGAGGTCGACGAGGCCACGTCGTGCCATCGCGCAGCGTTCCTCGTGGCGCACGGTGGCCGGCAGCAAGCGAGCCCGGCGGATGTGGAGCATCGCCGGCAGCACGGCCGGCTCTGCAGGGCACTGATCGCTGGCGCGCTCCAACAGGTGCAGCAGGTCCGGATCGTCGCGGCCGTGGCGGCGCTGCAACGATGCGGCGAGTGCCGCCTGCGCAAGCGTCGCCGGGTCGTTGCAGCGCTCGGCGAGGTCGGCGGCGCGATACAACTGGGCGAGCGCGGCTTCCATGTGCGAGGCGAAGAAGTCGGCCCGGCCATGGGCCACGCGTACGCGGGCTTCCACTCGGTCGCGCTCCGGCGTCGCCGCCGCGGACTGCAGGACGACGAGCCCACGATCCAGCACGGTCAACGCTCGTTCGTGGGCGAGGCGTTCGGTGGCCCTGTTGGCAACCTCCACCGCGAGCTCGCCGGCGCGAAGAGGGTTGCCGAGGCGATCTGCCTCGAACCAGTGGTGCAGCACCTGCTCGAGCTGTTCCAATTCGTCGCTCGTGGATTCCAGCCGCTGCGCAATTGCCGCGTGCAGCAGCGCGCGGCGGGCAGGGGACAGTATGTCTTCCAGAGTGGCCCGCACGATGGCGTGGACGAAGCGGAACTCGCCGGCGTGGCCGCCGTCGATGAGCAGGCCGGCCGTGGTGGCCGCGTCGACGTGCGCGAGCGCCTCCAGCGGGCTGACGCCGAGCACGTCGGCGAGTGCGATCACATCGAAGCTGCGACCGAACACAGCGGCCGGTGCGAGTGTGGCGCGCACGCCCTCACCG
>JBAVTH010000310.1:0-10065 GCA_049696035.1 Ilumatobacteraceae bacterium
GGGTGAACAGGAACGCGACCTCCTCGGCGGGCGTGCGCCCCACGATCCGCTGCGACGCCGGAAAGCGGATGACGTACGGGTTGCCGGCGATCGCCGCGCGGATCGCGCGGTCGCTGCGGTACTCGACGGGAAGCACCAGGTTGTAGTCGCCGGCGATGCGGTCGATGCCCAGTTGGTCGAGCCGGCGGATGACCTTCGCCTGCCAGGCGTTGCCATCCACGGCGTCGAAGCCCTGCTGGCGATCGAGGAAGGGCACCGTGGTGACCGCTACCCACAGGGCCGCACCGATGGCAACCGAGGCCACCGCTCGTGGCGCCGACCACGAGCGCACCGCGCGCGAGGCGGCGGCGCCAAGGGCGATCGTGATCAGGGGAAACGCGATGATCGCGTAGCGACCGTCGATGACGAAGGCAAGCGGCGCCAGCAGTGCCATCAGCGGGAAGACGGCGATGATGGCGATGGGCACGATCCATCGGCTCGGCCGGCGATTCGCCCGGGCGAGCACGACACAGCCAGACGTCACGCCGACAGCGATGAGTACGTAGAGCACGAGACCGACGGGCTTTCCGAACACCCAGCGCCCGTCGAACGCACGCAGCCCGAAGGCGCGCGGCAGCAAGCCGGTGAAGAAGCCCTGAAGGCGGCTCCGGTAGGTGCCGTCAACGGTGTAGGCGGGGTCGAGCGACGGCCACCCGTTGAGGGCGTTCCACCCGAGGAACGGCAGGTTGACGGCAAGGGCAGCGGCGGTCGCGGGCAACCACCACCGGCGCCAGTCGCGTCGATGCACGACGGCGGCGACCGCCACGACCGGCCCGACGATCATCGTGAGCATCGGATGCAGGTAGAACGCAAGGCCGGCGAGGAAGCCGACGAGGGCCGACGACCGTGTCGTGGCCTCGGTGCGATCGGCCACGCGGGCCGTCGCCCAGATGGCGCCGGTGGTGACGGCGAGACCGAGCGAGTACCCCATGTAGGCGCGGGTGCTGAGCACGAGCATCGCGCCTGGTGCCAGCCACACGAGCGTGGCGGCAAAGGCTGCGGCACGCTGATCGAGCAGGCGGCGGGCGGCGCCGAAGGTCGCCATCGCGGCCGCCGCCCACATCCCGACGAACAGCCACTTGAGGATGGCGACGCTGCCGCCGGCAAGGGTGAGCACCGGGCCGAACAGGTAGGCCTCTATCGCCGCCGAGTACACGTTGCCGTCGATGATGATGGGGTAGCGCCCATCGCGGATCACGCCGATCGACTGCAGACCCGAGTACGCCTCATCGGCGGCCATGAACCCCTGCGTCGAGCGCAAAACCACTACTCTCAGTGCTGTTCCGGCCGCGAAGACAAGTGCCGCGAGGCCCAGGTTTCGTGGCTTGAACAGACTGGCGGATGACATCGCTGAGAGGGTAGTGGACAGGCCTGATGAGCGATCGATCTCGAGGATTCTCCAGGCCGGATCAGGTTCGTCAAGAGATCGGCAAATGGGTGCTCCAGCACTCAAGGCGTGTGCGTGGGGGTCGATACCCATGTGTAACCCCGGGCGGATCGAGGAGGAGTTGGTGATGCGTGCAGGACGAAGATGCGCAATGGCCCTCGTCATTGCCACGTTGTGCGCTGCCGCCATCGCTGCTCCCGCTGCCGCGTCCAACCCGACGCCGCCGTTCATCTCCGCCGGTGCGGACTGGCTGACCTCGGTGAACTACTTCCGTTCGATGGCGGCCCTTCCGCCGGTGACGGAGGATGCGTCGCTCTCGCCCGGCGCCTACAGCCACTCCTGCTACATGCTGCTCAACGACATCGCCCACGACGAGGTGCCCGGCTCGCCCGGTTACACGACAGCCGGCGACTCGGCGGGCAACAGCGGCAACGTCGCCGTCAACAGCGCCTCCGGCGTGTCGAACCGGTCGTTCGTCGAGTTGTGGATGACCGGCCCGTTCCATGCCATCGGGATCCTGCGGCCCAACCTGCAGCGTGTCGGCTTCGGCCAGTGCGAGAACCAGAACGCTGCTCGCTGGCACTCCGGCGCAACCCTCGACATCCTGCACGGGCTCGGGCCGTCGCAGGGCCTGGCCAGCCCGGTGTTGTTCCCCGGCGACGGCATGGTCACCAACCTGAACCAGTTCGTCGCCGAATCTCCCAACCCGGTGCAGCTGTGCGGCTGGGGGACCAGCGGCGCCGGCCTCCCCGTGATCGCGATGATGCCGGAAGGCTTCTCCTCGAACCCGACCGCCACCATGACCGGCCCAGGCGGGCCCGTGCAAACCTGCGTGCTGAGCCGTCACAACACGACGGGTACGGCCCAGAGCATCTTGGGTGGCGACAACGCCGTTGTCGTGATGCCGCGCTCGGCGCTCGCCTCCGGTACGTACACCGTCTCTGTCGCCACCTCGGCTCGTACCGTGACGTGGAGCTTCACCGTCGATCCCTCAGCGGCCGACATCTCCAGCGGCCCGCCCACTGCCTCGCCGACCAGCGCCCCGACGGGCTGGCAGGCGATCACCCCCGCCCGCTTCGTCGACTCGCGGACCGCCACGGGCGCCACACAACTGCTGGGTCAGGTCCCCAAGCGGATCAAGCTCACCGGTCGACAGGGCCTGCCTGTCGGGGCGACGGCGATCAGTGGCAACTTCACCGTCGCCAACACCGCCGGGGCGGGCTACCTGACCGTCTGGAACTGCTCGAACCCGATGCCGGTGGTGTCGACCCTCAACTTCGTCGCCGGTGAAGCCGTGTCGAACGCTGGTACGACACCGCTGGACAGCGGCGGCAACGTGTGCGTGTACTCGCCGGTGAACGCCGACATCTTGATCGACGTGTCGGGCTACTACTCGGGCATCGCCACCTCGCGCTTCAGCGCGGTGGTGCCCGATCGTGTGATGGACACCCGCTCCCACATCGGCCCGAGCGGCCGGCTCGAGGCGGGCCAGATCGTCGAACTGCAGCTTCCCGGGGCGCCACAGGGTGCAACGGGCGCGATGTTGAACGTGACGTCGATCAACTCGGATGTCACCGGCTTCGTCACCGTGTACCCGTGCGGGGCAACACCACCCACGTCCAGTGTGAACCCGGTGGCCGGCGACATCCGCCCCAACACGGTCACCACCGCGCTCTCCGCGTCACGGTCCGTGTGCATCTACAGCAACACCGGAGTCGACTTGATCGTCGATGTGTTCGGGTACATGGTGTCCGCGGGCGAGGCGACGGGCTTCACCCCCAGCGCGCCTTTCCGGTGGGTGGACACCCGCGAGCGGTGGGTGGCCGACCTCAACTTCGGCACCGGTGGGGAGCACCTCGGTGGTGGGCAGACGATCACCATGCCGGTCGCCGGCACCCGCGGGGTGCCCGCTTCCGCGAAGGCGGTGTCGTTCAACGTGACGGTGGTCGACGGCTCGGCCGACAACGGGTACATCACCGCCTACCCGTGCGGCAGCCAGCCGCCGACGTCGAACCTGAACTTCAGCGCCGGCGAAGCGGTGGCCAACGGAGCGATGGTGGCGCTGTCCAGCGGCGGAGCGCTGTGCGTCTACAGCTCGGTGTCCGTGCACGTCGTCATCGACATCAACGGCTGGTGGGGCTGACCCTGCGCTCCGGTACGGCCGGGCCGCCGACCGTCAGACGTCGAGCGGGTCGAGCCCTTCGGGGTTGATGCCGTGGCGGGCGATTGCCGCCTGCACCTCGTCGGCGCTGGCCTTGCCCTCGGCGGCAAGCGCGCTGAGCACTGCCACCACGACGTGGCCGGCGTCGACTTCGAAGTACTCGCGCAACGACTCGCGGGTATCGCTGCGGCCCATGCCATCGGTGCCCAGCGGCACGAACGTGCGACCGGGGAGGAAGCGGGCCACCTGCTCCGGCACGATCTTCATGAAGTCGCTGACCGCGACGATCGGGCCCGGCGCATCGGCGAGCAGTTGGTGCACCAGCGCCTGTCGCGCGGGCTGGCTGGGGTGGAGGCGGTTCCAGCGTTCTGCTGACAGGGCGTCGTCGCGCAGCGCCTTGTAGGAGGTGGCCGACCACAGCTCGACGCCGATGCCGTACTGGGCCAGCTCCGCGGCTGCCGCACGAGCGGCACCCTGGGCAGAACCGCTGAACAGCAGGGTCGCGCGGCGTTCGAGGCCATCTACCGCCGGAGCCCACTGGTACAGGCCGCGCACGATGTGGGCGGGGTCGAGGCCTTCCGGCATCGCCGGCATCGGGTAGTTCTCGTTGTACAGGGTGATGTAGTAGAAGACGTCGCGTTCCTGGCCGTCGACGTCGGGACCGAACATGCGCTGGATGCCGGCCTGGATGATGGTGGCGACCTCGTAGGCGAACGCGGGGTCGTACGACTGGCACGGCGGCACGGTGCTGGCGAGCACCAGTGAGTGGCCGTCCTGGTGCTGCAGCCCCTCGCCCTGCAGGGTGGTGCGGCCGGCCGTGGCGCCCATGAGGAAGCCGCGGGCTCGGGCATCGGCCGCCTGCCAGATGAGGTCGCCCACGCGCTGGAAGCCGAACATCGAGTAGAAGGTGTAGAAGGGCAGCGTGGCGACGCCGCGAGTGGCGTACGACGTGCCGGCGGCGATGAAGCTGGCCAGTGAGCCCGCCTCGGTGATGCCTTCTTCGAGGATCTGGCCCTTGGCCGATTCGGCGTAGCTGAGCAAGAGGTCGTGATCGACCGGCTGGTACTTCTGGCCCTGCGAGGCATAGATCTTCAATGCCGGGAACAGGGAGTCCATCCCGAACGTACGGCCTTCGTCGGGGATGATGGGCACCACGTACTGGCCGATGTTCTCGTCGCGGCACATGTTGCGCAGCAGGCGGGTGAAGCCCATCGTGGTGCTCACCTCCTGCTCACCGGAACCGCGCCGGAGCTCCTCGAACGTGCTGTCGAGCGGCATCGCCAACGCCTTGCGGGGGCGGATGATGCGCTTGGGGACGCTGCCACCGAGCGCGCGACGGCGCTCGATCATGTACTGGTACTCCACCGAGTCCTCCGACGGGCGGAAGTACGGCACCTCGTCGCCGTGGAAGCGTTCGTCGGGGATCTCGTCGTGCAGGTGCAGGCGGTCGCGCAGCGCCATCAGCTGCTCGTTGGTCATCTTCTTGATCTGGTGCGTGGCGTTGCGGCCTTCGAAGCCTGGGCCGAGCGTCCAGCCCTTGATCGTCTTGGCGAGGATGACGGTGGGCGCACCCGAACCGAGGTTCTCGGTGGCCGCCTTGTACGCCGCGTAGAGCTTGCGGTAGTCGTGGCCACCGCGAGGCAGGTTGACGAGGTCCTGGTCGGTGAGGTGAGCCACCATCTGGCGCAGGCGGGGGTCGGGGCCGAAGAAGTCGTCGCGGATGTAGGCGCCGTTCTCCACGCTGTAGCGCTGGAACTGACCGTCGACGGTGGTGTTGAGCTGGTTGAGCAGTACGCCATCCTTGTCGTTGGCGAGCAGGGCATCCCACTTGCTGCCCAGGATGACCTTGATCACGTTCCAGCCGGCGCCGCGGAACACCGCCTCGAGCTCCTGGATGATCTTGCCGTTGCCACGTACCGGGCCGTCGAGGCGCTGCAGGTTGCAGTTGACCACGAACACCAGGTTGTCGAGCTTCTCGCGGCTTGCCAGCGAGAGCGCGCCGAGCGTCTCCGGCTCGTCGCATTCGCCGTCGCCCAGGAACGCCCACACCCGGCTCTGGCTGGTGTCGTCGAGCTCGCGGTTCTGCAGGTAGCGATTGAAGCGTGCGTGGTACAGCGCCGTCAGTGGGCCGAGGCCCATCGACACGGTGGGGAACTCCCAGAAGTCGGGCATCAGGCGCGGGTGCGGGTAGCTGCTGAGCCCCTTTCCCTCACGGCCGATCTCCCGGCGGAACTGGTCGAGGTCGGAGGCCTCGAGCCGGCGCTCCATGAACGCTCGCGCGTACACGCCTGGGGTGGCATGCCCCTGGAAGTAGATGTGGTCGCCGGCGTTGCCGTCGTCCTTGCCCCGGAAGAAGTGGTTGAACCCGATCTCGTACAGGCTGGCGGAGCTGGCGAAGGTGGCGAGGTGGCCGCCGATGCCATCGGCGTGCTTGTTGGCGCGCACCACCATCGCGGCAGCGTTCCAGCGGACGAACGCACGGATGCGCCGCTCGATGTACTCATCGCCGGGGAACCACGGCTCGGACTCGCGCGGGATGGTGTTGATGTACGGCGTGCTGACCGTGGCCGGGAAGCTCACCTGTGAGGAGCGAGCCTTCTCCAGCAGCTTGCCGAGCAGGAACCTGGCGCGGGTCTTGCCGTGCACATCGATGACGGCATCGAGGCTGTCGAGCCACTCCTGGGTCTCGCCAGGGTCTGAGTCGGGGAGCTGGTTGACGTAGCCGTCGAAGATCATGGATGGCAGTCTGCCACCGCTACCAGTGGGTAACCGTCGGAAGCTAGCCGTTTCGTGTGTCGACCAGTCGAGCCGGAGTGAGGGGGAGGAACGCAGCTCCCGACCACCCGGAGACATCGAGCAGGACGTGACTGGTGGTGCTCGTGTACAGGCACACCGTGCCGGCCGCATCGATCGCGGGGATGACGGCGTTGGTCTGCTCGTGGTTCGACACCACGTTGATCATCGAGGTGTCCGGCTGGCCCGTTGCGCAGGGGTAGATGGTTGCCCAGCCCGGGCCTGCAGGGTTCAGCAGGGTGAGCGTGAGCACCACGCCGGATGGCTGCGGGGTTGCGGGCACGCCGGCGACGCCGGCGATCTGCTGAGTGCGCGGCTCACCTCCGGCCAGCGGGAAGCCACCACGTGTGTCGAGCAGGCGCTGTGCGGTGATCGCATGGAACGACGCCGTGAGCGGGAACGCGCCGAACAGGTCGACCAGCACATGACCCGAGTGGGTGACCGTCACGCAGACGTCTCCGTTCGGGTCGGTGGCCGTCACCATCGTGAGGTTCTGCGCCAGGCCGGCCCCGATGGTGCGCGAGACCTGCGCGGGTGGCGCCGCGTCGCACGGATACAGCGTGACGCCCCCAGTGGTGTCGCCGTTGACGACCGTCAAGTTGACGACCGCCGTGAACGCCCCCGCCGGGGCGCCGGCGATCGCTCCCAGGTGAACGACCGTCCGTGAGTCGGCTGCGGGTGCCGGGCCGCTGCGAGTATCGATGGCACGCGTCGGCACGAGGGCGACGAAGCCTGAGTCGGCAGCGAACGCGCCGTTGAGGTCGACGAGCACGTGTGAGTCCGAGCTCTGATAGACGCACACCTTTCCGTTGGCCCCGATGGGGACGATGGCGGCGCTGGCGATGGTCTGGTCGGGGACGAAGTTCAGGTTGCTGACGATCGGCATCGTGCCGCCACACGGATAGGCGGTGAGGTAGCCGGCGGTGCGTGGGTTGACGGCGGTGATGTTCAGCGACACGGCGGAAGCGTCGGCTGGCACGCCGCCGACTCCGGCGACGGTGAACTCGGTGACGGTGCCGGCCGGGCGGCGGCTGGACGCGTTCCTGATCGCACCTGCTGCCAGGCCGGCGTACAGGCCCGCTCCCGTGGGGTTGAGGTGGATCGCGTCGTAGGTGAGCCCGGTCTGGTCGGTGGTGGCGGCCCAGTCGATGATGGACAGTTGCGGGTGCCGGTCGAGTGCTGCACGAAGGCGGGAGTTGGCGATGGGATAGAGGCTGTAGAGCAGCTTGTAGTTGCCTGCCAGCGAGTTCCAGCCGCTGTAGAACTGTGGTTTGACCTCGCGCAACGTGTACCAGAAGACCTGCTTCACTCCCTTGGCGACGAGTGAATCGACCATGTAGTCGATGGCGCGGTCGAACCGGGGCACGTCCCAGTAGGTGTAGTTGTAGCCGCCGGCGACGATGGCGAAGTCGCCGAAGGCCGAAGCCGGCATCGGGTTCACGTACCTGTCGACGAGTTGCTCCACGAACTGCGCGGGCTTGCCGGTGACCGTCACCTCCCAGTCGGACGGGAAGGCTCGCTGCATGGCCGTGGCGGCGCCCAGCCCGACCGAGTCGGAGACCATGAACACCTTGCGGGCCGGCACCGCGGCCGGGGCGGCCGGGCGATGCGCCGTCGACTCGGCGCGATGAGCACCCTCGGCAGCGGCTCCTGCCGAGGTCGAGCCGACGATGGCGACGAGCGCAGCCAATGCCAGTCGTGACGCGCGCGAGATCATGAGGTTGCCTCCACCCACCAGCCGACCACGTCGAACAGGGTGTTCGTGTTGTTGTACGAGAAGATGCAGACCGTCTGCTGAGCCGGGTTGAGGCCGACCGTGACGGAGTTGGCCATCGCGAGGCCGGCGCGGGCGTTGACCGACGAGGTGGGTGGCAGCCCCTCTCCGCAGGGGTACGCGGTCAGGTAGCCACCGAAGGTCGGCCGCACGATGGTGATGGTGCCGGTGACCGCCCGCGCTCCCGGCGGTGCGGCCACGATGTCGAGGCTCTGACCGGGCCCGTGCCGGCCGACCCATCCGCCGATGAGGTTGCGGGAATCGAGCAGTCGGGTGCCGAACACGGGGACGAACTGCAGGCCACCGGGCGCGCTCTGGAACACGCCCGTGATGTCGACGATGACATCGACCAGGTTGGCATCTGCGGCGGCGACGTGCACGCAGATCGTGCCAGCCGCAGATACCGGCACGAACGCGGCGCCGGCGATGGTCTCGTTCGGTTCGAAGCTGAGGTTGGCGACGTCGGGCACGGTGGCGTCGCAGCCGTACACGGTGATCGTGCCGCCCGCAGAATCGCGCGTGACGGTGAGCGTCACGCTGGCGGCGGCCACCGCGATGCCCGGCACGGGGACGACGATGTCGCCGGCCCGCCCCGTCTGGCGGGTGTCGAGGGCGCGCACCGGGCTGAGCGGGTGCAGCGTCGGGCCCGCTCCTTGCAGGAAGTTGCCCTGTAGGGAAACGATGACGTCGGTGGCGGTGCTGGTGTGGATGCAGAGGTGACCGGTGTCGGTGACGCGGGTGAGCACCTGAGCAGTGCGGAACGCGCCGGCCGCGAAGTTGAGGTTCGAGGTGGGCGGCATCGGGTCGCCGCACCGGTAGACCACCAACCAGCCCGCCTCTGCCGGGTTCTTTGCGCTGACCGTGAGCGCCAGTGCCTTGGCGGCGTCATCGACGGCGGCCACGGCACTGAGATCGACGTCGCGGGTCTCGTCGGCACCAAACCGCTGCCCGTTGACGAGGGTGTTGTAGATCGTGCTCTCGGTGACCGGGGCGAACCCGAGTCGTGACGTGTCGGCTACCGGCAGACCGGTACGCGGGCCGTCGTAGCGGGCGCCACCCATGCGCGTGGTGATGTGCTCGGCCATCAGGGTGCTGCGCTTCACGTACTGGCTGGACGACACGGGGTGGATGCCGGCGATGTCGGTGGTGATGGGCGGGTTGGCGGTGGCGAGTGCCGTCGGCCAGTCCCAGACGACGAGGTTGGGCCAGGTGAACTCCGCCCGATCGAGTGCGGTGTTCCAGCCCTGCATGCCAGGGCTCGGCGCCCCGGATGGGTAGCTGCGTTGCACGACCTTCGCCCACCACACGGTGGCGTCGGGGAAGTAGAGCGAGATCTCGTGCAGCAGCTGGTCGATCTTCGCCGTGCAGACGTCGACGGACCCTGGGGTGCAGGTGCCCAGGTGGTTGGCCCCCAGGTTGACGACGATCACCGTGGGCGTGAAACCGGCGTCGCGCCAACGGCTGAGCCAATGGAACGCCGAGGCGTCGCGCTTCGACGCGGACGCGTTGTAGGTGGTCATCCCCAGCGTGGTGGAGAGGCGTACTGGCCCGAAACCGTTGTCGCTGAGCATCGTCGGCAAGCTGGGCGTGGACATCCCGCTCGCCGAACCGAGCAGCACCGAATCGCCCAACAGACCGATCGTGCCGCGCGGGCCGGAGGTGTCGATCTGTTGATCGCAGAACTCCGTGATGCCGCTGGAGTTGTTGCGGCAGCCCGCCGGCGCTGCAAGCGCAGGTGCCGGCGTCAGTGTGGTCGCGACCAGGGAGGCAGTGAGCGAGACGGTGAGCAGCACGGCACGGCAACGCATGGGGGCATTCTTCCACGCGGCTGCGGCGGAGACTCCCTTCGGCTGGGTGCCGGATGGGCGTCGACTGGCGGTGCATACCCCGGGGGGTAGTAGGATCCGGGTC
>JBAVTH010000311.1:0-7179 GCA_049696035.1 Ilumatobacteraceae bacterium
GTGCCAGCCCTGCGAGTAGCCGGCCTCCACCGCGCCGTACAGGTCGTCTTCGGTGATCAGCTTGTTGATCACCTGGCGCAGCCGCCAGCTGCCGGCCTCGGGAGCGAAGGTGAGGCCACTGCGCCGACCCCCCGCTACCTGGCCGGCGAGGCCGACGGTGAACGCATCGACGCGCAGCGAGGGCAGGCTCACCGACGTGGTCTCGGCGGCACCGCACCCCAACGGGTTGATGCCGTGCAGCACCTGTTCGATGCCGCTGTAGTCGGCGGTGCTGAGCGACGTGAGGCTGACCTCGTCCTGCCCCGTGCTGCGCAGACCGTTGGCGATCATCGTGCGCACCTGCTCGGCCGGGCGCTCGCGCACCGGGCGCGTGATCATCCCCGCCTGGCAGAACCGGCAGCCGCGTGTGCACCCACGGAAGACCTCCACGGCCAAGCGGTCGTGCACCACTTCGGTGAGCGGGGCCAGAGGGCGCTTCGGGTAGGGCCACTCCCCCAGATCGGCGACGGTGCGCTTGTGCACCACAGCCGGCACATCTGCATACCTCGGCGTCACCGAGCGCAGAGCGGGGCCCTCGTACTCGACCTCGTACAGGGCAGGGCAGTACACGCCCGACACCTGCGCCAGCGCCCTCAGCACACTCTCGCGGCTACCGGGAGTGCGGCCCGAGGCCTTCCACTCACGGACCAACTCGGTGATCTCACCGATCACCTCCTCCCCTTCGCCCAGCACCACGACATCGACGTAGTCGGCCAGCGGCTCGGGGTTGAAAGCGCAGTGACCGCCGATGACGACCAGTGGATGGTGCGGCTCCCGGTGGGCGCTGCGCACGGGCACGCCGGCGAGATCGACCATGTTGATGACGTTGGTGAACACCAACTCGGCGGACAGGTTGAACGCAATCAGGTCGAAGTCGCCGCCGGCGCGGTGGGTGTCGACCGAGAACAGCGGCACACCGCGCTCGCGCATGAGTGCTTCCAGGTCGCCCCAAGGCGCGTACGTGCGCTCGGCGACAGCGTCGTCGCGCTCGTTCAGGATTTCGTAGAGGATCTGCAGCCCCTGGTTGGGCAAGCCGATCTCGTACGTATCGGGGTATGCGAGCAACCAGGAAACCTTGCCCGGCGCGTGCCGGGGGGTTGCCGCGCCGTCCTCGCACCCGATGTAACGGGCAGGCTTCGTCACCCGAGCCAGGAGCGGTTCGATTCGCGCCCAGAGGGAATTCATGTTCCGGCCATGTTACCGGAGCAACCCCTCCACACGGGGTGATGGCCGGGCCGTCGTGGTGCCACCGCGGTTTACCGGTAACGGCGCATGTGCACGTTCTGGACCAGGCCCATGAGCGCGAAGAAGGTGACGATGCCGGAGCCGCCGTAGGAGATGAACGGCAACGGCAGACCGGTGATCGGCATGATGCCGACCGTCATCGCGATGTTCTGGAACACCTGCCACAACAGCATCGTGAACACGCCGACGCACAGGTAGGTGCCCAACAGGTCGCGCGACAGGTGCGCGATGCGCCAGATGCGCAGCAGGACCACCGCATACAACCCGATGACGACCCCACAACCGATCAACCCGAACTGCTCGCCCACCGCCGAGAACGGGAAGTCGGCCCATTGCACGGGGATGTCGTTCTTCGCGTTGGTGATCGGCCCCTGCAGCCAACCTTTGCCGTCGATGCCCCCCGTGGCCAGCGCGCGAATGGCGTTGCGGCCCTGGTAGATGACGTCCTGGAGGTCCTTTTCACGCGAGTCTTGGTCGAGAAAGGCTCGGAACCGCAACAGTTGGTACTCGTTGACGACACCGGCGACCACCGCGGCCCCTACGGTTGCCAGCGACACGACGGTGATCATCAACATGTAGCGGGCCTTCGCCCCGGCGACCAGCATGATGCCCATGGCCATCGTGATCAGCACCGAAGCCGAACCCAGGTCGGGTTGCACGATGATCAGCCCTGCCGGGGCACCAACCAGCATCAGACCGATGATGAACCGGTGGTACGGCAGGTCGTCGCTGCGATCGTCGGCCAGGTAAGCGGCAACGGTGAGCAGTGTGGTGAACTTGGCGAACTCGGCGGGCTGCAGCTTGAGCGGGCCGAGGTCGAAGCTGAGCGCGGCGCCACCGCTGACGGCGCCGATCAGGATCACGAGCACCAGCAACATGATGGTCACGCCGTACAGGAACCGCGACCGGTCCTTCCACCAGTCGTAGTCGAAGCTCATCACGATCGCCATCGTGATGACGGCGCCGATGAGGAACACTTCCTGGCGCGTCACGAACAGGAACGGGTCGGAGAACTTGGTGTGCGACGCCGAGTAGATGACGGCCAGGCCGATCACCGCCAGTGCGCTCTGCGCGAGCATGAGGACCCAGTCGATGTTGCGCGACGGCGCGCTGGGACTGGAGCGGATGTTGCCGAGGCCCGAATCGGGCTTGCGCTGCAGGAAGGTCATCGACACCGATGGGCCTAACCCTTCTGACCGTCGGCGACGCGGGCGAGGCAACCGGCCTCGACCAGCAGGTTCGACGGGGCCGGCACCGTCGAGTTGAGATCGAGCGTGTCGCTCACCTGCACCGGTGTGAGCCGAGTGGGATCCGCCAGCGCAGCGAACATGCACTTCGTGACGGGACCTGCCGCCTTCGCCCCGTAGCCGCTCTTCTCCAGATAGGCGAAGACGGTGTACGGGACGTCCTCGGTGAGACCGAATGCCCCGAACGCCGACGAGTCGTTCCACGGAAGGTTCGCCGCGCCCTGGGCAGTGCCGGTCTTGCCCGCGATCGCGACCGGGAAGCCATCGAACAGCGTCTCACCCGTGGCCTTGTGATAGCTGTCGGACGTCACGCCCCCACCCTTGGTCACGACGCGCGTCAGCCCGCGAGTGATGGGGTCGAGCGTGCCATTGTCCTCGAGCTGATCGAGGATCACGGGCTCGTCGTACGACTTCACGACCTCGCCCCGCTCGAGGTCGGCGACACCGGGCGACAGATCGGGCGTGAGCGGCGCATAGATCGCCTTGACGACGGTGGCTTGCTGACGGAAGCCGCCAGTGGCAAGGGTCGAGTAGGCGACTGCGATCTGCAGCGGCGTGGCCGCCATCAGGCCTTGACCGATCGCCACCTGCACCTCGTCACCGACGAGCAACCGGCCCACCTCGCCCTTGGCGAGCACCCCTCTGTCGACCAATGCCTTCTTGGTGGCGTCGTCGGGGATGCGACCCGCCCATTCGTAAGGCAGCTGCACCCCTGTCGTGCTCCCGAAGCCGAACCGTTGCAGGTTCACCTTCAACAGGTTCGCCTCCCCCTTCGGGAGATCCTCGCTCGCCCAGAAGAACAGCTCGCCGATGCGGTAGAAGAACGAGTCGCTGGAGACGGCGAGGGCGCTCTCCACGTCGACGGCGCCGTACTCGCAGGGCCTGCCGTTGCCACAGACGGCGTTCTTGAAGACGCATTTGTAGTTGCCGCCGTTGTTCTGGCAGGTCTCTGGCTTCGTGTGCACCGGGTCGAGCGTGTACGTGCCCTTGTCGTCGTAGATGTCGTAGGGCCTGATGAGGCCGGCGTGCATCGCCGACCAGGCAACGAAGGGTTTGATCGTCGAACCGAGGTTGTAGTTGCCCTGCACCGCACGGTTGACGAGGATCGACTGATCAGGGTCGATCTTGGTGCCGTCAGGGTTCGTGCTGGGGAACAGCTCCTTGTACTTGGTGCCGCTGATGCCGGCTTCCATCCACCGGTTGTCGAACGTCGGGTAGCTGGCCATTGCCACCACCTGGCCGTTGCGGTTGTCGAGTACCACCACCGAGCCGGCGGGGGCCTTGTGGTTCACGTATTCGGGATAGTCCACCTTGGTGCCGTCGGGCAGCGTCTTGAAGAACACCCTGGTCTTGAACTGTGTGAGCGGATCGAGCGGGTTGCGCGGTGCGTGATCGCCTGTCGGCTCGAAGGGAAGGTCGCGCCGCGAGCGCAGCTCGGTCTCCAACGCCTGTTCGGCGTACTGCTGGTAGTCGAGGTCGATGCTCAGCTGCACGTCGAAGCCGGCGACGGGCTCGACACGCTGGTCGACGAGCTCGCGCACGATGCCACCGGACGCATCCACTTCGTAGACCTGCTTGCCCCACCTGCCGTGCAGTTCGCGCTCGAGGCTGAGCTCGACGCCGAACTGGCCGACGCGCTCGTTGCGCTTGTAACCCTGCGCGAGGTAGGAGTCGAGGTTCTCCTTCGTGATCGCACCCATGTAGCCGATCACGTGCGACGCGAGCGGCGCATACAGGTACACGCGCTTGTACTGCACCTCGACGTCGACACCGGGGTAGTCCTCGCTGCGCTCCTTGATGAACGCCACGATGTCCTCGTCGACGCCTTCCTTCAACGGCAGCGGCAACAAGTGGTCGTACTGCTGCACCTTCTTGCACGGCTTGGGCTCGAGGTAGCAGGGGTCGTAGCGCCGCATGAGGTCGTCGACAGGGGTCTGCAGCGGGCCTGAGAGCCGACCGAACAGCTCGCGACGGTTCTTCTCCTTCTTCACCACCGCCCAATCGACGGTGACGGTGAGGATGCGCTTGTTGTCGGCGAGCACGCGGCCCTTCGCGTCGAAGATGCGCCCTCTCTCGGGCGCCACGAAGACGACAGCTGTCTTTGCGGCCGTCACCTTCGCCTGGTACACCTCGCTCTGCACGCCTTGGAGGAACCACAGTCGGGCACCGAGCAAGCCGATGAGGATCAGCGAGACGGTGGCCAGGACACCCAGGCGAGCGGTGCGCTTGTCAACAGCCATTGCAGCAGTCTTGTCCGTACGACGACGCGAGTGGTCGCGCGCCGTCAGCCTGCGGAGCGAGCATGGTCGGGATCATTCCGACATCGCCTTCCACTTCTTGCGCCTCACGCCCATCATCCAACGGCCGACCGGCATCAGCAGCGGGCACAGCAGACCTGCCGTGACCGCGACGATGGGCACGATGACGAGCAGTTCCGTGCTGATCCAGCCGGCCTCGCCCGTGATCGTCTTCACCACCGGGATCGCAACCTCGCCGATGGCCGCGCCAACCGTGGCGAAGCCGGCCGCCAGCCACCACTGCGGGTCGGTGGTGAAGCGATGCAGGTAGCCGGCCGCCATTCCGCCCATCCCGTATGCCAGTGCCATCACACCCAACGGGGTGTCGCCGCTGGCATCCGACATCAGGCCGAGCACGAAGCCCGCCACCGCACCGCGATCCGAGCCGCCGCCGGCGCCTGCCGCGACGACCAGCGCGAGCACCAGCTGCAGTCGCACATCGTGGATCGGATGGTTGGCGAAGACGACGCGCTGCAACGACAACGCCACCAGACCGACGGGCAGGATGCGCAGCAGTGGGGCAACGATGAAGCCGCGCACCGCTCAGGAACCGGCCGTGTCGTCGTTTTGCTGGTAGAGCACCACGGCCACGAAGTTGAGCTGGCGCAAGCTGGCGTTCGGGGTGACCTCGACGATCGAGCTGCTGTCGGCCGGGTTCTTGACGATGCGGGTGATGACGCCGATCGGTATGCCCTGCGGAGCCAAACCTTTGGTGCCACCGGCAGTGTCGACGATGGCGCCCACCTTCACGTTGGCCAGCGACGAACTGCTGTCGACGAACCGAAGAACGAGGGGCTTGTTGCCACCCTGCCCCTCGAGCAGTCCCGTCTCACGCACCACCTCCAGCAGCGTCGTCGTGGTGGCCACAGCCGTCGAGGCGCTCGGCACCACCGTGGAGCCCGTGCCGATGTCGGGTGGCGGAGCGACGGTCGTGGTCGAGGTCGTGGTGGACGAGGTGCTGGTGGACGTGCTCGATGTCGTACCCGTGCCCCCGACGGGGATCTCGGGCAGTGGGGCATCGAGTCCGATGTCGTCGCTGGACGACAAGACCTGTGCAGGCACCGAGTACGCCGGGTCGGTGATCAGCTTGACCAGGCTGTGCGTGGGGTAGACCCGGGTGATGCGCCCGACCAGCCCGGCACCGTTGGTCACCGGCATCCCCGTGCGGATGCCCTCGTTCGAGCCGACGTTGATCTCGACGGTGTTCTGGAAGTTGCCGGGCGAATCGCCCAGCACCTGAGCTGCCACCGTCGGGTAGTTGAACTTCGACGTGAGTTGCAGGATCTTGAGCAGCGAGCGGTACTCGAGCACCGCTGACCGAGCCTCGACATCGTTGCCCTTCTGGTGTTCGATCTGGTCGCGCAGCGCCTCGTTCTCGCGCTCGACATCGTCGTAGTTGGTGATGCCGTACCACGTCCGCTCGATCGGCAAGGTGATCGCCTCGGTGGCGGTGTCGATCGGCCGCAGGACGGTGGCCAGTGCGCTCCGCACGCGATCGATCACGGGGTTGCCGTGCTTGTCGAGCGTGATGAACAGCAGGCAGGTGAGCACCACCAACGCGATGACACGGCGACGACTCAGGGACGAGAACATGAGGGGACCGCCGAGCGGTTATTCGTCGCCACCGAGCGACATCAGCCCCCGCATCGCATCGATGTTCTCCAGCGCCCGACCGGAACCGATGACCACGCTGAACAGCGGGTCGTGGGCGATGTTGATCGGCATGCCGGTTTCGTGCGAGAGACGACGATCGAGCCCGGCCAGCAGCGCACCGCCACCGGTGATCATGATGCCCTGCTCCATGATGTCGGCGGCGAGCTCGGGAGGCGTGCGGTCGAGCGTGGTCTTCACCGCGTCGACGATGGCCGACACCGGCTCGGCAAGGGCCTCGCGCACCTGCTCGGTGGTCATCGGGATGGTGCGCGGCAGGCCGCTGATCAGATCGCGACCGCGAATGTCGGCAGTGAGCTCTTCGTCGAGCGGCCACGCCGACCCCATGTGGATCTTGATCTCCTCGGCAGTGCGATCGCCGATCGCGAGCGAGAACTCCTTCTTCACCCACTGCATCACCGCGTCGTCGAGCTCGTCGCCGGCGACGCGCACGGACTGGGCCGTGACGATGCCGCCCAGCGAGATGACGGCCACCTCGGTGGTGCCACCGCCGATGTCGACGATCATGTTGCCGCTGGGCTCGTGCACGGGCAGATCGGCGCCGATCGCGGCGGCCATCGGCTCCTCGATGATGTGCACGGGCTTGCGGGCGCCGGCGTACTCGGCCGCGTCCTGCACGGCGCGCTGCTCGACGCCCGTGATGCCCGACGGCACGCAGATGACCATGCGCGGCTTCGACC
>JBAVTH010000312.1:0-6714 GCA_049696035.1 Ilumatobacteraceae bacterium
TGACCAGGCAATACCGACACGGCCGTGCACCGACCTCCGCCACTGTTCGTGGAGCGTTGAAAACCCACCTCGGCGCCGGCCAGGTCGACGCGGTGGCCGTGGGTCGCGTCGCCGCCATGCCGCAAACTGGCTCGCTGATCCCACACCTCACGGTGCGCGAGCGGATGGCCATGTACGGCTCCCTCGTCAACGTTTCGGATCACGCACTCGACGCGGGTTCCCGAACGACCCGATCCGGGGACCTCGCGCCGAGCCGACTACTGCCGTGGTTGACGTGAGCTGTTCACGTTGAGTGAGCCCTGGACGGCCCACAGGCTCGCGACGGCGAGGACGAGAAGCGACGCGGTGACCAGCACGGCGTTGGTGGCAATGTCGACGGTGTCGATGAGGAGCAACGTGGCCCAGGTGCCGGCGGCCGCGAGGATCAGAAGGAGGGGTCGGCGTGTCCAGCGACGGAGCATCGGGCGGGTCCATCTGGCGGCAGATGGGATGACGGTGGCGGCAGCGAGGGAGGCGTGGAAGATGGTGAGCGATGCCGCCGTGGCGAGCGACCAGGGTGACGTCGGGTTGTGCACGGTGACCAGCCATTGGATGCCGATCAGCACGACCACGAGCAGGCCGATGTGGCTGTCGGGTACCAGGGCGCATGCCAGGGCGGTGGCGGCGATGGCGACGGTGATGGCGGTGATGGTGTGGCCGGCAGCGCTGGTGGCGCCGGTCGCGATCAGCGGTGTGACGAGGATCAGCGCTCGGAGCGTGAGACCGGCGCCTCGTGCGCGTGACAGCATCGACCACGAGTCCTTGATGAGTTGGTCGCTCATTGGTGACGCCGTACCCGACTGAGGGTGCGGTGGTGCAGGTCGCGTAGCACCCCGTCGAGGCTGCCCGGACCATGCCATGCGACCACCGCGATGCCCGCCTCGCGAGCGCGTCGGATCTCGCGTTCTCGCTGCAGGAGCTGGATGCGCCAGGCGATGGCCGCGTATGGATCGTCGGGGTCTTGTTGCGTGAGGTCGGTGGGAAGGCAGTCGATCACGAGCACGGACAGCCCGCGGTCGGCGATGCTTCCGGCTCGTTGCAGCGCGGCGGGTGTCAGGAGCGGCGACAGCATCAGGACCAGGGCGCCGTCTCCCAGACCGCGGGGCACTCGCCCGTCGTCGACGTGCGCATGGGCGGGCTGGATGTTGGCCATCGCTTCCAGCAGCCGGCGGAGATGTCGGGAACCGGCTGCCGGTGGAAGGCGATGCACGCCACGGGCACCGAACACGACGAGACCGACCCGGTCGCCGACGCTGATGTAGTGCTCGGCGATCGCGGCCGCTGCGCGGACCGTGATGTCCAGACTTGAGGCGCGTCCGTCGATGCCGTCGCTGTCGCCGACTTCTTCGAGGGCGTCGACGAGCAGCATGATCTGGCGGTCGTGGTCGGCCCATGTGGATGCGACGTGCAGGGTGCCAGTACGCAACGACTGTGCCCAGTGGATCCGTCGCAGTCGGTCGCCGGGCTGGAACGGGCGGATGGTGGCGAACTCGTTGCCGCTGCCGTAGCGCGGGGAGCGGTTCGCTCCGATCAGACCGGGGGTTCGCACGGCTGGCGCGGTTGCGTCGAACCGCGATGACTGCGGGAGTGTCACGAGCATCGTTGCGTCCGCTTCGTTTCGTGTCGACCAGCGGAAGCCCGCCCACGCACTGGAGGCGACGATCAGCGCCGGGCCGACACGACGGCATCCCCATCGGGTCGAACGGATCGCAATCCGCAGTCCGTCGTCGCTGTCGGCGCGCAGGTCGACGACGACGTGACCGTGGAGCGGTTCCTGGTCGATCCATGCCGCCGGATCGAGGACGGCAGCGACATCGTCCACTCGGCCCTCGGGATCATCGAAGGACACGTGCCATGTGCTGGCTTGCCCTTCGCGCAGGGTGTGATGGCCGATCCACTGACTCACGGTCGGCGCCATGGTCGGTCGCAGCAGGGCTGCCCAGACGGCGGCGCCGATGAACGGGGTGGCGAGCACCAGCAGGTCGGGCCGGCGGCCGATGACTGCGGCGATCGACAGCAGCAGCCCGCCGATCAGCGCGCGGGCGTGAGCGGTGGTCGGTCGCCAGCAACCCTCCGGTTTCATCGTTCTGCGAGCCCGCCCGGTGTTGGGGTGGGCACTGAGGCCAGCACGTCGCGGCTGACGGTGACGCCGGATGCTGCGGTCAGCCACAGCTCGGGCTTGACCGTGATCCGATGGCCGAGCACCGGCACTGCCACAGCCTTGACGTCCTCGGGGGTCACGTAGTCGCGGCCGGCGATCACGGCGTGCGCACGTGCGCACAGCAGCAACGCGAGGGAGCCCCGCGGTGAGGCACCGATCTGCACGTGCGGGTGCTGCCGGGTAGCGGTCGCGAGGTTGACGCAGTAGTGGCTGATGTCGTCGTCGACGGCGACGGACTCGACTGCTGCCTGCATCGCGATCAACGTCGGAGCGTCGACCACCGCGCGCAGCTGCTGGGCCTCCTCGCGGCGGGCCATCCGTCGGACGAGCACCTGCCACTCCTCGTCATTGGACGGGTACCCGAAACTGATCCGCAGCAAGAACCGGTCGAGCTGCGCCTCGGGCAGCGGATAGGTGCCCTCGTACTCGACGGGGTTGGCCGTGGCCAGCACGTGAAACGGTGCGTCGAGCGCGAACGTCTCACCCTCGACGGTGATCTGACGCTCCTGCATCGCTTCGAGCAGCGCCGCTTGCGTCTTGGGTGGTGTGCGGTTGATCTCGTCGGCCAGCAACAGCCCTGCGAACAGTGGACCTCGCCGGAACACGAACTCGGTCACACGCTGGTCGAACACGAACGAGCCGGTCAGGTCGGCAGGCAGAAGATCCGGTGTGAACTGCGCACGCTTGAAGTTCAAACCCAGCGTTTGCGCGAACGATCGTGCGGCGAGCGTCTTGCCCAGCCCGGGCAGATCCTCGAGCAGCACATGCCCGCCGGCGAGGACACCGCAGAGCAGCAACGTGAGCTCGGTACGTTTGCCGACCACGGCCAAGCCGACCTCGTCGAGCACACGTCGGGCAAGGTCCGTCGTCGTCGCTATGTCGATGCTCGTCACGTGTGGGATCTCGTTCACAGTGCCTCGATGTCGGTGAGTATCTGGCGTAGCTCGCGCACGGCAGCAGTCTGGCGTCGTGGACCAGCGACGAGTCGCCGCAACGTCGGCGTGAGCATCTCGCCCGCTGCGCCAGGATCTGCGCCCCTGTCGATGCGATGGTGGGCCAGCAGTCGATCGTCGACCAACTCGACCAACGTGTCGTCGATCTGGGTCGAGCCCGTCCACCAGGCGCCACGAGCCTGACGGTGCAACGACTCCACCCGGCGATCGCGCACTCCCGACGAGCCGGGGGCACTGGAACGTCGAGTCCACTCCATCCGACTGATGCCCGAGGAGAGATCGATGAGTACGAACACGGTGGCAGCGAGCGCTGCCACCAGACCGCCGAGCACGAGTACCGCTGGGCGCGAGTGACTCACCCACAACGAAACGACGAGCGTGGCCCAGCTGCCCATCGTCACCAGCACCCGCCGGCGTGTCACACCGGGACCTCGACATCGCACCCCAGCCCGGCAGCCACACGATCGAGCGCCGCACACGCCCGAGCCCGATGGTCGTCGCTCAGCTCGTGACGCGAAAAGCGCGCTTCGCGGTAGAGCGAAGCCAGCTCACCGATCGGTGCAGGATCGACGGATGACGCGGCGACGACCCGTTCGACGTACTCCGTAGGCGTTTCCGCTGCGAGTCGCGCCAACCCGGCGCTGGCAGCATCGCTCTCCAATCGCATCCAACACGCGACGATCGCGTTGCGCGGCCTGCCACCCTGCAGCGCTGCTCGCGCACTCACCACGTCAATCGCGAGCGGTCGGTCGTCGACCTCGGGCAGCACCGCCACCGTGCGCCTGCGCCACGCACGTAACCGCCGCCGACTCGGCCGAGGCACCCGGCCTGTCGTGCCGATCGCTACCGCCGCCAGCAGCACGACCACGATCAGGGTCGCGGCCACGACCTGCAACAGCCAGCCGATCCACTGCGGCCACTCGACGGACCCGTCCTGTTCGAGAGGCTGCGGTTCGACCATCGTCACCACTGGACTGTCAGCCCCGGTCGGTGGGCTCACGTCGGACGACGGGGTGAGCCAGATCGATCCCGGACCCGCGGCCGCCGCAACCATCAACAAGACCATCGCGAAACCAGTCGCGACGACGGCTATCGACATCCGCCGGTTCGCGGAAATGCTCACCGCGGCACCGACCGGCGCGGGCTCGACATCCTGACCGGCACCAATTCTGCTGTTCACCCGGAGTGGGCGGCGGTCACGGGCATTCGGTGCCGTCGGCGGGTGCGTTGGCCACCGGGTCGAGGAGGTACTGATCAACGGTGTCGCTCGAGCACTTGTTCACCCCGTAGCCGGTGTGCTGGTTGCCGGTGACGATCACCAGCCGGCCGTCCTCCAGGGAGTCGGCCATCACTCGCGTGCCGGCCAGCGGCGTGGCCGAGTCGCCGGTGGTGCCCATCACCAGGATGGGGCCGGCTCCCTTGCCGGTGATCTCCACCCGCGGGTCGGTGGCCGGGGGGAAGAACGTGCAGAAGTACGTGCCCGTATCGCCGGGCGACAGGCGGGGAGAGATGGCCTGGAACTCGGGAGCAGCGGCGTCCTCCTGAGCCACCGTGAGGCGCTCGGTGGTGTCCATGCAGTAGATCGACTGGAACGCCTCGAGCGAGTTCTCGTACGTGCCGTCGGCGCTGCGTGCGTAGTACTGGTCGTAGAGATCGAGCAGGCCACCGCCATCGCCCTTCTGAGCGATCGTGAGCGCTTGTGCGAGTTGGTCCCACAGCTGGTCGGAGTACATCGCCTCGATCACACCGGAGACGGCCACCTGCCGGTTCACCGCCGGCCGGCCGTTGACCGATGGCAGCGGGTTCTCGTCGATCGATGCCATCAGTGCGTCGAAGGCCCCCGCGGCATCGCCGCCGTTGTGGAACGTGCACGTCGGATCGTCGCTGCACTGCTGCAGGAAGGTGGTCAGCGCGTTCTCGAAACCGATGCTCTGCTGCTTGCCCGACTCGATGTAGTCGGCGGTCGGGTCGGCGGCACCGTCGAGCACCGCCGCGCGCACGGTGTCGGGGAACAGGGTGGCCCACGTGGCGCCGAGCTCGCTGCCATAGCTGAACCCGAAGTAGGAGATCTGCTCCTCGCCCAACGCCTCGCGGATGGCGTTCATGTCGCGGGCGGAGTTGTTGGTGCCGACGAAGTCGAGGATGTCGGCGTTCTTGGTCGCGCAGTCGTTCGCGAACTCCTTGGCCGTGTCGACGATCTGCTGACGTTCGGCGGCGTCGTCGGGGGTGATGTCGAGGCTGGCGTAGAAGTGGTCGTAGTCATCGGTGCAGTCGATGGCCGGTGTCGTGAGGCCGGTGCCGCGTGGATCCCAACCGATGATGTCGAAGCTGTCGAGCAGATCCTGCCCGTACACCTGATCGGCGTAGACGGCGAAGTCGCTGCCGCCGAAGCCGGGCCCACCGGGGTTCACCAGCAGGCTGCCGATGCGCTTCGACGGGTCGGCAGCCAGGTGGCGGGCGACGTAGAGGTCGAAGGTGCCCTGCGACGGATCGTCGTAGTTGATCGGCACCTCCAGGTGGCCGGTCTGCACGGTGCCGTCACCGCCGAAGTCCTCCCATCCGAACGCGGCGTCGCCGGCCGACACGGTGGTGTCGGGGTTGGTGTCGTCAGGCGTCGTGTCCGGCGCAGCAGTGTCGTCGGGAGCGGTGTCGTCGGGTGCGCTGGTGTCTGGGCTCTGTGCGGCCGACGTGGCGGAGTTCGACTGTGTGGACGACACCGACTTCTCGTTGGTGCAGGCTGCGACCAGCGAGAGCGCGGCGGCGAACGTGATCAAGGTGCGACGCATTGGCGCAGACTAGGGCCTGGTGACCAGGCGTGTGTGCCGGTCAGTCGCAGACGATCTCGTCGTCGAGCGGGACGGTGGGGTCGACGAGGTAACCGTCGACGGTGTCGTTCACGCAGCTGTTCACGCCGTAGCCGGTGTGCTGGTCGGCGGTGACCACGACGAGGTGACCGTCCTCCAACGCCGTGGCCATGTTGCGTGTGCTCTGCAGGGGAGTCGCCGGATCGCCGGTGGTGCCGACGACCACGATCGGGCCGGCTCCCTTGCCCGTGATCGTCACCGGCGGCGCCGGCGGCACCGGCCACACCGAGCAGAACGTGAGCTCGGCCATCCAACCACGGCCGAGACGGGGCGCCGCGGCGGCGAACTCGGCTTCGTGCGAGTACAGGTCGTCGGGGCCGGTGCTGCCGGGGTCGTCGAGGCAGCCGATCGCGAAGTAGGCCTCCAGCGAGTCGTCCCAGCCGTCGCCGTAGTACCCGAAGTAGTCGTCGTAGAGGTCGAGGATGCCCTGGCCGTCGCCCTCCTGCAGGTCGGCGAGCGCCTGCTCCAGCTGCGGCCAGTAGCCCTGGTCGTACATCGCGTCGGAGACGGCGGTGGTGAGCACGCCCTGGGTGACGTCGGTGCGGTCCGGGTCGACTGTCACCGGCTTCGCATCGATCGCTTCGGCGAGCGCGTCGTAGGCGCCTTCGGCGTCGCCGTCGTTGTAGAACGCGCACTGGGGCTCCGCACTGCACTGGGCGAGGAACGTGGCGAACGTGGCGTCGAAGCCGGCGGCCTG
>JBAVTH010000313.1:0-1867 GCA_049696035.1 Ilumatobacteraceae bacterium
CTGCTGGGCAGCGATCCCTCCGGCAGCACCGTCTCGCTCTCGGGTCGCGAACTCGCAAACGGGTCGCTCGGGATGTTCGGTGACTCCTCGAGTGGCAAGTCGTTCCTCGCCGGATCGCTCGCAGAAGGGATGCACCACGAGGGCTATCAGGTGATCGTCATCGACCCCGAAGGTGACCACCGCGGTCTGCGAACGTTGCCCGGTTTCGTGGCCATCGATGCAGATGCAGAGGGCCAGCCGTCGATGCCGCCTGCATCCGTCTGTGCATTGCTCGAGATGGCCAACGTGTCGATCGTGCTCGATCTGTGTTCGATCGAGGTCACGGCCAGGGCCGCGTACGTGGCCGACCTCCTGTGCCGGCTGCACGACCTCCGCATGCGCCGATTCCGGCCGCACTGGATCCTCCTCGAAGAGGCGCAGCACGTGTTACGCCGGGATGGAAACGACGTGGAACCAGCGGTGCAGGCGCTGATGGCCGAGGGCGGGGTGGCCATCGTGTCCTACTGCCCCGATCGACTCCCTGGCGTGGTGCTGCGCACGCTCGACCATCTCCTGCTCGCCCCTCTGTCCGATCCGAACGCCGTCGCCTCCCTCCGACTCGAGGCGACCGGCCTGGTCGACGATGGACCGATCGACATCCCGTCGGGCCGGATCCTTCTCTGCGATCACCACCGACGCGTCGTCGTCCGCCCTCGTCGGCTCGGGCGACGTTCGCCGCACGTGCGGCATCTCCACAAGTACCTCCACGAACCACTTCCGCCGCACAAGCGGTTCCACTTTCGGGTCGACGCCGGCCCAACCGGCATCGAAGCGGCCAGTCTCGTCGAGTTCCTCGGCTGCCTCCGGACCGTCGCCGACGACAGCCTTGCGTACCACGCTCGTCGTGGGGACTTCTCCACGTGGGCTGCCCAATCACTCGGCGACCAACTCCTGGCATCACGTCTGGGAACCCTCGGACGACGCAGCCTGTCGGTCGCAGAACTGCGCTCGGCCTTGATCCAGTTGGTGGATCATCGATGTGATGAGCTGGCAGCGTTCCGTTGAGTGAGCCTCAGGTCCGGCGGTAGACTTGGTCGATGTAGGCACGCATCATGCGTGTCGCCGAAAAACGCGGGCCGTTGGTCTGCAGGCTCCGGCGAATCATCGTCACCCAGCGTTCCGGCACGCCGTCGGCATCTCGGTCGTGGAACATGGGGAGGACCTCGCGTTCGAACAGATCGAACATCGCTGCTGCATGGCGATGGTCCTGGGCGGCGTGGTCGTCGTCGACGCCTCCCTCGATCGCCCACCCGTTCTCACCGTCGTACGCCTCTGCCCACCAGCCGTCGAGCACGGACAGCTGGAGGCCGCCGCCGAGGCACGACTTCATGCCACTGGTGCCGCTCGCCTCGAGCGGGGGGCGAGGCACGTTCACCCACACGTCGCAACCGGCGACCAACCGCCCGGCGAGCGGGATGTCGTAGTCCTCGAGGAAGGCTGCGCGACCAGCGACGCTGGGTGCGTTCTTCATTCCGAACAGCAGGCGCACGACTTCCTTGGCATCGTTGTCGTTGGGATGCGCCTTGCCGGCGAAGACGAATTGCACTGGCGGTTCACCACTGATCAGCCGAAGCGCCCGTTCGGGCTCCAGTGCCACGAGATGGAGTCGCTTGTAGGTGGCGAGCCGGCGCGCGAACCCGATGGTGAGCACATCGGCACCGAATCCGCTGCCACCCTCGGCTGCATACTCGAGGGGCTCGCCGCGGCGGAGCCGGTCGCTCACGGCTCGCTGTGCGACCATGTCGACCAACTCCCGGCGAGCAGCGTTTCGTGCAGCCCAGAGTTCGGCCGATGGGATGTCGCTCACCGGTTCCCACGTGTCGGGGCG
>JBAVTH010000314.1:0-32710 GCA_049696035.1 Ilumatobacteraceae bacterium
CGGCAATGCGGGCAGCTCCGCACCGCGCCAGCTCGTCGATGATCGACCGGGCAGCTGCACCGGCACCGAGCACGCACACCGTGCGCCCGGCGACGAGCACACCGGCGTCGGCCAACGACGCCACGAACCCTGCCCCGTCGGTGCTGTAGCCCTTCAATGTGCCGTCGGCCTGTGGCACCACCGTGTTGACGCTGCGCAACGCCTCCGCCGCCGCGTCGAGCGAATCGACGGATTGGGCCACCGCCTCCTTGTGAGGCATCGTCACGGACAGGCCACCCAATCCGAGGGCGCGCATCGCATCGATCGCCGACTGGGCGCGCCCGGGGGCGACGTCGAAGGCCGTGTACACCCAATCGACGCCGAGCTGCGCGAACGCCGCGTTGTGCAGCGCCGGCGACAGGCTGTGACGGACCGGGCTGCCGATCACCGCGGCAACCCGTGTGGCCCCGGTGATCACAGCAAGCCCTTGTCCCTGGCCGCCTGCACGTTTGCCTCGTGCTGCTCGAGCGTGGCCGCGAACACGTGCCGGCCGTCGGCGTCGGCGATCACGTAGTAGAGGTACAGGCACGGCGTGCCGTCGGGCAGGCCCACACACAGCGGATCACCCAACGACGGGTTGGTCACCGGGTTGAGCGCCGCCTGGATGCTGGCCCTGCCCGGATTGGCAATGGGTGTGGGCGGCAGACCGACGTGCATGTACGTGTTGTAGGGCGTGTCCACCTCGCGGAGCGCCGTCGGCGACGACCCGGCCGGCTGGCCGTAGAGCAACGCAGCATCGATGCCGAGCGGCATTCCGAGGTAGAGCCGGTTGTAGATGACACGAGCGATCTTCGCCCGGTCCTCTGGCACCTTGGCCTCGCGCTCGATGAGGCTGGCGACGATCAGCACCTTGTACGGATCGAGACCGACCTCCACCGAGCGTTGCTCGATGTTCTCCTGACGGCCGACGCGCTCCATCAGCTTCACCATGCGCTCGACCAACTGGCCGGCGCTTTCGCCGTTGGAGACCTGGTAGGTGTCGGGGAACAGCAGACCCTCGAGGGAGTTCACACCCTCGGGCAGCCAGTCCGGTCTGATGTTGCCGTCGGTCGCGGCGACGTTGAAGTCGATGGCAGACAAGCGGGGCACCTTCTCCTCCAGCCGCCTGCCCATCCTCTCGAACGTGTACCCCTCCGGGAACGTGACCTTCGTGAAGGTCTCCGACGGCGGCGTGCGCAGGATGCGCATGATGTTGCCCATGTGGTCGTCGGGGCGGAGCCGGAAGTAGCCGGGAATCAGCTCGAGGCCGTCGTGGTGCTCCACGTACCAGCGGAACACCTTGGCGCTGTCGACGAGACCCTGTGACTGCAGACGCTCGCTGACCGTCTCGAGGGTGTCGTCGGCTTCCACGGTGAACGTGATCGGCGCTCCCGGATCGCCCTTGGGATTGACCTGCTGGCTGTACCACAGCCCGGCCACCCCGACCACGACGATGCCGGCCATGCCCACGTAGAGCAACAGCCACACGAACCACTTGACCGGTCGGCGGTACCGGCGCGGCCGCTCGACCACGAGGGCGTCGGTGATGTCCGTGTCGTCCCACGGATCGCGCTTCCACCTCGTCTCGTCGATGTAGGTCATGGCCTGCTCGCTCGAGAGTCCAGCCACGTCTGCAGCAGCACCGCGGCGGCCACCTTGTCGACCAGCTTGCGACGCGCCTGCGCGCCGATGCCGGCCTCGATCAGCGCGCGATCAGCGGTGACCGTGGTGCGACGCTCGTCGAAGGTGATGACCGGCACGCCCACCACCGTAGCCAAGGCTTCCGCTTCGGCGATGGCAGCCTTCGCTGCCGGGCCGGAGGTGCCGTTCATGTTCAACGGCAACCCGACGACCAGCATCTCGGCCTCCTCCTCGATCACCAGCAGGCGGATCTGCTCGTGGTCGCGGCGTACGGAGCCTGACCTCTGGATCATCGTCAACGGCGAGGCGATCGTGCCCGTGCGGTCGCTGATGGCGATGCCGATGCGCTTGGAGCCGAGGTCGATGCCGAGCGCCCGCATCACTCAGCCCCCGGCCGCGACCGCTCCGGCTGCTGCAGCTGCGATCCGCAGCGCTTCGTCGAGACCCTCCAGGTCCTTTCCACCGGCCGTGGCGATGTCGCCCTTGCCTCCGCCGCCGCCGCCGACGGCCTTCGCCGCGTCCTTGATGAGGTCGCCGGCCGACTTGCCGGCGGCTGGTGTCACGGCGGCGACCAGCGAGACCCCGCCAGCGTCGGTGACACCACCGAGCACCACGACCTCGACACCCGGTTGCTGACGCACTGCGATCGCGAGATCGCGAAGATCGCCCGGCGAGAGCCCATCGACGCGGGTGACGACGCGCCCGTCGATGGCGGCTTCGGCGAGCTCACCGGCACGACCGGTGGCCAACTTGCCCCGAAGCACCTTCAGCTCGTCGTGGAGCGCCTTGATCTCATCGAGCCGGCGCTGCACGCCCCCCACCATCTCGTCGGGAGCCGCTCCCACCAGACGGGCGGCCTCCGCGACCGCAGCGCTGTCGCGCTGCAGCAGCTTGACGGTGTTCTCGCCCGTGGTGGCCTCGATGCGGCGCAGGTTGCTACCGATGCTGCTCTCGTTGATGACCTTGATGGCGCCGATGTCGCCGGCTGCGCGCACGTGCGTGCCGCCGCACAGCTCGATCGAACTGCCGACTTCCAGCACGCGCACGACATCTCCGTACTTGTCGCCGAAGAAGGCGATCGCCCCGAGGGCCGTGGCCTCGTCCTTGGTGGTCTCGAAGGCACGGGCAGGCGCATTCGCCAGTGTTTCGGCGTTGGCGATCTCCTCGATGCGGCGGATCTCGTCGGCGGTGACGGCCTCGTAGTGGCTGAAGTCGAAGCGCAGGCGATCCGGACCCACGAGCGACCCGGCCTGCTTGACGTGCTCGCCCAGCACCTTGCGCAACGCGTGATGGAGGATGTGCGTGCCCGTGTGATTGCGGCGGATTGCATTGCGGCGAGCGACGTCGATGACCGCCGTCGCGGGATCGCCGACGAGGATCTCACCGTCGACGCGAGCGGTGTGGCGACGCAGACCGGGCAGCGCATAGGTGGTGTCGAGCACGTGGGCGATGCCACCATCGGTGCGGATGGTGCCAGTGTCGCCCACCTGGCCGCCGGCCTCCGCGTAGAACGGGGTGCGATCGAGGAAGATCTCCACGGTCTCGGTGCCATCGTCCAGCGGCGTGCCCGGCAGCACCGCCAGCACCGTGGCATTCGCGGTGTCGTCGACGTAGCCGACGAACTCGGTGATGCCGTGCGCCTCCATCACTTCGCGATAGTCGTCGAGGCGATCGTCGCCGGTGGCGTTGCCCTTGCGGCCGGCCTTGGCCCGCTCGCGCTGGGTCTTCATCTCTGTCTCGAAACCGGCGTTGTCGACGGCCACCCCGCGCTCCCCGGCGATCTCCTGAGTGAGCTCCAGAGGGAAGCCGTAGGTGTCGTGCAGCAGGAATGCGGTGCCACCGGGCAGCTCATCGGTGTGTGTGGTGAGCTCGTCCTCCAGGATGCCGAGGCCGGTCTTCAGCGTCTGACGGAAGCGCTCCTCCTCGCGGGTGAGCACGTTGACGATGAAGTCGCGGTTGCCGGCAACCTCGGGATAGGCGCTGCTCATCACATCGACGGCGGTCTCCACCAGCGAGGGCATCACCAGCCTCTCGGTGCCGAGCAGGTATGCGTAGCGCACGGCCCGGCGAATGATGCGCCGCAGCACGTAGCCACGGTTCTCGTTGCTGGGGAAGACACCATCGCTGACCAGCATGGCGGCCGAGCGGGCGTGCTCGGCGAGCACCCGCATCGCGAAGCTGTCGCGGTCCTCGTAGTCGCCCGCCCGGTAGCTGCGGCCGGTGAGGCTGCATGCCTGGTCGATGAGCGGCTGCATCAGCGTGGTCTCCCACACCGCATCGACGCCCTGCAACAGGCACAACATGCGTTCCAGGCCCAAACCGGTGTCGATGGAGGGCTTGGGCAGCAGCGTGCGGCTGCCGTCGGGCGCCTGGTTGTACTGCATGAACACCAGGTTCCAGAACTCCATGTAACGATCGCCGTGGGCGTCGTTGAGCGGCCCGCCGTCGGGGCCGAAAGCCGGGCCGCGGTCGATGTGGATCTCACTGCAGGGGCCACAGGGGCCCGTGTCTCCCATCTGCCAGAAGTTGTCCTTGTCGCCGAGGCGCTGGATGCGCTCCATCGGCACGCCGACCTGCTCGTGCCAGATGGCCTCCGCCTCGTCGTCGCTCTCGTGGACGGTGATCCAGAGCCGGTCGCCGTCGAGCCCGAAGGTCTCGGTGGTGAGCTCCCAGCTCCACGGGATGATCTCGTTCTTGAAGTAGTCGCCGAAGCTGAAGTTGCCCAGCATCTCGAAGAACACGAGGTGACGCTTGGTACGGCCCACGTCGTCGAGATCGTTGTGCTTGCCACCGGCGCGAGCGCACTTCTGGCTGCTGACCGCGCGGCTGTAGGGCGGCACCTCGTCGCCGACGAAGTAGGGCTTGAACGGCACCATGCCGGCCACCGTGAACAGCACCGTTGGGTCGTGCGGGATGAGGCTCGCCGAGGGCACGACTGCGTGAGCCTTCGCCGCGAAGAAGTCGAGGAAGGCGGAACGAAGCTGATCGGCTGACTGCGGTGGCGTGCCCATGGAGGCAGAAGCCTACCGAGGCGCGAACGTCTGGAACCCTTGGTTTCCGCCCGTGAGCCCGTCGTTCTCCCCGGTGAGAACGGTCATCGGGCTGCGCCCTCCGTCGAGGTACCCGAGCGCATACGCCCCCGGCTCGTACCCCAGCAGGCGCTGCAGCCGTTCGGGCATCGCCCTCACCTCGTCGAGCGAGTACGACAGGTACTGGTTCTCCTCCTGGCGCAGCCAGCCCAGCACGTAGTCGACGTTGATGCCGACACGCGTGTGGTCGGTCCGGTTCGCTCCTCCGCCGTGCACGGTGGAACCGAGGTACATCACCACCGAACCGCGTGGCATCTCGGCCGGCACGGTGTCGGCGTGGTCGTAGCGGACATCGTCGGGCGTGCGGTGGCTGTCGGGGACGACACGAGTGGCGCCGTTGGCCTCCGTGAAGTCGGTGAGCGCCCAGATCGTGCTGACCTCCACGTCGACGTCGCGCGGGAACGGGAAGAAGTCGAAGCACCAGTGGTCGCGATGCAGGTGTTGCGCGACCGAGTCGGGTCCGATTGCGATCGATTGCGTGAGGTGCAGCTGGAACGTGGTCTTCTTCGGCCACAGCGACCGCTCGACCACATCCAGCACCAGTGGGTGAGCCACGAGCGATGCGCTCGACGGCGCGCGCGTCAAGAGCGCGCCGGTGCGGCGCGTCTGGTGGCCGGAGAAGTCGTCGGCTCCTGCGGGGGTGGCCTCGATCCACGGTTCCAACTCGAGGGCGAGGCGCGCGCAGAGCTCGTCGTCCAGCAACGATTCGACGATCACCGCCCCACGCACGAGGAGAGCTCCGCTGACCTCGGCAGCGTCGGCGGCACGGTCGAATCGGAGGAGCGGAGCACCCATTCCCGCGACAGTAGACCCGGCCGCACACCTCGGTTGCTAGCGTCGGACGGCGTGCCCAACGACAGCGTGCCGATCGACACCCATGAGTGGATCAGTTTCGAAGACGACCACACGCGCCGGACGTGGGTGTTCGACGCCACCTTCCTGCGCAGCAGGTGGAGCTGCATCTTCGGCGCTGGGTGCCAGGGAGTGCTGGACAGCGATGCGGCCGAACTGTCCCAGGGTTGCTGCAGCTACGGCGCCCACTTCGTCGACGAGGCCGATGTCCAGACCGTCGTCGTGTCGTCCGCCCGGTTGAGCAAACGCCACTGGCAGTTCAAGAAGAAGGGCAAGGCCGGCGGCATCTTCGACGTCGTCGACGGCGTCACCACGACCAGATTGGTGGACGACGCCTGCATCTTCCTCAACCGCCCGGGGTTCGAAGGCGGCACCGGCTGCGCGTTCCACATCGCCGCGCTCGAGGCCGGCGAACGCCCGATGGACTGGAAGCCCGACGTCTGCTGGCAGCTCCCACTGCGGTTGGAGGAGCACACCGACGACCACGGGTACGTCACGTCCACGTTGCGCGAGTGGAAGCGCCGCGACTGGGGGCCGGGCGGGGCCGAGTTCCACTGGTGGTGCACCGAGACCGACGAAGCCTTCGTCGGCGCTGTGCCCGCATACGTGTACCTGCGCGACGAGATCGTCGAGATGGTCGGCGCGGCGGCCTACGACCACATGGTCGAGCTGATCGAGCGCCCGCAGTGGACGCCGCTCCCTCACCCCGCGACGAGACGGCGAACGGAATAGCCGGCAACGCGCTCGATGGTCGTCACCCGGAGCCCGCAGGAAAGTAGCCGTTCACGTCCGCCAACAGATACGTCGCACCCGACGTGAACAAGCACACCTTGCCACCCACACCAACCTTCACGACCACCGCATTCGGGATCGTGTCACCCACCCCGAAGTTCAGGCTCGACGCATTCGGACGATCCACCCCACACGGCCACACCGTCACATACCCCGCCGACGTCGCCCCCGTCACCGTCACGTTCAACACCACCGCCGACGCACCGGCAACCACACCACCACGACCCGCCACCGGCAACTCCACCACCGAACCAGCAGCCACCAACCCGCCACCCAACGCGACACCGTCCACCGTCGCCACCCCAGGACCCGTCCTGGTCTCCAACAACCGCGCCGGCGTCACCGGCACATACGCGCTGCCGCCGCCGGTGCCACCACCCGAGCCGCCACCCGAACCGCCACCAGGCAGCACCGGGTCGGCCGGAGGCGGAGGCAGCACCAGCGGGGCCACCGGAGCACCGAGATCGAGCACGACCGCGTCGGAGGCGTGCGCGTTGGAGAGCGCTGCCACGATGAGCGAGCCATGCCCGGTGACCAAGCGCCGCTCCGCCGCGGCCGTGCCGGCATCGATCAGGGCGGTGTGCCCGATTGCCACGCTGGCCGAGTCGACCGGTACTTCGGTCGCTCCAACGCCCGTCGCGCCGGTCGTCTTGGCGGCGGACCCGATCGTCGAGACGCACTCGCTGGTCCGGCTGAGCTCCACGGCCCTGCCCCCGAAGTTGATGAACATGTGCACCTCGAGCACGGCAGCATTGGCAGCCGCATCCAAGTAGCCGAACGGAACATCGATCGCGCCGTCACCCGTGACCGCCACGAAGCTGGACGGGATCGACGAGTTCAGTGCCGCATTCGAGGTCGGGTCCGCGGGACAACCGGTGGTCCAGTACCGCGCCATCGCAACGCTGCCTGCCGGCCAGCCCTGCACGAGGCCGGCGGCGACGGCGACGGGGCCTCCGCCGGGGGACGGCACGCGGCTGATCGAGAGCAGCTTCGGCGCCGGTGGCAACACCCCGGCGTCGGCCGAACCGCTGGAGTAACGACCGTCCGCCGTCGCCGCAGTCGCGACGATCTGGTAGGCGCCGTAGTTGGCATACGTGTGCGACACGACGGTGCCCCACGTTCCCGTCTCGCTCGTGCCGTCGCCGAAGTCCCACGTCAGGGTCATCGCTTGGCCGTAGGGGTCGAACGCGCCCGCGATGGCCTTGGCCGTCAGCCCGGCACCGGCCGTCGCGATCGCCACCTGCGGCGGCTGCCGCTCGCTGACCTGCGGCACGTACACCGCCGACTGGCTCATGGTTGCACTGCATCCGTACACCAGGTTGAGGCTGGGCGGGCACACGTTCTCGCCGGCGAGGCCGAGGGTGGTCGGGTGGCCGGCCGAGTACCAACCGCCGATCAGCGTCGGCGCGGTGGTGAGGTACGTGCACGTGTAGCGGCCACTGCAGCTCGTCTCCGGGTACATGTAGATGATCGCGGCGTTCGGGTCCGCGTCGATCGGCATCAGCGCCACCGGATTCGCCCAGAACGGTGGCCGCATCGCATAGCCGGCGGGCGGGGTGCCGGGGTTCGTGATGGCGAATGTCACCCGACCGCTGTAGGGGGTTTGCGCGTCGATGGTCTCGCGCTGCAACGTCGGCATGTCGATCGTCATCGGGACCGGGGTATAGCCGGTGTAGGTGTACAACGGTTGCTGCACGCACGGGGGCGCTGGGTGCACCGAGCACAGCGGAGGAGGGTTCAAGGCCGAAGCGGCGCCGGCAACCTCGACGTGCGTCAACAGGGTCGGGACACACACCCCGACCAACGACACCACCAGGGCTGCGATGACCGCGAGCGGCCCGACCCGATGTACTCCGTTTCGGCGCACTCCACGCTCGTTCATGCTGTTCTCCTCTTCCACCTCGATGGTGAGCGCCAGATGTACGCGGTCGCCGTCCAACCACCGTCCAACAAGGCGGCGATCGGGTGGATCGGATGTGATTGCGCGCGCCGGGTCCGGCGCTGGTCGTCGTCGTCACCGTGCCGGTGCACCTCGTGCAGCACTGGGAATGGGAGCTCCGCACCACGAAACGGTTTCTGCCCACGCGTCGAGGCCGGGAGGCCGTGCGGTAGCCGCTGGCCACCGGCGAGGAGCCGAATCGGCAAGTCGATGCCGGACGGCGCCGGTGTGCGCCGACTCAGCTGGTCTTCTTGTTGGCCTTGCGGCGCTCTTCCAGACCCAGGTGACGCTTGCGGATGCGGATGCTCTTGGGCGTGACCTCCACCAGCTCGTCACCGGCGATCCACTCGATCGCGGTCTCGAGGGTGTGGATCTTCGGCGCCGGCAGCTTCACCGCGTCGTCGTGGCTGTGCGTACGGATGTTGTTCTTCTCCTTGGCACGCACCGCGTTGATGACCATCTCGTCCTCACGGGCACACTCACCGACAACCATGCCCTCGTAGACCGTCTCGCCCGGGTGCACGAAGAACCCGCCGCTGAGCTGCAGCTTGTCGAGCGCATAGCCGGTGGTGACACCCATGCGGTCGGAGACCATGGCACCGCCACGGCTGTCGGGCATGTCGCCGGCCCACGGCATCCAGCCCATGTGGTGCTGGTGCAGCAAGGCCGTGCCACGGGTGGCGGTCATCAGTAGCGACCGGAAGCCGATCAGGCCGCGGCTGGGGCACTCGAAGGTGACGATCGTGCGGCCGGCATCGCCGGAACGCAGGTCGGTGATGCGGCCCTTGCGAGGAGCGAGCTCCTGCGTGATGGTGCCGACATGCTCGTCGGGCACGTCGCACACGCCGCGCTCCTGCGGCTCGAACTTCTTGCCGTTGACTTCCTTGGTGATGACCTCGGGCCGGCTGACCTGCAGCTCGTAGCCTTCGCGGCGCATGCTCTCGATGAGCACGGCCAGCTGCAGCTCGCCACGGCCGGCAACCTCGATGACGTCGGGCGAACCGGTCTCGAACAGCTTGATCGAGACGTTGCCGAGCAGTTCCTTGTTGAGACGGTCGATCAGATGGCGGCTGGTGAGGAACTTGCCGTCCTTGCCGGCGAGCGGCGAGGTGTTGACGCCGAACGTCATGCGCAGCACGGGCTCGTCGACCACCAGGCGGGGCAGGGCGACCGGATCGATGACCGAGGCGATGGTGTCGCCGATCTCGACCTCGGGGAAGCCGGCCACGACGAACAGGTCGCCGGCGCTGAGCTCTTCGACCTCGTTGCGGCTGACGCCCTCGAACGCCATCAGCTGGCTGAGGCGGCGCTTGAGCGGCGGCTGGCCCTCGGCGAACTCTTCCTCGAGCAGGGCGACGGTCTCGCCGCGCTTCATCACTCCGTTGACGACCCGGCCGATGGCCAGACGACCGAGGTACTCGCTGGCGTCGAGCTGCGTGACCATGGCCTGCAGCGGAGCGTCGGCATCGCCTTCGGGTGCCGGAATTGCTTCGAGGATGGTGTCGAGCAGTGCCGACAGGTCGGCGTCGTTCTCGGGGTACCCGATGCCTCGCATGGCCTTGCCCTCGCGGGCGATGGCCGAGATGATCTCGAAGTCGATGTGCTCGTCGTCGGCATCCAGATCGATGAACAGCTGGTACACCTCGTCGAGCACTTCATCCGCACGAGCGTCCTGGCGGTCGACCTTGTTGATGATCACGATCGCCGGCAGATCCTTCGCCAATGCCTTCTGCAGCACGTAGCGGGTCTGCGGCAACGGGCCTTCGGCAGCGTCCACGAGCAGCAGCACGCCGTCGACCATCGTCAGCGCCCGCTCGACCTCGCCGCCAAAGTCGGCGTGACCCGGTGTATCGACCAGGTTGATCTTGGTGCCCTTCCACATGATGGAAGCGGCTTTGGCGAGAATGGTGATGCCCCGCTCACGCTCCTGATCATTGGAGTCCATCACACGGTCGACGACCGCCTGATGGGCGGCAAACGTGCCGGTGGCACGCAGCAACGCGTCGACCAGCGTGGTCTTGCCATGGTCGACGTGGGCGACCAGAGCGACGTTTCGGATGAGGGGGGTGTTCTGCGAAGACATGAAGCCGGGTTCTCGAATAAGTACCAGGCTCGGCAGCCGCGCAGTGAGGGTCAGTCGTCGGACTCGTCGTCGTCTTCGTCGAAGGTGACGCCGTACTTCTCCGCCAACGCGGCGTACTCATCATCTTCAGTGCTTGGACGCTGATCGCTGCCGCCGAACCCCAGATCGAATGCGCTGGGACCAGCCTGCTTGAGTTTCCGTGCTTCTTCGAAGCGACGGTGACGACCCTTCTTCACAGTAGGGCTCCCGAACCTAGAGAGTTGACATTGGGAACAACTCTATCGGCTCCCTGTTCGATTGAGCGGGACCGTCGGCTGATCGAGGAATAGGGTGGCTCCATGTCCGATTCGACGCCGGAATGGTGGAAAACCGCGGTCTTCTATCAGGTGTACCCGCGCTCGTTCGCCGAATCCGCGTCGCAGCCGGGCCCGACTGCGGGCGTCGGCACGCTGGCGGGGCTGACCGACCGCCTCGATCATCTCCGCTGGCTCGGGGTCGACGCGGTGTGGCTCTCCCCCATCTTCCGCTCCCCGATGGCGGATTTCGGTTACGACGTCAGCGATTTCTGCGAGATCGACCCCACGTTCGGCACCCTCACCGACTTCGACCGCCTGCTGGCAGCGGCGCACGATCGCGACATCCGGGTGATCCTCGACTGGGTCCCGAACCACACCAGCGACCAGCACCCGTGGTTCCAGGAGAGCCGGCAGGACCGCACCAACCCGAAGGCCGACTGGTACGTGTGGCGCGACCAGCCGGCCAACAACTGGCACGCCTCGTTCCCCAAGGGCGAGAAGGCGTGGCAGTTCGACGAAGTGCGCGGCCAGTACTACCTGCGATGCTTTCTCAAGGAGCAGCCCGACCTGAACTGGGACAACCCTCAGGTTCGGGCAGCGATGCACGGCACGCTGCGCTTCTGGCTGGACCGAGGCGTCGACGGGTTCCGAATGGACGTGGTGCACCTGCTCGGCAAGGACCTCGCCCGCAACGACCCGCCAGAGGCGGAGGCGAGGGCCTGGAGCCATGTGATCTACAACGATCACCCCTCCACGCACGAACACCTGCGTGGCATCCGTGCCGTGCTCGACGAGTACGGCACCGCCGGCCCTGCCCAGCGCACCAGTGTCGGCGAGGTCTACCTGCTGGACGAGGCGGCGATGTCCGAGTACCTCGGCACGCCCGAGTCGCCCGAGCTGCACCTGTCGTTCAACTTCCGCTTCCTGTGGGCGCCGTTCGAGGGCCCAGAGCTGGCCTCGCGCATCCGCACGACGATCGACCTGCTCCGAGCGCGCGGCGGCTGGCCCACCTGGGTGCTGTCGAACCACGACGTGCCACGGCACCGCCAGCGTTACGGAGGCGGCGAGCTGGAGGCCCGCATGGCGGCCGTCGTACTGCTGACCCTGCCCGGCACACCGTTCCTCTACCAGGGCGAGGAGCTCGGGCTCCTCGACGCGGAGATCCCGCCCGAGCGGGTGGTCGACCCGGGCCTGCGTGACGGCTGTCGAGCGCCGATCCCGTGGGACTCGTCACCGCTGCACGGTTGGCTCGCAGATCCGTGGCTTCCGTTCCCTCCCGACGCCGCCGCCCGCAACGTCGCCGAGCAGATGGCCGACGAGTCGTCGATCCTGCACTTCTACCGGCGCCTGCTCGCACTCCGGAGATCGACGCCGGCATTCAGCGGTGGTATCGACGCCCGCTCGTTCCAGCTGTTGGACGGCGTCGAGGGGCTGTTGGCGTGGGCACGAACCGACGGCTCCGATACATGGTTCACCTGCGTCAACCTGTCCGGCGGCATTCGGCCTGCCGGCTCACTCAGTGGTGCAGTCGTCACCATCGCCACCGACCCGACCCTCGAGGGAACCCTCGTCGGCGGCGAACTGCCGCCTCGCGTCGCCTTCCTCGCCCACCGACCTGGCACGATGTAGCGCATGGGTCGAGTCGTTGCAGTTCTGAACCAGAAGGGCGGGGTGGGCAAGACCACCGTCACGCTCGGGCTTGCGTCCGCGGCAGCGGCGGCCGGCCATCGAGTGCTGGTCGTCGACCTCGATCCGCAGGGGTCGAGCACATGGGTGCTGGGCATCGATCCGGCAACCGCCGACGTGTCGTCGGCAGAGGTGCTCAGCCGAACGCCGGCCAGCCGGGCCATGGTGCCCTCGGCGTGGGGAGGCGAGGTATGGGTCGTGCCGGCCTCGCACCGGCTGCTGGCCCGCGACCACGGAGGGAACCCAACTCGATTGCGCGATGCCCTCGCAGAGGTCAGCGACCAGTTCCATGCGGTGCTGATCGATTGTCCGCCGTCGTTGGGTGCACTCAGCGCGAATGGGCTGTCGGCCGCCAGCCATGCCGTGATAGTGGTCGAGCCGTCGGCACTCGGGCTCCGCGGCATCGGCGCAGTTGCCGACCTCGTCGACGAGGTCTGGGATGCCCACAACCCCGACCTGGAGCTGACCGGTGTGATCGTCAACAAGGTGCCGGCCATCAGCACCGAGGCAGACCGGCGCTACGACGAGCTCACCCGCATCGTCGGCAAGCGGGCCATCTGGCAGCCCGTCATTCCTCACCGCGTGATCGTCAACCAGGCCATCGGCGAGCGACGCCCGATCCACACCTACGGTGCGCGCAGCGCCGAGGTGACGGAGGCGTTCGACAAGCTGTGGGCCAAGTTGCGGCGGATCACCAGGCAGTGATCATTCGCTGTCGACGGTGCCCGCACCGTTCACATCGATGAGGCTGAGGCCGCCTCGACCGTCGAACGTGAGAGCCGCTTGGCCGGCTACCAGGCGACGAATGCCCTCGCCGAGGAACTCGCCACGCCAGCCCGTCGCCAGGCGGGCATCGGGGTCTCCTCGCAGGAACGCGACCAGATCGTTGCGCGTGGCCAGCAACGCCGTGTCGATGCGTCGCTGGCGGGCCACCTCACTGACCCACGCCGAGACCAGGGTGACTGCCGGCCGCAGGCTGCGATCCAGCTCCTCGCCCTCGCCGGCGGGCATCGATGCCTCGCTGGCCATGCCCTGCTCGACCGCGGCGAGGATCTCCTTGGCGATGGCACCGCGGGTGTGGCGGTCGTCGACACCACGGCACTGGCCGAGATCGGCGACGGTGGTGGGCTGCTTCTGTGAGATCCCCAGGATCGCGAGATCTGGCAGCACCTGGCGAACCGGCGAGTCGAGCGACATCGCCCGGCGCTCGCGCCACGCGGCGACGGCGCGAGCCACGCCGCGGGCGCGGGGCTTCAGCACACGAACATCCTTCAGGCGTGTCCATGCCATCTCCGGCTCGGTGCCGCTCACCGGCCGAGTGCGCAGCTCCTCGCAGGCGTCGGCCACCCAAGCGGCGCGACCCTCGGCGGCCAACTTGGCGTCGAGCTTGTCGGTCAGCTCCAGCAGATGGGCGACATCGCTGGCCGCATAGTCGCGCTGGTCGGCACTGAGCGGACGGCGCAACCAGTCGGTGAGGCGATCGCCCTTGCCGGCCGTGACGCGCAGCTCGGAGTGCAGCAACGACACGAGCGAGGGTGTGCTGTAGCCGAGGAAGCCCGCCGCCAACTGGGTGTCGAACAGGTGCAGCGGCACTGCGCCGACTGCGTGCGTGAGCACGTCGAGGTCCTGCTGGGCGGCGTGCACGACGCACACTGCCTCGCTCGCGAACAGGCGCTTCAGCGGCGCCAGATCGCACACCAGCGGGTCGATGAGCACGATCTCGCCGGCTCCGGCGATCTGCACCAGCGCGAGCTTGGGGAAGTAGGTGCGCTCGCGGTGGAACTCGGTGTCGAGCGCGTACCGCGGTTCGGCGAGCAGACGATCGATGTACTCCGCGACCTCGACGGACGAGTCGATCCAGCGATACGTCACAGAGGCCGGCTTCCCGAGACAACGGGACGACCCGCTGCCACCCACGCTGCGGTGCCGCCGGCGACGTTGATGGCATCGAGGCCCTGCTGAGCGAGGAACTCGCAGACACGCAGGCTGCGGCCACCGGAGTGGCAGATCACGTAGGACGCACCGTCGCCGTGGAAGGCGGCGAGCTGCTCGGGGACCGTGCTCAACGGCACGTGGCGAGCGCCGGCCACGTGGCCGGCTTCGTACTCATGTGCTTCGCGGACGTCGATGAGGCGGGCGCCTGCGGAGAGCGCAGACTCCAGTTCGGCCACGCCCACTTCGATGATTGACATGGCAACGAACGCTACTGGGGTAGGTCACCGGGCGTGTTGACGTTGGCCAGATCTTGAGGATTCACGGCTACCTCGACGATTCGAAGGGTCGCGAGCACCGACGACAGCCGCCGCTCCCCCGCCTCGAACGCTTGCCGCAGCCGCGGCAGCACGCTGGGTCGCCAGGCGGCACACATGGGCTGCAGACGGTCGCTGCGCGCCACCGCCACATCCGCGCCGTGATCCCAGCCGGGCGCCGCCAACGCGGCGATCACCTCACGCACCGTCGCCTCCGTGAGCCAGGGAACATCGCACGAGACGACCATGACCGAGCCAGCGAGATCGGCGTCGGCGAGCGCGGAGATCACCCCACCCAGCGGGCCTTCCCCCGGGTAGCCGTCGGCCACGACTGCCAGACCGAGCGACTCCAACGCCGGCCGGTCACCGCCGATTGCCCGTACCGGTTCGCAACCGGCGGCGGCCAGCGAGGCGGCGACGCGCAGCACCATCGCGATGCCGTCGACCTGCACCAAGGCCTTGTCGCGGCCCATCCGGCGACTGGCACCGCCGCAGAGCACGGCGCCAGCTACCCGCCCGGCGGGCAGCTGGCCCGATTCAGGCGACACCACCGGAGGGGTCGAGCTGGGCGAGGAACAGCGCGATGCGCTCGGCTTCGTCAGCCTCCCCGATCGCCACCGCCATCGCACCCAACCCACGCAGGCAACCCAGGAACGGCCGATTGGTCTCGTCGGCCCAGCGAACGTACCCGGAGCCTCGCCATCCGTTGGCGCGCAGCGTGTCGAGCCCGCGGTGGTAGCCGACGCGGTAGGCGGCGTAGCGCTCGACCGTCTCGGTGGCGAGATCGCCGAGCGTGCACCAGCCGAGCAGCGAGCGTGGGTGTCGGGCGACGATCTCCGCCACCAGCGCCTTGCGGCTCGCCGCGGGAGCCGCCAGCGCCTGCCGCACTGCATGGCGAACCTCTGACGCCTCTGCCGGCAGCACCGTGCGCGGAGGGCCCTGGGGGGTCAGCTGGATGGGTTGATCACTCACCGGGCCACCCTACGGCCTAGGGTTCGCGCATGATCGCACTGTCGCTGGAATCGGCCAAGACCATCGCCATCGTGGTGGCCATCGCATTCATCGCCTTCTCGGTGATCTCGGCGTGGTTGATCAAGAACATCGTCACCAAGCTGGTCATGGTGCTGCTGATGGCCGGCCTCGCGCTCGGGGTGTGGACGCAACGAACCAGCCTGCAGGACTGCGCCGACAAGGTGAAGGCCACGGCGGACGCTCTCGATACCGGCAACTTGACCTGCACCTTCTTCGGCACCGACGTCGAGGTCCCCTTACCGAGCACCTGAAGCGCGCCGTCAGCGCCACCATGGCGCGCCGACGGCCGCCAACAGCGGGTCGATCAATTCCGCCCGGAACGCCTCGGGGTCGGAGTTGGGGGCGCCATGGCCACAACCGTCGAGCACGACCAGCTCGGCACCGGCGATCGCTCCGGCGGCCAACGACATGCCTTCCTTGTGATGCACTGCTCCACGGGTGCCGTAGCCGACGACGACCGGCAGGTGCAGCCGGTCGGCATGCCACGGCTGGTGTTCGCGCAGGTCTGCCAGCTCCTCGACGAGCGCGACACCTTCAGCCCGGCGAGCGGCCCTCGTGCGCTCGGGCAGGCCCTCCCAACGTTCAGCACCGATCAGCCGGCGCATGAACGCCTCCGCGGCCTCCTCGGGCCGGCCAGCGGCCTTGATCGCGCTGGCACCGGCGGTGGAGCCCGGCCACCACGGTTCCCACGACAAAGGTGTCTCGTAGATGACCACACCGGCGATCAGCTCCGGGTGGCGTTCGGCGGTCGCCAGTGCGACGTTCCCGCCGTAGCTGTGCCCGACGACGACGGCCCGCCGCCCTTTGAGCGTGGTGACCAGGTCGGACACCTGGGCGGCCATGTCGAAGGGGCCCTCGTGCGGTGCCGACCTGCCGTATCCGCGACGGTCGTAGCGCAGCACGCGGTAGTCCTGATCGAGACGACGACTGAGCCGCAGCATCCCCGCCGACCGGTCCATGGCACCGTGCACCAACGCCACCATCGGGTGGGCGTCGTCACCGGCCTCCTCGGCCCAGAGCTCGGTCACGAGACGCGCACGATGCGGAGCACGTCGGTGCTGGCGCCACTGGGCCGGTCGGGAGCTCCGGCGAGCACCAGCACTGTCTGCCCCGACTCGATCATGCCGCTCTGCAGCGCCCGCTCGACCGCGAACCACACCAGCTCGTCCGTGCTGTGGTAGGTGCTGACCTCCAACGAACGAACGCCCCACGACAGCGCCATCGCCCGCACCGTTCCAGGGTCGGGCGAGAGGCTGATGAGAACCGGCGACGGCCGAAAGCGAGCCATGGCCCGTGCTGTCCGGCCGGTCGTGGTGCAGCACAGGATCGCCTGGGCACCAGAGTCCTCTGCCGCCATCCCGGCCGCGTGGGTGATGGCCATCGTGATCCGTCCCGGACCGTCCGGCCACGCCTCGCGCTGCGAACGCCCGAGACGCGACGCCCACTGCGCATAGCTGGCCTCGGCCTCGGCGCGACCGGCGATGCGGCTCATCGTCCGGATCACGTTGGCCGGATCGGCACCGATGGCGGTCTCGGCCGACAGCATCAATGCATCGGTGCCATCGAACACCGCATTGGCGATGTCGCTGACCTCGGCGCGCGTCGGGGATGGCGACGTGATCATGCTCTCCATCATCTGGGTGGCGGTGATCACCGGCACCCCCACCTCCACGCAATGCCGGATGATGCGCTTCTGCAGGTGGGGCACGTCCTCCAACGGGCACTCGATGCCCAGATCGCCGCGGGCGACCATGACGGCATCGGCCTCTGCGGCGATCGCCTCCAAGGCCACCACCGCGGGCATCGTCTCGATCTTGGCGACGAGTCGCGTCGTGAACGGCAGGATGGCTTCGCGCACGACGCGCAGGTCGTGAGCCGCGCGTACGAACGACACGGCCAGGAAATCGGCGCCGGCCTCCGCCATCGCCTTACCCAGCACGAGGTCGTCGTCAGTGGGTGTCGTGAGCCGCAAACGCTCCGACGGCAGGTGAACACCCGGCCTGCCTTGGACCGCACCACCGGTGAGCACGACGCACTTCACCTCGCCGTCCTCGATCGCATCGGCGCGCAGCGAGATGGCGCCATCACCGAGGACCACCCGATCGCCGGGCTGCAAGTCGACCAGCAGCGTGGGGTAGTCCACTGTGATGCGGTCGATCGTGGACGGGCCTTCATCCGGTGTGAGCAGCAACCGGGCACCACCCACGAGGGCCCCGCCACCTTCGGCGAACTGGCCGGACCGAACCTTCGGGCCGGGCAGGTCGGCGAGCACGGCGACGACACGACCGGTTCGCTCCGCAGCCTCGCGGACCGCCTGCATGCGCACCAGATGTGACTCGAGCGTGCCGTGGCTGAGGTTGAGGCGCACGACGTCGACACCGGCCAGGAACATCTCGTCGAGCACTTCCGGTGCTTCGCTGGCGGGGCCGAGCGTGGCAACTATCTTCGTTCTGGTATCCGGTTGTGGGGTCATCAGGTGCTTATCTAGTCGGCATGGAGTTGATGTTGATACGACATGGTCTACCAGTCCGACGCGAGCTCACGGAGGGCATCGCTGATCCGGAGCTGGCCGAAGCCGGCCACGCGCAGGCCCGTCACCTCGCCGACTACCTGGCCAGCGAAGCCTTCGACGCGATCTACGCGAGCCCGCTGAACCGTGCCCGCCAGACGGCCGAGCCGCTGGCCGCCGACAAGGGCTTGGAGATCACGATCGTCGACGATGTCGCGGAGTGGGACCGGAACTCCAGTGAGTACGTCCCCGTCGAGGAGCTGAAGGCGGCGAACGACCCTCGCTGGCAGGCCATGGTCCGCGGCGACTGGAACGTCCACGACGAAAGCCCCGAGGAGTTCGCGGCACGCACGGTCGGCGCGATCGAGACGATCATCGCCGCGCACCCGAGTCAGCGGGTGGCCATCGTGTGCCATGGTGGCGTGATCAACGGGTACCTCGCTCACGTGCTGGGCCTCGCGAGCAGTCAGGGCTTCTTCTACCCGAACTACACCAGCATCCACCGCATCACCGCCTCGCCCCAGGGACACCGCAGCATCGTCACCATCAACGAGACCAGCCACCTCCGCGGCACCGGGCTGCCGATGGGATTGATGCAGCAGTCATGAACGCCCAGCTCGACGACCTCATCGCCTACCTCGATGCCTCACCGTCGCCGTGGCACGCGGCAGCAACCTCCGCGGCCCGCCTGTCGGCGTGCGGGTTCAGCGAGTTGGGTGCCACCGACGCCTTCGACCAGGTGCCCGCCAAAGGGTTCGTCCGACGCGGCGCCGCAGTGGTCGCGTGGCACCGCGGTTCGGCGGCTGGGGCCACTTCACCGCTGCACCTCGTCGGCGCGCACACCGACTCACCGTGCCTGAAGGTGAAGCCGCGTGCCGACGGCGGCGGTTACGGGTGGAAGCAGTTGGCCGTGGAGGTCTACGGCGGAGCCCTTCTGAACTCGTGGCTGGATCGAGACCTCGGTGTCGCCGGCCGCATCGAGCACCGTGGTGGCAGCACGCTGGTGAACGTCGACGAGGCCGTTGCGAGGGTGCCGCAGCTGGCCATCCACCTCGACCGCGACGTCAACGAACGCGGCATTGCGCTCGACAAGCACGCCCACCTCTCCCCGGTGTGGGGTGTCGGCAACCCCAGCGATGGCGAGTTCGGTGAGTGGCTCGCCGCGCACGCGCGACTGGCCGCATCCGAGATCATCAGCTGGGACCTGTGCCTCTACGACACCACCAAGGCGGCATTGCTCGGCGTGGGCGGCCAGCTGCTCGCCTCGGGCCGGCTCGACAACCAGGCCTCCTGCTGGGCCGCAACTGCAGCGATGTGCGCGGCCGACGATCCCGGTGCCGCCACCGCAGTGATCGCGTTGTTCGACCACGAGGAGGTCGGTTCGGAAAGCACCAGTGGTGCAGCCGGCCCTCTGCTCGAGCACGTGCTCGAACGGTTGGCCATCGCACATGGCGCCGGCCGGGCCGACTTCCTGGCACAGCTGGCAGGCAGCTCGTGCATCTCCGCCGACAACGCCCACAGCGTGCACCCGAACTACCCCGACCGTCACGAGGCCGGCCATCGCCCGATCGTCAACCAGGGCCCGGCCATCAAGCTGAACCACAACCAGCGCTACGCCACGTCCGCGGCGAGTGCGGCGATGGTGCAGCGCGTGTTCGAGAAGGCCGGCGTTCCGTGGCAGGTCTTCGTCAGCCGCAACAACATGCCCTGTGGCAGCACGATCGGCCCGATCACCGCCACCCGCCTGGGAATCGACACCGTCGACGTCGGCATCCCACAGCTCAGCATGCACAGCGCCCGTGAGCTGTGTGGCACCAAGGACCCGGTGTGGTTGGCGCAGGCCCTGCAGGCCTACTTCGAAGGCTGAGCGACGCCGCGCCTGCCCGGCTCAGCGGGTCGCGCGGGCTTGCGCGGCATCGAAGAGGCGCTGCAGCTCGGCGTGGAGGTCGGTGGTGAGTCGGCGAGCGGCGGCGCGCTGCTCCTTCGACGACTCGGCCGCAGGCACGCTCAGTGGCTTGCCGACGATGACGTGCATCTTTCTCGGGTAGATGAACTTGGCACCCTTGGGCATCACCCGTTCGCTGCCGCCGATGCCCACGGGGATGATCGGCACACCGGTCTTCATCGCGACATAGGCGGCGCCCTCGAACAGCGGCTGCACCACGGGGCCGCTCTTGCGTTCGCCCTCGGGGAACAGCACCAGCGGTTCGCCGCCCTCGATCACGGCGATGCAGCGCTTCAGCGCCTCGCGATCGGCGGTGCCGCGACTGACGGGGAAGCCGCCCAGTGCGGTCAGCAGGTTCCCGAAGTGCTGGTTGCTCCACCACTTGTCGGCACCCATGAAGCGCATCCGCTTGGAGTACACGCCGGATGACACCGGCGTGTCGATGATGCTGCGGTGCGTCGGGGCCAGGATGAACGGACCACTGGTCGGGAAGTTCTCGCGTCCCTCGATCGTCATCCGACACCACAGCCGGCAGAACACGGTGACGATCGTGCGAACGGTGTGATAGGCGATCTTGTCGGGGATCGACTGGCCGGCGAGTCTGGTGGATACTTTGGTCACGGTGCCCCATCAACTGTTGGACATGAGCGATTCGATGTGCGCGAGCACCTCGTCGATGCCCAGCCCGGTGGTGTCTACCATGATGGACCCGTCGGCCAACGTGAGGGGGCTGTCGGAACGGTTGCTGTCGGAGTGGTCGCGAGCGGCGATGGCTGCCTCGATGACGTCGACGTCGCCGCCGGCCTCGGCAACGCGTCGCTCTGCACGGGTTCGCGGCGAGGCGGTGAGGTACAGCTTCAGATCCGCATCGGGGAAGACCACCGACCCGATGTCGCGGCCCTCGATCACACCTCCACCGTGCTCCGCGGCCCATTCCTGCTGACGAGCACGCATCTCCGTGCGCACCTCGCTGTTGGCGGCCACCTTGCTGACCAGCGCGGTGACATCGGGCGAACGGATGGCGCGGGTGGCGTCGAGGCCGTCGACGAACACCCCGACCTCGCTCACCTCCAACGGCACCTGCCGGGCGAACTCGCCGACGGCCTCCTGATCGTCGAGTGCGAGGCCCCGGGCGAGCGCGGCGTAGGTGACCGCGCGATACATCGCGCCGGTGTCGAGGTACTCCAGGCCCATCCGTCGCGCGAGCGCACGAGCGATGGTGCTCTTGCCGGCACCTGCCGGGCCGTCGATCGCGATGACCCTCACTACCAACTCGTTCCTTGCGGCAGGCCCTCGCTGTAGCCGGCGGCGCTCTGCACACCCACCACCGCGCGTTCGGCGAACTGCGCAATGGTGGCAGCGCCCGCGTAGGTGCACGCCGAGCGCACGCCCGCGACGATGTCGTCGATGATGTCCTCCACGCCCGGTCGAGTCTGGTCGAGGTACATGCGCGACGTGCTGATGCCTTCCTCGAACAGCTCCTTGCGGGCCCGCTCGAATGCGGTCTCGCTGCGGTTGCGGCTCTTCACCGCCCGGTTGCTGGCCATGCCGAAGCTCTCCTTGTACAGCCGGCCGTCGGGGTCGCGCAGGGTATCGGCCGCCGACTCGTACGTGCCGGCCAGCCAGGACCCGAACATCACGTTGGCTGCACCCGCGGCCAGGGCGAGCGCGACGTCGCGTGGGTGGCGTACGCCCCCGTCGGCCCAGATCACCTTGCCGTGCTTGCCTGCCTCGGTGGCGCAATCGTGCACGGCGCTGAACTGAGGGCGGCCGACGCCGGTCATCATGCGCGTGGTGCACATCGCGCCCGGACCCACACCGACCTTGATGATGTCGGCGCCGGCGTTGATCAGATCGCGGGTGCCTTCGGTGGTGACGACGTTGCCGGCGACGATCGGCACTCCGGGGGCAACCGCCCGCACCTCCTCGATGGCCCGCAGCGTGCGGGTCTGATGACCGTGGGCGGTGTCGATCACCAGGACATCGGCGCCATAGGAGAGCAACGCCTTGGCCTTCGTCGCCGGGTCGCCGTTGATGCCCACTGCGGCTGCGACGAGCAGACGGCTCTGCGCATCGATTGCCGGACGGTAGATCGTGCTGCGCAGCGCGCCGGTGCGGGTGGCGCATCCGATCAGTCGCCCGTCGCCATCGACCACCGGGGCGACCGACAGGCGCTGGCCGGAGAGCCGGTCGTAGATCTCCGCCGGCGCAGTACCGTCCTCGAGCACGACCAGTTCGCGGCTCATCACGTTCTTCAACTGCGTGAAGCGGTCGAAGCCGGCTGCGTCGTGCTCGGTGAAGATGCCCTCCGGGTGGCCACCGTCGTCGACGATCACCACCGCGCCGTGGGCGCGCTTGTGGATCAGGCTGAGCGCGTCGCCGACCGTGTGCGTCGGGCTGAGCGTGATCGGCGTGTCGTACACGAGGTGCCGTGTCTTGACGTACTCGATGACGGACTCCAGGACGTCGAGCGGGATGTCCTGCGGCAGCACGGTGATACCGCCGCGACGGGCGACCGTCTCGGCCATGCGCCTGCCGGCGACAGCGGTCATGTTGGCGACCACGACAGGGATCGTCGTACCCAGCATGTCGGGTGTGGTGAGATCGACCGCGAATCGGGACGACACGTCGTTCAGGCTGGGCACCATGAAGACGTCGCTGTAGGTCAGGTCGTACGGCGGGGTGCTACCGAGGAAACGCATCGTGGTGAACTGCCTTTGAAGTCGGACGATCGGTGGTGCAGTGCTGGTGAAAGAAACCGCCCAAGGCTACCGTGGCGCCGTGACGTCATCAGTGGTTCCTGCGCCGGTTGTGCTCGTGCACGGATGGGGCGGCTCGTTCGAGACCACCTGGCGGCGCAGCGGCTTCACCGAATTGCTGAGCGATGCCGGGCGACGAGTGATCGGCGTCGACCTGCTGGGTCACGGCACGGCACCCAAGCCGCACGAGCCGGCGGCCTACGCCGACCTGACCACACGGGTGGTGGCGGCCATGCCCGAAGAGCCGGTCGATGCCGTTGGCTTCTCGCTGGGAGCGCTGACGTTGCTGCGCGTCGCCTGCGCCGAGCCGCACCGTTTCCGCAAGCTGGTGCTGGCCGGAATCGGCCGGAACGTGCTCGAGCCCGACGACGAGTCAGGTCCACGCATCGTCGCTGCGATCGAGGGCCGCGCCGGCGACGACGACACCGCCGCACACGTCTTCGCCCAGTACGCACACCAACCGGGTAACGACCCGATCGCGCTCGCGGCCATCATGCGCCGGGAGCGAAGCCCCTTCACGGCGGAACTGCTCGCCGCCGCGTCGTGCCCAACGCTCGTCGTCATCGGCGACAAGGACTTCGCGGGTCCCGGCGACCCATTGGTGGCTGCGCTGCCCAACGCGACGCTGAAGGTGTTGCGCAACGTCGACCACTTCGCCACGCCGGAATCGTTCGGTTTCATCGATGCCGCGCTCGAGTTCCTCGACGCCGTTCCCGCGTGACGGTGGCCGCTCGATGACCATCGGCACATCTGTCGAGAGAGCGCTGGAGATCCTCGGCAACGGCGGCTTGGTGGCCATCCCCACCGAGACCGTCTACGGGTTGGCCGGCGATGCCTCCAACGAGGCCGCCGTCCGTCGCATCTTCGCCGCCAAGGCACGCCCCGCCGACCACCCGCTGATCGTGCACGTCGCTGCGGCCGAGCAGCTTCCCGAGTGGGCCGCCGAGGTGCCCCCGCCGGCGGCGGTCCTCGCCGACGCCTGCTGGCCGGGGCCGCTCACCCTGCTGGTTCCGAGAGCGGCGCACGTGCTGCCGGTGGTGACGGGCGACCGCGAGACGGTCGGCGTGCGTGTGCCGGCGCACGCGATGACCACCGAGTTGCTGACGCGGTTCGGTGGCGGCGTGGCCGCACCCTCGGCCAATCGCTTCGGCAAGGTCAGCCCGACGACGGCGATGCACGTGGACGACGACCTGGGCGACCTGGTCGACTACGTGCTCGACGGCGGCCCGTGCCCGGTCGGCGTGGAGAGCACGATCGTCGACTGCACCGTCACGCCGCCGCAGATCCTCCGCCCGGGTGGCATCGGCCGCGAGGAGATCGAAGCGCTGCTCGGCGCGGCGCTTGGCAACGGGGCCGGGCCAAGCCGCGCCCCCGGCATGCTGGCTTCGCACTATGCACCGGCGGCGAGGGTGGTGCTGGTGGAGAACGAAGCCGAAGCGCTGCAGGCATCGTGGGGTGTGTCGGGGTCGTGGATCCTCGATCGCTCCGACGATCTGGTCGCGTACGCCCGTTCCCTCTACGCCGACCTTCGCGCGGCCGATGCCCGAGGTGTGCAGGTGATCATCGCGGTCATGCCGCCGCCGCACGGACTCGGACATGCCATCCGCGACCGCCTGACCAAAGCCGCCGCCGCAGGCTGACCGTGACGGACGACGGCGAACTCGAGCGCGTGCAAGCGGTCTGGCGCGAGTTGACGACCGCCCGTCACGGCTTCGCCGAGCATGACGTCTGCTTGGCCGAGACCGACAGCCATCGTGCAGCCCCTGATGGCTGGGTCGCCGTCGTCCGGATAGGGCACCGGGCGGTCGTCGCCGGCCCGGCCGCACAACTCGACAGGATCAGCGACGACGCCCGCCGGTCGTCGCCCGTTCAGCTCGTCGATCGCGACTTCGTCCGTCGGCACTTTCGGCCACTTCACACACTCGGCCCGGCGAGGCTGTACTACGGGTCGCCCACCGTGCCAGTGCCCGCAGGGCGCACGATCGGCCCACTCGAGCTCTCCGACAGTCGGGTGCAGGCCGTGCTCGCCGACGCGAGCCAAGCCGAGCGTGACGAGGCCGGAGTAGGGCACACCACGTCGGGCATCTTCGTCGCGCTCGATGCCGACGGCGTCCCGATCTCGGTGTGCGCGTGGACGCTGTGGCCTGGAGACGTCGCTCACATCAGTTCGCTGACGGCGGCCGCCCATCGCGGTTGCGGCGCCGGCCTCGCGGCCGCGCACCGAGCGCTCACCGAAGCTGCCGCTCGGGGTCTGCTCCCCCAGTGGCGGGTTGCGCATTGGAACGCAGCCTCCATCGGCCTCGCCCAGCGGCTCGGCCTGCGCCACCTCGGCGACCAGTACAGCATTCGCCTCGATGAAGCCCGTTCCGGGTCGCCCGACCAGTCGGAGGAGACAGGGACTTCCCTTCGATGACGCCGTCCGACATGCGATCTGTCGCGTCGTCCTGCCGGAATCGTGCGAACGCGCTACACGTCGCCGAGCCGGTTGAGGTTCGCGACCCACTCGTCGCGGACGGCATCGATGTCGGGCGCGGGGTCGCCCTCCAACGCCGCCACCACGAGGCTCACCGTCGTTGCACCGGCATCGGGAACCAGGTCGAGCCGGCACCAGCACGGGGACGGATCGCGAAGGAACACCTCCAGCTGATAGGGCGGTTCGTCCACCAGCACCTCCCCCATCCACGAGGTGACCACGAGCAACGCCTCGTACGCCTCCACCGGCAGCACGTCGATCGTGAACGACGGCGAGTCGTGCTGCACGCTTCGGCCGGTCCGTCGATCGACACGGGCCGCCGCCGGCGCCTCCCAACCAGACGGTTGAGCGGGCTCGGCGACGGCGTGCTGCGTCAGTCGCCGTACCGCCTCGTCGTAGGCGCCGTTGAGCGCTTGCATCGCATCCTGGTCGCCGCCGTGGTCTGGGTGCAGGTGCTGTGCCAGTCGCCGCCGGGCGGCAGCCAGTTCGGAAGCGGTGGCCGTCGGCTCGACGCCGAGCAGCGGGTAGGGGTCGGCAGGCGTCACGACGGGTAGGCGGCGCCACGCAGGGTTGCGTACTGAGCGCGCACATCGGTCGCCGCTGCAACGGCGTGCACGACGTTGACCGCACCGAGGCCCCAACGCTCGGCCACTTCGGCGTGCGACTGGCCGAGCGCCACCGCCGCGGCCTGCACGCACGCGCCAGTGGCGACAGCTTCGTCGGCGTCGGCGGTGCCGACCGGCAGGTCGCTCAACGACGCGAACACTTGGCGCACGGCAGCCGAGCGAGCGCCACCACCGACCAGCACCACCCGCTCCACGGGCGCAACCGCCCGGATGGCGTCGAGTGCGTCGAGCAGCGAGCAGCACACACCTTCCACCGCTGCACGCGCCATCTGTGATCGTGTGACATCGGTGCGCAGCCCGCTCAGCCACCCTGTTGCAGTCGGCAGGTTCGGGGTGCGCTCGCCATCGAAGTACGGCAACAACGTCAACCCGCCCGCGCCCGCCTCGGCGGCCAGCGCGAGTGCATCGAACTCAGCGTGGTCCGCGCTCACGAGGCGGGCGATCGCATCGAGGGCCTTTGTTGCGTTGAGTGTGCAGGCAAGCGGCAGGTAGCGGCCGCTGGCATCGGCGAACCCGGCGACCGCTCCGGTGGGGTCGGCCGTGGGCTGGTCCGCGACCGCGTATGCCGTGCCGGACGTGCCGATCGACACCACCGCGGTGCCCGTCCTGAGGCCGAGACCGAGGGCTGCACCCATGTTGTCGCCGGTGCCGCATGCGACCGGCATACCCCGCCACTCGCCCACGACCTCCGTCGGGGCGGCGACGCGAGGAACCGCACCGCTCCAATCGCGATCGCGATCGACGATGTTCAACAGGTCCCAGCAGTACTCACCGGTGATCGGCGACCAGTAGCCGGTACCCGACGCATCGCCACGATCGGTGACGAGCGCGCCGGTCAGGCGGTAGGTCATCCAGTCGTGAGGGAGCAGTACATGGGCCAGGCGCGTCCACACCTCGGGCTCCGCGCGGTGCAGCCACGACAGCTTGGTGATCGTGAACGCCGCCACCGGCACGCTGCCGACGGTCTCCGCCCACTCGCCGGCGCCACCTGCCAGCTGCTTGCACAGCCACCCTGCATCGGGCGCCGACTCGGTGTCGTTCCACAGCTTCGCAGGCCGCAGGACGTGTCGCTCGGCGTCGAGCGTGACCATGCCGTGCTGCTGGCCGGCCACGCTGATGCCCACGACCTCGGCATCGGCAGCCTGCGCCGACGCAGAGTCGTATGCCACGGCGAACGCATGCCACCAACCGTTCGGGTCCTGCTCGGAACGAGGTGGGGTGGTGACTGCGTGGGGGGCCGACCCGCGGGCAACGACGCGACCCGACTCGACCTCGCGCAGTTCGACCTTCGTGCTCTGCGTCGACGAATCGACGCCGGCCACGACTCGCATGGCCTAGCGAACGCCCAGCAGCAGCTCCGTGACCAGCTGGTCGAGCCGCTCGTGGCCGTAGCCGCGAGCGGTCATGGCGGCGATGTCGGGAGACGTGGCGCGGATCGAGGCCAGGGCCTCGGCGCCGAAGCCGGCCGGCGAGGTGGCCTCCGCGAGCTGGGGCACCATCGCCGCCTCGAGCGCGGCGGTGATCTCGGCATCGTTGCGGAAGCGCTCCGCCTTCTCGGCGAGGATCAGGTAGTTGCGCATGCAACCCTTCGCGAAGTCCCAGACACCGGCGGCGTCTTCGGTGCGGTATGCATGCGCGTCGAAGTGCCGCATGCCCTCCCACTTCGAGTCCTCCAACAACTTCACCAGGTAGAACGCGTCGCGGATGCCCTCGCTACCGAAGCGGAAGTCCTGGTCGTACTTGCCGATGCGCTGGGCGTTGAGATCGATGTGGAACAACTTGCCGTGCCACATGGCCTGAGCGACCGCATGCGTGAAGTTGAGGCCGCTCATCGTCTCGTGGGCGAACTCCGGATTGAGGCCCACCATCTCCGGCCACTGCAGTTCGTTGATGAACGCCAGCGCGTGACCCACGGTTGGCAGCAGCATGTCGCCGCGCGGCTCGTTCGGCTTGGGCTCCATCGCGATGACCATCTTGTAGCCGCGTTCGCGGATGTGCGCACAGGCCAGGTTGACGGCTTCGGCGTAGCGATCGAGCGCGTCGCCGACGTTCTTCGCGGCCTCCGCCTCCATGCCTTCACGGCCGCCCCACATCACGTACACCTCGGCGCCCAGCTCGGCGCCGAGGTCGATCGCGTCGAACGTCTTCTTCACCGAGTAGCGGCGCACCTGCGGATCGTTGGCGATGAACGCGCCGTCCTTGAACAGAGGCTGCGAGAAGAGGTTGCACGTCGCCATCGGCACCTTCATGCCGGTCTCGTCGAGCGCAGCACGGAACTGCTTGACGATGCGTTCGCGCTCGGCCGCAGTGGAGCCGAAGGGCACCAGGTCGTCGTCGTGGAAGTTGACGCCGTACGCGCCCAACTCGGCCAGCTTGTGGACCGATTGCACGGGGTCGACCACAGCGCGGGTCTCGAAGCCGAAGGGGTCGCGGCCGGTGTTTCCCACCGTCCACAGGCCGAAGGTGAAACGATGATCAGGTGTAGGCGTGTAGTCGCTCATCGCCTGCAACCCTAGCTGTCCTGGTGGCCCGGACCGCCCGCGTGCTGGGTGCCCGGCGGATCGACGGCCCACGCCGCCCGCTCACCCCATCGATCGGCGAACACGACATCGTGCAGCGGCCGCCTCCTCACCGGGCCGTGTGCACCCTTGGGCCGGCCCAAGGTGACGCACGCCGAGATCGCCACGTCGTGGGGAACGCCGAGCATCTCGCGCAACTCGGCTTCCACGACCTGATGCCACATCGTCAACGCCCCGCCGTATCCGAGAGCGCGCGCCGCCAGCAGCAGGTTCTGCACTGCCGGGTACACGGACGCGCCCTCGTATGGGTTGGGGGCGCGATGCCGACGAAGGCACACGAGCACGATCGCCGGCACGTCCTCGAGGTGGTCGACGAAGTGCTGCATCGTGGCGGCCATGCGCCCCTTGGGCGACGACGCATCCACCGCGCTGCCGACCGAGTAGCCGTCGTCAGCTCGCTTCGCCGCCCACGACGAGCGGAACGACTCGCCCAGGATGCGCCTCGCCTGCAGCGCTGTCGGCCCGTCGAGCAGCACCAGGTAGCGCACACCCTGACGGTTGCTGCCGCTCGGAGCGCGGCTGGCATGCCACAGGATGGACGACAGGTCGGCCTCCGGGATCGGTTCGGCCGTGTAGCGACGGATCGTACGGGTGGTGGCCAGGCCCGTGAGCAGTGGGATCATGCCGACCGCAACTCAGCGCCCGCTGAACTTCGGCGGCCGCTTCTCCATGTAGGCGGCCACGCCTTCACGGAAGTCGTCCGTGCGCAGCAGCGGGAGCAACTGCAGGAACACGTGATGCACGTTCTGATCGAACGTCTCCGTCTCGGCGGCCCTCATCATGCGCTTGATGGCCCGTACTGCCAGCGGCGCGTTGGCCGCGATCTCGCCGGCCAGTTCACGGACCGCTTCCTGGAAGTGCTCGTCGGCGATCACGTGATTGACCAGACCGAGCTCGAGCGCTTCGTCGGCCTTGAGCGTGCGGCCGGTGAAGGCGATCTCGGCCGCCTTGGCGTAGCCGACCATGCGCGGCAGCAGCCAGGTGCCGCCGCTCTCGGGCACGATGCCGCGCTTGGCGAAGCCGGGGTTGAGCTTCGCCGACGAAGCCGCCATGCGGATGTCGCAGCCGAGGGCGATGTCGAGGCCGTAGCCGGCGGCGCCGCCGTTGAGCGCGCAGATGGTGGGCGTGTCGAGGTTGTGCAGCACGGTGGGTGGGGTGAACCGCAGGTCGATCTCGCCGGGGATGCCTTCACCGCCGCCCATGCCCGCCAGCGAACCCTTCGCAGAACCCATCTGCGCCGCCATGTCGAGACCGGCGCAGAACGCCTTGCCGGCGCCGGTGAGCACGATGCAGCGCACCTCGGGATCGCGGTCGGCCTGCAGCAGCCGCTCGGACAACTGGTCGAGCATCGCCCCGGAGATGGTGTTCATCCGGCCCGGCGCGTTGAGGGTGATGGTGGCGATGTGGTCGGCAACCGCGTAGAGAACTTCCTCCGGGGCGCCTTCGGCTGGGTTCGGCATGCACCGAACCGTAGTCGTCCCGTCATCGATTTCGCCGTTCGGTGCTTGTCCCTTCGTGCACAACCGACCTACACTGCGCGTCTCGTATACCACCGGGCCGCACCCCGCGGCTCGGCTCCTAGGGGGAGAAACCCAATGCAGAAATCCCGCGTGCGCCAGTTCGGCGCGCTGCTCGCAGGTCTGGCCATCGTGGTCGCGTCCTGCGGCGACGACAAGAAGGACAGCACCGCCTCCACGGCTGCTGCGGTGGACACCACCGCGGCCGCGGTCGACACCACGGAAGCGGCAGTCGACACCACCGAGGCGGCAGTCGACACCACCGAAGCCGCTGCAACCGGCGGCAACGAGATGGCGGGCATGAAGGGCACCACCCCGCTCGTCGAGCTGAGCTCCGACTTCAAGGATCGCCTGAAGACCACCCCGTCGGGTTCCGCCGATGGTGGCCTGAAGGACTTCAACTACGCCGGCGAGACCTACGACGCGATCGTCAACATCGCGCTGGCTGCCGAGATCGCCGGCACCGACGGTTCGGCCATGGCCGATGAGATCGTCGGCGTCACCAAGGACGGCGAGAAGTGCACGACGTACGCCGACTGCCTCGCGCTGGTCAAGGCCGGCACCGACATCGACTACGACGGCTACTCCGGCCCCATCACGATGAACGGCAACGGCGAGCCCCTCGAGGCAAGCTACGGCGTGCTCGTGTTCGGTGAGGGCAACCTCCTCGACGATTCGCTCACCACCTTCATCACCGCTTCGGCGCCTGACTCGGCTGTCAAGCCGCTCCAGACCACCGACGTGGTGCGTGAGGGCGACGGCGTCCTGGCCTTCGGCGGCCTGCTGCCGCAGACCGGCTCGCTCGCCTTCCTCGGCGCTCCCGAGTTCGCCGGCGCCGAGCTGGCCGTGGCCGACATCAACGCCGCCGGCGGCGCGCTCGGCAAGCCTGTCACCTGGTCGCCCGGCGACTCCGGCGACACCAGCACCGACATCGCCAGCCAGACGGCCGACCGCCTGCTCGGAGAAGGTGTCGACGCCATCATCGGCGCCGCCTCCTCCTCGGTCTCGCTGACCGTCATCGACAAGATCACCGCCGCCGGCGTGGTGCAGTACTCGCCCGCCAACACGTCGCTGAAGCTCGTCGACTACCCGGACCATGCGCTGTACTTCCGCAACGCTCCCCCGGACGACCTGCAGGGCAACGTCATCGCCCAGCTCGTCATCGACGACGGCAACCAGTCGGCCTACATCTTGGCCCTCGACGACGCCTACGGCACCAGCCTGGCCGGCGTCATCGAGCCGGCACTCACCGCCGCTGGCGTCGAAGTGCTCGGCACCAAGATCTACGACCCGAAGGCCACCAGCTTCGACGCCGAAGTCGACGAGGTCGTTGCTGCCGACCCCGACGCGATCATCCTGATCACGTTCGACGAGGGCAGCCGCATCCTCAAGACCATGGTCGAGAAGGGCGTCGGCCCGCAGAACAAGATGGTCTACGGCTGCGACGGCAACATGGGCAACGCACTCGGCGAGAACTTCAACGCCGGTAAGTGATCACCCGCTGACCACGGTCAGCAGCTGAGCATTCGCAAGGGCCCCGAGCGCGAGCTCGGGGCCCTTCCGCGTACGGGCCGGCACCGGCGGCGGCGCCCGCGGTCCGACACGGTCCCCGTGAGGCCCACCGCAGCTGAGCGCGCCGAAGGCGCTCCACAGCCCTTCGAGGGAACGGAGCGAGCGCAGCGAGCGAGCGACCGAGACGGCGGCGTCAGCCGCCGGTGGCCTTGGCCAGGGTGCCCAGGTAGAGCTCGATGACCGCTGGGTCGGCGAGGAGGTCGCGACCCGAACCTGTGTGGGCGTTGCGCCCCTGATCGAGCACGTAGCCACGGTCGACCACCTGCAGGCATCGGCGCGCGTTCTGCTCGACCATCAAGATCGCGACGCCGGTCCTGTTGATCGCCCGACAGTTGAGGAACACCTCGTCCTGCAGCTGAGGTGACAGGCCCGCGGACGGCTCGTCGAGCAGCAGCAGCTTCGGTTCCAGCATCAGCGCACGGCTCATCGCCACCATCTGACGTTCCCCACCTGACAGCGCACCCGCACGCGAGTGACGCCGCTCCAGCAGGCGCGGGAAGAGGTTGGTGACGTACTCGAAGCGGTCGCGGAAGACCTTCGGCCGCAGGTAGCAGCCCATTTCCAGGTTCTCGGTCACCGTCAGGCTCTGGAACACGTTCTTGGTCTGTGGCACGTAGCCCACACCACGGCTGACCAGCTGGTGTGCCTTCAGGCCGGTGATGTCGGCGCCCTCCAACGTCACCGTGCCGGAGCGCACGGTGCACTGGCCGAGCACCGATTTGAGCACCGTCGACTTGCCGGCGCCGTTGGGCCCGATGATGCCGATGAACTCGCCGGCGTTGACCACCAGGTTGCACCCGTTGAGGATGTTGACCTCGGGAATGTACCCGGCCACCAGTTCGGTGGCTTCGAGCACGACGGGGAGCGCGGAATCGGTCACAGGTCCTCCAGCAACGACTTGCCCTGGTGCGACCCCAGGTAGGCATCGATCACGGCCGGGTTGGACGAGATCTGATCGGGGGTGCCCTCGGCGATGATCAGGCCCTCGGCCATCACGATCACCCAATCGGAGATGTCGTGCACCATGTCCATGTCGTGCTCCACGAAGAGCAC
>JBAVTH010000315.1:0-6494 GCA_049696035.1 Ilumatobacteraceae bacterium
GGCAACGAGAGGTGATCGCGTTGCGCTTCTTCTTGGACCTCGACACACAGACCACCGCCGATCTGCTCGGAATCGCTGCTGGCACTGTGACCGCCCATCTCCATCGTGCCCTGACTTCTCTACGCGCTCACTATGCGGAGGCTTACACCAATGATTGATTCCGACCTGCTGTCCCAACTTGAGTCAGAACTCGACGACATCTACCTCGATGTCACCGCGGCCGATATTCGTCGCGCTGGCCGCCGGCGAAAGGTTGCTCCAAAGTTGATGCTGCTCGCCAGCCTCAGCATCGCGGCCATCGCCGTCGCGACGTTGTTGCCGGCCAGCGGCAGTCACTCTCCGACTGTGTTTGCGAACTGGACCGCCACGCCACAGCCAAGCGACGCCGCCGGCGCTTCCGATCCGGCCACGATCGCGACACTTGACTCGATGTGCCGCAACACTGACTACAACGTCGACACCGACAACCCGGCTAACGCCGTACTGCAGATCATTGACCTCAGAGGAAACGGGGCCCACACCGTGATGCACGACGGCGACACGTGGAAGGAATGCATGAGCACGCGTGACTCTGACGCAAGCAACATCTGGACAACGGGATGGGTGATGGTTACCAAGACGAAAGGTCTGACGCCACTCACGCCGAGCGCCGATTATCCCGCCGTCGTCATCGGAGTCAAAGCCCCCAACGGGAATGCCGCGGCGAGCGCCGCCGGCACCGTTGACGGACACGAAGCCACCTGGCTCAGCGGACTTGCGCTCCCCGAGGTTGCCAAGATCACGATCACGACCGCCATCGGCACAGTCGAAGCGACCCTCGAGAACGGAGTGTTCGCAGCATGGTGGCCCGGAAACGACGGCGACTCAGCCGTCGTCCATGTGTACGACGCCACGGGCGACGAAATCCTGACCATCGACAAGTTCAACTGCAGCACAGGCACACAATTCGACTGGGTTCCCGCGTATCAGTACACGCAACCGGACGGCCTCTCAACGGGATGCCCACAGAACTGAGGCTCGCGTCGTCGAGGCCGCCAAACGTGACGGCGAAATGGGAGCCGTGATCGTCCGAGCACAGAACGCGCGGCGCAGAACAACGGGCGTTGACCTTGGGGCAAACCGCCCCGATCGGTGCTTCGGTTCGTGTCCCCAAACGCCGGTTGCGTAGCCGTCTGTTCGTTCTTGCCCGTCCGCACTCGGGCGGCGCAGCACGACTTGACGTGGTCGGGTTCAGAGGAGTGAGCACCCGAGCAACTTGGCGCGCTTATCGGAGCCGGGTCAGGCGCTGGCGGGTCGCCCGGTCTTTCGCCAGGCTTGAAGCTCCGATCGGTACGGGAACTCGAACTGATCGCCGAGGGCCTGCGCGAGCGCCCCGACCTCCTCCAGCACCTGTTGCTGTTGCTTGTGGTCCAGGGCCGCGATAAAGCTCGTGGAGAGCGCTCTCTCGACGACGCCCTCGGGCGTGGTCGCGATGGGATGGGGAACGGACCAATCGTCGATCGCCTCGAACAAGGGGTCGGCATCGATCGCACGACGCCAGTCCATTGATCGATGCCGAGGAGTGCTCCCTGCGTGCAGGTCGACGATGTCGGTGAACTCCCTGACCCAACCTACGCTCTCGTCTCGGACGTTCCAGACACAAACGAGATGACCCTCGGCGCGCAGGATCCGGTGTATCTCCCGAAGCGCATCTGCGTGGTTGAACCAATGGAAGGCCTGAGCCACGACGACACAGTCGACGCTGCCGTCCTGCAGCCCTGTGTCCTCTGCGGTGCCGTCGAGCACGGAGATGTCGGGATGGTCGACTGTCAGCCGCTGGCGCATCGCGCCGACCGGTTCGATTGCGATGGGAACGCATCCGGCTTCGATCAGTTGGCCGGTGAAGATCCCGGTTCCCGCACCGAGATCCACGACGACACCGCGTCCGTAGCGGCCCTCGAAACGCTCGATGAGATCCCGGTGATAACTCGGACGGGCCTTCGCGTACACACCGGATTCCTCTTCGTAGCCACCCCGGGCCGAAGGATGGACCATGGCGATGAGTGTCCCATACCGCCGGGTCCGTGAGGTGCACCGCACCGGTCCGGCGAGCGGCGCCCGTGGGTCGGGTACGCAGCTCTCGCGATCTACGCGATCGGGCTCCGGTCGTCCCGCTCCGGGCAGACGGCTACCGTTCGCAGAGCAATGGGATATGCAGAGGCGATCCGGGCGATAGGGCGGCGGGCCTTCGCTGACCGCGCTACCTCGACAGCGCGATGGGTGGCATCGACCAACGTCGGCCTTGCGGATGTGTGGGTCGATCGGTTGCGGATCGCCGGACGTCTGACGGTGAACTTCCATCCCGATCGAATCGGTCGGGACGGCTGTTCGGTCGCGACGGGACTCCTGTCCGACGGCGCCTATCGGAGCCAATGGGCGACCGGCACCTCATCGGGAAGCCGATCCGCACTCCACGGTGGCGAACGACATCGGTTCGAGCGCAAGTTCTTCGCTGGAGCTTGCGACGACATCGCCCCGGGCTCGGGCGAGCATCCCGTCTACGGAGCGTTCGACCTCATGGTCGATGACCACGGCGGCTCCCCGCGATTCGGGTCCTGCTTCCTAGTGTTGCGATCGCACGTGCGCGAACGAACCACCCTGTGCGTCGGCGACACCCACGCCGCCCCACGAGATGTCGGCACCTTCCACGAGCCGTGGAGCATCCTCGCCGGCCTCGCCGAACAAGCCGCCAGCCGCAACCTCCTCAACCGACGCCTTGACACCGACACGCTCCTCGCGCTCATCGACGGGCAGGACCTGCCGCGGTTGGCGAGTCGAGATCTCGACGGCTACGTCGAGATCCAGGTCCACGGTGGAGTCGAATTGGCCAACGACGTCGAGGCCATCGTGCTCGATCCATCGTTCCGAGGTAGCGACGTCGAACAGGACCTCGCCGCCGCAGCCGCGCGGCACGGCTTCGAGCTCGCGTGGCACCGCGGCTCGGAACTGGCCGTCGACGACGTCCCTGACGACTTCCGCGGTCCCACCATGCCAGCACTCGCACGCCGCGTGGCAGGCGCCAACGGGATCATCGACGCACGAGCGATCGGCGTCACCGCCGCCGAGCATCCGTACGAGGAACCCTCACCGCTCGGTGATCCACCGGAGTCGACTCCGCAGCAACTCAAGTACCTTTGGCACACACTCCTCGCGCGCGGCCACGACGCAGCTTCGTAACGCCGGACCCAGCCGGGCCGGCGAGGGCCGACGCCGTTCGCTGCGCGAGTCACCGGGACGGTCGGCCCTGGCGCGTCGAAACGACCGGAGAAACAATGACGTCGAATGAAGCGCGAGGAGGGTGGACATGTCTGGGCTGCTGGCAATACGGGGAGCGGTGGTCGCCGGCCTCGTGGTGGCGTCCTGCGGCGGCAGAGATCGGGAGACGAACGCGACCACGGAGCGTTCCGAGGCGCCGCCGAGCAGCGCGTCACCGTCGGTTTCCGCTCCCGATCCAACTGATGTCCCGACGCTGTTCGCCGTCGGCGCCGAGGAACTGACGTCCGGCGCCGCCGCCATGTCCGACATCGCGCGACGAGCAGGTGAGGCGCTCAGGTCATTCGATGCCGAAGCCGCGCCCCCGACCTCAATCGGGTTCGTCGTCATCGACCCGGCGATCCCGAGCCTGCGCCTGCACTCGATGGCTGGCTACCTCTCGTTCATGAAGGACACCATCGACACGGCACAGGACGTCGTCGAGGTCCTCGTCAACGAGGACGGTTCGCTCACCACGACCAACTGGACCAGCTTCTTCCACGCCGACGTCGCGGGGCTCGACGCCTCGATGCTGTTCGCTCGTCAGCTCCGCGTGACCGACGGGTCGGTCACCCAGCTCATGCACCTCATGGGAGCCGTCGGTGCTGCGGACAACGCCGAGGCCATCGCCGCGACGATCGGCTACGAGGGCCTCGGTGTACCGCTGCAGGAGGCCGTGGCCGCCATCGAGACGGAGGCAGCCCAGGCTTGCGATCTGGCCCGGCGATGGGCGGCGGCCTGGACAGGGCACGACGTCGCTGACATCCGCGCCCTGTTTGCGGCCGACGCGGTTCGGGTCGACGGCTTCGCCGGTGGCGAGCAGGACCTCGCAGGCCTAGAGGCATGGGCGAGCGCGCTCTTCGCCGCCGCCCCGGACCTGACGGTGGCGGTGACCGACGTGTTCGCGTCCGGCCTCGGTCCTGGTGTGGTCGCGGACATGACGGCAACGGTGAACGGGGCACCGTGCACGGTGCGCACCGGCGTCGTGTGGGAGACCGGCGACCTCGGTCTCGTCACCCGCGAAGACGTCTACTACGACCCCGACACGCTGATCGCATGCGGCTGGGTGCGCTGACCAGATCTGACTCGGACACGAGACGGCCGAAGCGCACTGCCACCTACCGCCGGCTATGTGGCCTGGTCGACAGGACCCGACTACTCGTTCGTTGGGCTGAGGGCGTGAGCAGGACTTCGGATGGCAGCCGTCTGGTTGACGACGAGTCGGCTCGGCGGGTGAAACACTTACTCAGTGATCAAGCGAACGGTCGACCAGTCTGGCAAGGGATGGTTCACGGGTCCGTGGGAGATTGATGTTCCGGTGGCGCTGGGATACGCCGACGCTGCCGTGGACGATCCTCACGTGCACCAGTCGATGTACGAGGTCTACTTCGTCGCCCGTGGCACATCCGTCGCCGTCGTTGACGGACGACAGGTCGACCTACGGGCTGGCGATCTGTTGCTCGTCGAGCCGGGCGAGGCGCACACTTTTGTCGACGGCAGTGACGATTACCTCCACTTCGTCGTTCAGGCGCCGTTCGTGGCTGGCGACAAGCGAAGTGCGTAGCGGAGGCGCTCGTCGCGGACGCGTCACCTACCGCCGGTTGCGTAGCCGTCGCTATGCGCTCTCCGAAGACGCGAGTCAGGTAGCGCCGAGCGGCAGTTCGGGGCGCACTACGAGGGTCGCCAGCCGAGGCTAGTCAACTACCGATTCGGATCTCGTAAGCGTAGAACTCGAATTCGTCATCGATGGAGCTGACCTCCTGATCAACCTGCAGGCGGATGCTCGTCGGAGACAGGGACGAGACAACAACCGGCCCTGTCGCCCCAAGAGCCGATCTCAACGCTCCAGCCAGGCGAATCGTCGGCTCATCATCACCAGGCTCTCCCGAGCCCAAGTACTCCGCTTCGATGGTGGTTCCGTCCATCTCTACCACCCTCCACTCACCTCCACCACTGCACGAGCAACTCAGCGACAAGCGATAGGAGACCCTCTGATGGGCGGTCCGGTCGAGCCAATCAGTGACCTCGCTCCGGGATTCCTGGCTCGCGCCGTTAGACCTGTCGGCGGAATTCGTGGTCGGCGCGGCGGTCGAGCCACTGTCGCAGGCGGTGCCCAAACACCCGACTGCGACCACAATCAACCCGAAACCGAGCGGTCGGTGCACGCGAGCAGACTGCCCGAAGTGTGCGCACAACGCAAGCCGCCGACGCCCACAGATCATCCGATCTGAGCGTCCCCTACCGCCGGGACAGTCACGCCGTCAGCAGCGATGTGCCCGGGCGGCGCTCGGAATATGTCGACGAGCCGTGCCACTTCTGCTGCAACGATGGGCCGTGTCCCTCGTCGTCGACTGCGTTCTCATCGACTGTGTCGATCTCGATGCGACAACTGCGTTCTGGTGCCAGGCCCTCGACCTCGAACACGTGTGGACCGGCCCCTCTGGTCGGCACCTACTGACGGCGACGGACGGGTTCAGGCACCGGCTCGCCCTGATGCCCTCCCGCAGCGCGAAGACTGCCAAGAACAGGGTTCACTTCGATCTCCGTCCGGACCGCGATCAGCAAGCAGAAGTTCGACGACTGGAGAGTCTTGGGGCGAAACGCATCGACATCGGGCAGGTCGACGTCCCGTGGGTGGTCACGGCCGACCCAGAGGGCAACGAGTTCTGCGTGCTGCGTTCGCTCGCCGAGAAGGAGAACGAGAAGGCAACGGGCGTGGCGCGGGACGGCGGCTGATTGCTCCGCTCACGCTCACCGAGCCTCACGCACTGCCTCGTACGCGGCGCCGCTTCGGCTGTTCCCGGTCGTGGGTGTATCGAACCGTGTGCCTCGGACGTTGAAGATGTCGTGATGTCAGGAGCTCAACGACGGCTGAACGAGCTCAGCGCCGTGCGTTCCTTCACGGACTTCTATCGTGCCGAGCTGGACGGCCAGGTTCGTCGCGCCGCACTCCTGACAGGGTCGATCGAGCAAGCCAACGACGTCGCGCATGACGCCTTCACCGAAGTGTTCCGACGCTGGGATCACCTCGATCAACCCGGCGCCTACCTGAACCGGGTCGTCCTGAACCGCTGTCGCGATCTCGCCCGCACTCGGAGCCGGCGCGGCCGGCTGACGTCACGCCTGATCGCTGACGACGTGTCATGGGACGCTGAACCGATCGCTGATCTGCTCGACACGTTGCCGTTCAACCAGCGCGCCGC
>JBAVTH010000316.1:0-20339 GCA_049696035.1 Ilumatobacteraceae bacterium
GAGCCCCCATTGGCCAACCGTCTTCGTTGCGGTCGCCGCTGTCGTCTACCTCGCTGTCGCTGTCGGCGTGGAGCTGGCGATGCGCCCACGCTGGCGTGGGTTCCCCGCCATCCCGTGTCTGCTGGGAATGGTGTCGCTCATCGCGGTGAGCGCTCCCGACGGTCCACAGTGGGTTGCGGCGACAACCTCCATCTCGGCAACGATTCTCCTCCTGTGGATCGGTCTCGACGATCGGATCCCGAGCGTTCGCTGGACGCTCCCGGTGGTGCTCGCGACGGTTCTGGCAGCCGGGCTGGCGAGCGTTGGCGTCGCCTGGTCGGCTCGCGCCGATCCGCGCCAGAACGAATCGGCGGACACCCAGTTGTCGCTGCTCGACCCGCTGGCGGGGGTTGCCGCCCAGCGTCAGGCGCGGCCACCGCGGGCGCTGTTCGACGTCACCTCCAACGCGCTCGCCCAGTTGACTCATTGGCGGACGGGTGTGCTCGATGAGTACAACGGGGAGGCGTGGACGGCATCTGGCCAGTTGTCGCCGGGCGGGAACCGAGTGGCGACCACCAACGGCCTTCCGGAGGTCAGCGTGCGCATGACCGCATTGACCTCCGAGTCCGAGATGTGGGCGCTACCGGGCAGCGTGTTGCAGTCGTCCGAGCCTGTCGAGACAGACGCGGAGCGCCGAGCTGTCCGAATCGTCGGCCCGCGCCCGGCCGACAACACGTTCGTCGTGGAACCGATCGAGCCATTCGACGCCGCCGGCCGTGGCACGGTGGCAACGGTGTCGCCCAGCGAGCTCGAAACCTCCTTCGTGTCCTTTGCCAGGCAACGGTCGGGCGGCGGCACCTTGATCCAGCGGGTGGCGTCGCTTGCAGGCAGCATGCGCGAGGACTACCGCCTCGATTCGGAGTCACCGGGAGGTGTCCAGTTGAAGAGCCTCGACTTCTTCCTGAAGGACGCTCGGGTCGGTAACCGCGAGCAGTTCGTCGCCGCGTTCGTGGTGCTGGCCCGCAGCCTTGGCATCGACGCCCGCATCGCGACCGGATACGTGCTCGACCCTCCGGACGGCAATGCCCTCGTGATCACGACAGCTGAGGCGAGCGCGTGGCCCGAGGTGAGGGTCGACGATCGCTGGGTCACGGTCGATGTCGTGCCACCCGAGGACTCTACCGGTCAGCTGGCGAGCCAGGGCCAGGTCAGCTCACGCACGCCTCAGGCGGTGCAGCCGGCGGCGCCTGTCGACGTCGCGCCCGACCCGGTGAGCAACCCGGTCGACGACAGCACCACGGCGGTCTCCACGGATCGACTGGCCGCACTGCGCGTCTGGTCGGCCCGCGTGGGGGTGTTCGTCGGCGTGGCGGGATTCGGGCTCCTCGTCTTCGCACTGGTGGTTCGCACGAGGAAGCGTCTACGCCGCCGCGGCCTGAGATCCAGCGATGCTGGCCGGCGGATCGGCACTGCGTGGATCCTGGCCACGGATGCGTTGGTCGACGCCGGCGCCGCGTTGCAGCCCAGCCAGACCAATGCCGAGTTGGCCGACGTCGGCGCGTGGCTGCACTCGGACATCGGCCCACCGTTTCATGAGTTGAAGCGCCACGCCGACGCAAGCACCTTCACCACGCTTCCGGTCGACCACCAGCGCGCCTTTGCGGCGATCGAGCAGCTGCTCCAGATCGAGTCGATCATTCGACATTCCTCATCGGTGCGGTGGCGGTGCAAGTGGTTGCTCAGCACCCGCTCCCTCCGGCGCAGGACCCAGTCCCCGCTACGGTCCAGCCGCATCTGACGGCCGCCGCACTGCGAAGGCGAGGCCGGGCTGCGGCGGCCGTCGGACACAGAGCGATCTCGATGCGGTCCCCGTCAGAACGCGAAGCGTCGTTCGCCGAGACGGCGCCAGCTACCGCTAGCTGAGGATCTCGATCGTGATCGTGGCCGTGGCTGTAGCGCTCAGCGCGTCGGTGACGGTGCACGCGAAGTTGTCGACGCCGATGAATGCGTTGAGCACCGTGATGACCAATCGGAATCCGATCACCTCGACTGCGAGGTTCGTGGTGGATTCGCAGGTGACCACGAGCGGGTCGTCGTCGACATCGTTGACGTGCAAATGCACGTCGAAGGTCGTTTCCTCTGTAGAACGCGACTCGTTCTCGATGGTCGGTGCGCTGTTGGAGGTGATGGTGATCGTGCTCGTGGCGGTCAGCTCGCCATCGGTGATCGTGTAGCTCAGCTGTGACACCCCGTGCGCCACGTCGACGGTGACGAGGTTGTCGTTGACGGAGATCGATCCGGATCCGTTGACCCACGACACCGATTGCACGGTGAGGTGGTCGCCGTCGGGGTCCGTGTCGTTGTCGGTGGGATCGAAGGTGAGCAACGCTTGGGTCGTCGAATACGAGTCGACGACGGCTTGCGGCGCCCTGTTGGCGACATCGATGGAGACTGTGGCTGCCCCGACAAGTCCTCCCGGGTCGGTCACGACCAGAGTGAACACCGTCGGCACGTGCGCGGTCCCGCCAGGGGGGCTGGCGATGACACCCGACGGACCCACCGAGACCCATGACGGCGCTCCGACGAGCTGGGTGCTGAGCGGTTCGTCATCGACGGTGATGTCGGCGAGCGGAATGGTGATCGATGAGCCGACTGATGCGACCGCCGACACGTCGGTCATTCGCGGCGCACGGTTGACATCGAGGGTGAACACCCCTGGCGCCGTCTGACCGCAGCGGTTGGCAACCGCGTAGGTGATGACGACGTTGTCGTTCATGCCCGCGGGTGGGGTGTAGGTGCCGATCGGGCCGAGGAGCCCGCCACCGACAACGCTTCCAGGGACGACGCTGACGTTTCCTGGCAGACCTGCGGTGAGATCGATCGAGTAGGGCTGCTGATATGGGGTGAAGCCTTGGCCGGTGATCGCCTTCGGGGCGGCATCCGTGCACGCCAGCACCGTCACGGTGATCGACGCCGAACTGCTGCTGCCACCGTCGTCGAGCGTGTACGTCAACTCGTACGTCCCGGCGTCGGCCGTCGGCAGCACCGATACGTGGAAGTCCGTTCCAAGGTTGTTGACCGAGGCGGTGCCCACCTGAGCCGGCAAGGTACGACCGAGCGTGACGCGCACCTGCTCACCGGGATCGAGCCTGATGTCGTCGTTGGCAATGAGGTCGAGAGTGGCCTCCTCGCCGGCGTGCAGTTGCACCGCGTCGGCGACGGCGACGGACGGCACCAGCGGAGTCGGCACGACCACCGTCACGGAAATGGTGGCCTCGCTGGTCAGCTGCAGATCGGCGGCGTTCGCCACTCGGTATCGAACGGTCACCGTGTCGGGCGAATTCGGCGTGATCGAGACGATGCCGGTGGCAGCGCTGCTCTCCACGGCCGCCGAGCCGGAAGTGAGGGTGGCACCGAGCAGCACGATGGTCATGCCAGGGTTGGCCTCGCTGATCAGGGTGGGCACGTTGAACGACTTCCTCGTGTCGATCCGCGTCGATCCGTTGAGGTCGAGCGCACGTGGCTCGCTCGGCGTCTGCCCTGCGGACGGGTCGGCTCGGACGAGCACGGAGATCTGGCCACGTACGGTGCTACGACCGTCGCTGACGACGATGGTGAACGCGTCGTTGAGGAGTGTGGTGGTCGCCGGCGGGGTGTACACCAACGTCGTCGCCGATGGGGACAACGACGTACTCCCCTGTGTCGGCTGGCCGACGAACGTGAAGGTCAGCGGGTCGGCGTCGGCGTCCAAGGCGACGGAGTCGACGCTGACCAGCAGCGGCTTGCCTGCCGAGGCGACCAACGACAACCCGGGACGGATGAGGGTCGGCTCGGTATTGCCGTCGACGCTGGGGGTCACCGTGATGACGATGGATGCCTCCCGCCGCAGACCCTGGGCGTTGACGACCACGTACTTGCACCGGAAGGTGCCGGTCTGATCGTTCGGAGGGGTGTAGAGCACCCTGTCGTCGATTGTTCGTATGGCAACCCCGCCGACACAGGCCGGGTCGTCCAGCAGCGAGGGCACGCCGCCTGACGGATCGCTGTCATTGGCCAGAACATCGATGGTGACAGGCTTGTTCTCGACGGTGGTCGCCGAGTCGTCTCGGGCGAACGGCGCCCGCGGCAGGGCGTTGGCCAGCACGGTGACGGTCACGAATCCGGTGGTCCGGTTGCCGTGGCCGTCGTCGATCTCGTAGTCGAAGTCGACGTTGGTCGGTTCGGTGATGCCGGGCAGGTTCGGAGTGAAGCGGACGCTGTCGCCCTCCACCTCGGTCTTGCCCGTGCCACCACCGGGCTGACTGGCGCCCACGAGTCGGATCGTGTCGCCTTCGGGGTCGCTGTCGTTGCGCACCACCGGTACCAGCACCGAGTTGCCGACAACCACTCGCTGGACATCGGGGTTGGCGATCGGGGGTTGATTCGAGACTGCCTCATCGACGCGAAGCACAAGGACGCGACCGTTGACGTGGTGACCGGCGCCATCGCTGAGGTCGTAGATCACGACCGATCGGGGTGCGGCGCCGGGTTCGACGGCGATGGTGAGGCTGTTGTCACGCACCGCTGCTCTCACTCCGACCGGCAGCGGGCCGACCGGGCTGATCGAGAGCGGGTCATCGTCGGGATCGACATCGTTGACCGTGACCTGCACCGTGGCCGAACCGCCGATGGCGGCGCGTGCCGAATCGGGGTTGGCGATGGGTGGCCTGTTCGCGGTCGACGGGCTGATGATCTTCACCGTCACCTCTGTCGGCTCGCTGACGCCCCCCTGCGGGTCGGCAGCGACGTACGTGAAGTGCAGCTCCTCACCAGGGCGGGCGTCGGGAGGGGGGTCGAACTGCAGCGCCACCAGCCCGCTCTGGCTGACTCCGTCGGTGATGGTCGCGCCCTTCAGCTGCTGGAACGTCGGGATCGCCAACACGTCGCGCTCGGGATCGATGTCGTTGGCCAACACGTCGATGGTGACGCTGCGACCAGCACGCGTCTCCACGATGTCAGGTTGGGTGAGCGGCGGCTGGTTGGGACTGTCCGCCGCGAACAAGCGCACGCGAACGGTGGTCGTTGCCTCGTGGCCACCTTCATCGACGATCGTGTAGTCGAACTCGTCCGTTCCGCTGTACGCGCTCTCCGGCTGATAGCTCACCGACGCGCCATCGACGTTGGAGGTGCTCCCGTGGCCCGCGCGGCCGACGCGGCTGACTGCGATCGCGCCGCCTTCCGGGTCGAAGTCGTTGACGGTCACGGGAATCGAGATGGTGATGCCGGCTCGGGCGGTCACAGAGTCGGGGCTGGCAGTGGGCGGATCGTCGGCACCCGGGTTCGGGTCGGTTCGGTCGAGCGCGTCCGGCGTGCCACCCGTTCCCTGACCACCCTCTGAATCTCCGTCTGACGGCTCGCGGGAATCGACTTCACCGCTGGCATCGAACAACGGGGCGCTGGTATCGCTCTTGTCGATGACCACCACACCGAAAGGATTGACCACCCACGCATTCGCGCCATCGGCGTCGTCGATCCAGACCAGACCGGCATCGGCGCTGACGGTCAGCGCAGCATCTTCAGGAGCGGCAACGGCGCCGCCAGCGGCCATCGTCTTCGCCCCGAGATCGATGCGCTCGATGAGCCCCGAAGCGCTACGGATGGCCACAGCGGCCATGCCCGAGACAGCCAGCTCGTCGTCGGGACGCATGCCGAGGCCGGCGATAGTGCTGGTCACTACACCGGCGCGCGTGACTTGCAGCAGCTGATCACCGATCGCCAACCAGACCGCCGAGCTCTCGTCGGACGGCTGCTGAAGGACCGCTGAGCTGGCATCGGTGACGCCGGCGACGCTCACCGACGCTGCGTCCCTGAGCCAGTGCACCGTTTCGTTGGCGCGGTCGAACCACACCGCATCGGCCCCCACCGTGGTGACGTTGTCGACCCTCAGTTCGGTCGGCACCGCGATGCTCTCGCGGCTCTCGTCGACGTTGACATGGGTGGCCGTGCCGGCAGCAAAGGACCACACGCTTCCATCAGCCGCGATCAGCGAATTGGCGGCGGCCGGGATCTCGAGCGGTCGCGACACGTCGTTCGCAGCAACAACCTCGGCGGCATCAGCTGCCACCACCGTCAGGCCTGCGGTACCGACGCCGAACTTGGCGCCCGGCACAGCAAGCGTGGTGACCAGTTGGGCGGTGCCGAGCTGCAGGCCGGACGTGGAGATGGCCCGGACGGTGCCGTTGCGAGGGGCCACCAGAAACGCCCCTGCCGGCCCCTGGACAGCCACCTCGTCATTCGTGTCCGACGCGGGGTTGATGCGCGCGATGACGCGGCTGGACAGGCCGTCAGCAAGGATCAGGTCGTTGGTGGCGTCGGCGTTGCGGTGCAGGAGCCAGTGGGTGACGGCTCGCGACTCGAGTGAGGTGGGGCGGACGCCGTCCCGGCGAATGACAGCGGTGACTGCCGCCGCGGCAACGGCGAAGGAGAGCACTGCGTAGCCGACGGTGCGCCAGCTCACTCGTTGCAGTCCTGCCATGCTCCGTGCCTCTTCCAACAGTCCTCATCGGTAGCCGAGGTTCCCCTGAGCCTACGAGGCCCCGGCCCAATCTCTGGGGGTTCTTCGCCCGGCGAAGGCCAACGCGTCGGCCAGTGTCATCGGCTTCGCGAACAGGAAGCCCTGCGCCATCTTGCACTCGAGGCCGCGCAGCTCCGCCAGCTGGTCCTCGGTCTCGACGCCCTCGGCAACCGGTGCGAAGCCCAGTTCGTGGGCCAGCGACAGGATCAGCCGGACGAACTCGGTGCCGCCTCGCTCGCTGCCCACGCCTTCGATCAGACTGCGATCGATCTTGACGAAGTCGGCAGTGAATTTCCTCAGCAACGCGAGGTTCGAGTAGCCGGTACCGAAGTCGTCGATGGCGATCCGTACCCCGAGCGCGCGTAGGTCGTCGAGCTGCGGCTTGGCGGCCACGATGTCGGCCATCACGATGTCCTCGGTGATCTCCACGGTGAGCGCAGAGGCGCCGATGCCGGCCCGAGTGACCGCCTTGGCCACGTTCTCGACCAGGTCGCCGTCGTTCAGCTCCGCCGATGACAGGTTGATGGACATGCTGAGGTTCGGCGACCGCAACCGGAGTAGCGAGGCGGCGCGGGTGGCCTCGTTGAGCACGAACTCTCCCAGTTGGGTGGAGAAGCCGGCCGACTCGATGATGGGCATGAACGCGCCGGGCAGCAGCAGGCCTCGCATCGGGTGCTGCCAACGCACCAGTGCCTCGAATCCGAGCACATCTCGGCTGGCCGTATTGACGATCGGCTGGTAGTGCAGTGCCAGCTGGTTGTCCCGGAACGCCGACCGGAGCTCGCGCTCCATGTCGAGCCTGTCATCGACGTGCCGGCGCATCGTTTGGTCGAACGTGGCGACGCGACGACGCCCCGCCTGCTTGGCGGCATACATCGCCAGGTCGGCGCGTTGGACGATCTCGTTGGCCGGGTCGGAGCCGATGCCGAAGGCGACACCGACGCTCATCGACACCACATGCTCGCGTCCGTCGAGGCTGATCGGTGCCTTCACCGCGGCCAGCAGCCGATCGGCGATCGCCGCCACCTCGAGATCGCTACCGATGTTGCGGCACACGACCAGGAACTCGTCGCCGCCCAAGCGTCCGATGATGTCGTCGCCACGTGTTGCCTGGTCGAGCCGGTCAGCCACCACTTGCAGCAAGCGATCGCCGACGGAGTGGCCGAGGCTGTCGTTGACCACCTTGAAGTCGTCGAGATCACAGAACATGACCGCCACGCGTTCCCGATCGCCAATGGTGTTGGTCAGCATGTCGAACAACTGCTGCCGGTTCGGCAGACCGGTGAGCGCGTCGTGGCCCGCATCGTGCGCCAGGCGGGCTTCGAGGTGCCTCCGCTCGGAGAGGTCGCGGTACGTGACGGCGAATCCCTCCAGCGTCCCCTGCTCGTCGCGGAGGCCAACCGCCACACCCGACATCGGATGACGATCGCCCGCGTGGTCGACCATCTCGATCTCGCCGCTCCACGTACCCCCGTCGCGAATGGCCTCGCTGATCTCGGCGAACATGGTCTCGCGGTACTCGGCGGGGATGAACTTCAAGGTGTCGTTGCGGTTCAACGGATTGGCGCCGAAGAACCGTTCGCCGGCCGGGTTGAGGTAGTTCGTCCCATCGCCGAACGACGTGAAGGCCACCAGGTCGGTGGTGGCGTCGGCGACGGCACGAAAACGCTCCAACTCTCGCTGGCGGCCCACCTCATCGTGCACATCTCGCACGATGACGACGGTGCCGCTGTGATGGCCGGCATCATCGGTGGCCGGGGCCGCGACGACCTCGACGACTCGGATCCCCACTTGCGGCACCTCCAGTCGGCACTCGAGGGTGCACGTCTCGCCCTTGGCGACCCTGGCATTCATCTCGTCGAACAGATGGTGGTCATCGGGAGCCAGACAGGAGCGCAGGGCCTCCTGGTAGTCGAACGTCGGCGCCGAGCCGAGAAACCCGGCAATGCGGGCGTTCATGAACGAGCCCTGGCCTCCGTTGCCGATCACCAGGATGCCAACGGGTGCGGTATCGAGCACCGCCCGCAGGAAGCTCTCGCTGGTCGTGGACCGTAGGGCGTCGCGCTGGGCGAGCGACGCCACGCCCGTCGACTCCTCGAGAGCATCCGCGACAAGGCCGGCCAGCACGCCGCCGATGAGCACGAACACGACATCGAGCACTCCGGTGGCGCCCCCGAGGGCAGAGATCGCCGTCAGTCCAACAGCTATCGAGTTGACGATGACGATCGGGTACGCACGCCGGAGGCCGAGCACAAGTGGATACCCGACGCCGAGTATGGAGGACCAGACCACGAGGTCTGCAAGGCGATCACGGAGCACGAACGTCATCGCCACCAGCAGCGCGGTGGCGACCAGACCTCGCACTCGGCCGAGGCGGTGGTCGACACCCGCGATCACGCCGTGGAGCCCGAGGACGACGCCGAAGATGGCGGCAACCAGCACCGCCACCGACAGCGACAGCGACCAGAGGAGCACTCCCAGGATGTAGTAGAGCGACACCGCGACGAGGAGGAGCGGCTCGAATCGGGACACGATCCAGCGCACCTTCTCGGAACGAGTGGTGCAGCCGGCCAAGCCCGGCCGAGCCGGATTCTGCGGCGCGCCTGCGTTGTCCAGCGACGTCATCGTTGGGAACGGTAGCCGCACGCGAACGACACTGCGGGGCATCAGGCGGAGAGTGGCGGCTCAGCCGAGGGGTAGGCGGCGCCACACTGGGCCCGGCGTGTGGCGCAGCGCCATGAACACGAAGCGCAGGATGCCGGGCGCCCACACGGTGCGGCGGCCGGAACGCAGGCCCTTCGCCGTGACCTCGGCCACCTTCTCCGGGGTGGTTGCGAACGGTGCTGGCTTCATGCCCGCCGTCATCGACGAGTGCACGAACCCGGGCCGCACCACCAGCATGTGCACGCCCTCCGCACCCAGCTCGTCGCCCAGGCCATGGGCGAAGCCGTCGAGGCCCGCCTTGGTGGCACCGTAGACGGCGTTCGCCTTGCGCACTCGCTCGCCGGCGACGCTGCTGAGCATCACGATCGCGCCGTGGCCCTGCGAACGCAGTCGGTTGGCGACGGCGATGGTGGCAGAGACGGCACCGGTGAAGTTCACGCGAGTCAGCTCGACGGCGCCGGTGACATCCCTGGAGGTAGCTGCCCCGTCGCCTCCCTGAGCGAAGGCGATGATGGCCAGATCGATGTCGCCGTGACGGTCGGCGACCTCGCGCACGAACGCCTCGTGGGTCTCGCTGGCGGCACCGTCGAAGTGCACGACGTCCACGGTGAGGCCGTCGTGGCGCAGTCCGGCAGCGGCCTGCTCGCCCTTGTCGACGTTGCGGCAGCCCAGCACGACGGTGCGGGCAGCCGGGCTGAGCAGCTCGCGAACGATGGCCAGGCCGATGTCGCTGGTGCCCCCGAGCAGGAGGATGGTCTGCGGCTCGCCGATTGCGTTGTCCATGATGGGTTCTCTTTCAGTCGGTGAGGCCGAGACGGCGGGAGAGGTCGCTCTGCCACATGCCTGTCGGGTCGATGGCGTCGCGGACGGCCTTCCACTCGGCCAATCGCGGGTAGCCGCGGCGGATGGCTTCCGGCGTGGTGACCGAGTCCTTGGCGAAGTAGTGCCGGCCGCCGGCATCGAGCACGAGGCGGTCGAGGCTGTGCAGCAGGTCACCCAACCCGGCGGTGCCGGCGGGCACGTCGAGCGTCAGCGTCCAGCCCGGCGCCGGGAAGCTCATCGGCGCCAGGCTGCCGGGGCCGAACCGCTTGAGGACGGCGAGGAAGCTGGCGGTGCCGCTTGCCGCAAAGCGTTCGATCACGGTGCGCATCGTCTCCTCGGCACCGAAGGGCACCACCACCTGGTACTGCAGCATGCCACGCGTGCCGTAGATGCGGTTCCACCTGCCCACCATGTCGAGAGGGTGGAAGAAGGTGGCGATGCTCTGCAGCTCGCCGACGCTGTGCCGGGGGGCCTTTCGGTACCACATCTCGTTGAAGGCGGCGACGGTGGCGTGGTTGATGACACCCATCGGCGGCACCAACGGTGGCATCGTGACCAGCTGCTTGGCGCCATAAGCCAGCGGGTCGATCGCCTCCTTCGGGCCCAGCTGATCGAGCCGGGCGTGGTCGCCTCTGCCGAGCACGCTGCGGCCCAGCGAGCGGCCCTTCGCCTGCGGGTCGATCCAGGCGACGCTGTACCGGTAGTCGTCGTCGCCCTCGGTCATCGTGGCCAGCAGCGTGTCGAGGTCGGGGATGCGGGTGGTGTCGACCGACATCCGGCTGGTCTCGATCGGGATCAGCCGGACGGTCGCCTCGAGCATCACGCCCGTGAGGCCCATGCCGCCAACGGTGGCCCAGAACACCTCCGGCTGCTGCTGGGGACCCACCACCGCCTGCGATCCGTCGGCGAGGAGCATCGTGATCGACTCCACGTGGTTGCCGAACGATCCTTCGCCGTGGTGGTTCTTCCCGTGGATGTCGCTGGCGATGGCGCCGCCGATGGTGACGAAGCGCGTGCCGGCCGTGACGGGCACGAAGAAGCCCCGCGGCACGATGACCCGCAACAAGTCGTCGATGCTGACCCCTGCCGGCACCGTGACGGTACCCCGAACCGGATCGAGCACAGCCTGGTGAGCGGCGCCCAGCAGGCGCAGCACCAATCCGCCTGCGTTCTGCGCAGCATCGCCGTAGCTACGGCCCAGCCCGCGTACCAGCGCACCGCGGGGCCCGACTTCCTTCAGCACCGCCGGAACCTCGTGGTTGGGAAGCTCCAACACCTCGGCAATGGTCGCGTTGGTGAGGCCCCAACCGGTCAGTGCGCTCCGCAACGACGCCATCAGCCCAATCGATCCATCAGTAGGGCCACTCCGGATCGCGACCGGTGAACCGCTTCAGCAGCCCACCGAGCTTCAGCGACAACAACACCTTGACGAGCAGGTTCTTGGCGAACCACGGCAACTGCAGCAGTTGCCGGGCCGTGTTGCCGGCGCGGCTGGCCAGGGTGCCATCGAGGTCGGCGCGGTACTCGGTCAGCGAACGAGCGCGGCCCACGTACCGCCAACGCGTGCCGAACATCAACTCGCGCCCGATGGCGAGCGTGACACCCACGGAGGAGAACGAGTCGTGGATCAGCATCGTGCCACCCGGCGCAACCCGCTTGCCCCAGTCGCGAATGTCGGCGCGCGCCGGCGCGTACCGGTGGGCGCCGTCGACGTAGAGCACTGCCAGCTCGCCCGACACCTCGCCATGAGCCGCGTCGCTGAAGGCCCGCACGTGACGCACCCGGTCGGCGACCCCGGCGGCCGCCAAGTTGTCGTTGAACACGTCGTGGTCGGTGGCCGCGGCCGCCTCGAAACCGTCGATCTCCTGGGGGCCACGGTCGTTGCCGGCGTGGGGGTCGATGGCGATGATCTGCACCCCCTCCGGCGCCGCGCTGGCCAGCACGATCGTGCTGCGCCCTCGGAAGCTGCCGATCTCCACGATCGTGTCGCCACCGTGCGTTGCTGCCGCGGCCCGGTACAGACGCTCGGCCTGATCGGGGCTCATCCAGCCATCCACGTCGCGCACCGCGTGCAACGCCTCGTCGAACGAACGCATGCCACTCACCCTACGTACACTCCCAGCCCGAACACGATCGCCCACACGACACCCAGTACCTGCAGTGTGCGGTCGGCGGCGAAGATCTCCTCCGGGGCGGCTCCGTGCCCTTGCTCGAGGATCAGCGTGTAGCGCAGCAGCGCGGTGAGCATCGGAACGATCGACAGCTCGTAGAACGGCCACGAGCTCCCGGAGACCTCACGCACCTCGAACGCCCAGATGCAGTACGTCACCAGCGTGGCCCCGACGCTGACGGACAGCACGGTCTGAAGGAACGTGAGCGTGTACTCGTCGAGCGTCGCGCGAGTGCCACCACCCTCGCCCATCTCGCGCAGTTCCGCAAAACGCTTGCCGGTGACGATGAACAACGAACCGAACGATGTGCACAACACGAACCAGGTGCTCATCTTCACGTCGGTGACGACCGCACCGGCAATCGCCCGCAGCACGAAACCGGCGGCCACAGCCACCAGATCGACCACCGCGACATGCTTGAGCACGGTGCTGTACAGCGTGGTGAGCGCGATGTAGCCGAGCGCGACAAGGCCCAGCTTCCAGCCGAGAGCGAACGCCACGCCGACGCCGGCCGCGAGCAGCCCGCTGCCGATGGCACGGGCGGCGCCCAGGGCCAGCGCGCCGCTGGCAATCGGCCGATTGCACTTGGTGGGGTGTTGACGGTCGGCCTCGACGTCGTGGATGTCGTTCCAGTAGTAGGTACCACTGCTGGCCATGCAGAACGCGACGAACGCCAGTGCCGCCTTCCACAGGAACGACCAGTTGTCGAGCACGCCGGCGGCGCCGGGCGCAGCGAAGACCAGCACGTTCTTGGCCCACTGCTTCGGCCGTGCCTCGCGCACGATTGCCTTCAGCGTCATTCGAACCCCACGGGCACGGCCGAGATCCTGGTGCCCGTGACCAGCAACGGATGGTCGGCACGCTCGAGCAGCTGCCGGTCGCCGGCACTGTCGCCGTAGGCCCACACCGTGGCGTGCTCCCAGCGGCGCGACACCAACCAGGCATCGAGCCGGCGAACCTTCTCCTCGGCGCGGCAGTTGCCGCCGTCGAGGCCGTCGGCGAACTCGTCGCCGGCGCGCAGGGGCTCGGCGCACAGCACGTCGTCCACGCCCAGCCGGCGCCCCAGTGGGCGCAGGTACGGGCCGAGCGAGGCGGAGACCAGCACGATTCGGTGACCAGCTCGCTGGTGCCAGCGCAGCCGCTCGAGCGTGTCGGCTCGCAGCCAGCGGGCCTCGACCTGCTCGGCGAACTTCTCACCCAGCGCCTCCACGGTTGCCACCTTGCGGCCACGTAGCACGCCGCCCACCAGCAGTTCCTTCAACCGGTCGCGGTCGCGTCGAACCGCAGCACCCAACGATGCGCCAGGCCGGCGCAGCATCGCCCGCGACATGCCGGGCCAGCCGCCCACGCGCAGCAGGAACGGGCCCACGCAGTCGCGCACGGTGAGGGTGCCATCGACGTCGAAGGCAGCGACCGTTTCGGGTTGGCTCATCGCAAGCTCTCGATCATCGTCCAGAAGTCTGGCCAGCTCTTGCTGACCACATCGGGATCCTCGACGATGATGCCGCTGGCGCCCAGGCCGAGCAGTGCGAAGGCCATGGCCAGGCGATGATCGTGATGGGTGGCGAGCGTGGCCGTATGCGCGGAGCTGGGGTGCACGATCAGGCCGTCGGCGTTGTCGACCGCGTCGATACCGGCAATGCGGAGCTCGGCGCACAGATCGGAGAGCCGGTCGCTCTCCTTGTTGCGGATGAAGGACACGCCGTGGATGTCGGTGGGGCTGTCGGCGAAGGCGGCGACCACCGCCAGCGTCGGAACGAGGTCGGAGAGGTCGATCATGTTGATCGCGATGCCGTGCAGCGGCCCGTAGCGGCTGACCGTGGTGCCCGACTCGTCCTGCACGACCACACAGCCCATCCGGGCCAGTACGTGGCAGAACGTCGCGTCGCCCTGCAACGACCGGTTCGTGAGGCCGGGCACACGCACCTTGCCGCCACAGATGGCTGCAGCCGCGAGCGGGTAGCCGGCCGAGCTGGCATCGGGTTCGATCGTGTACTCGCGAGCCGTGTAGCGGCCGGGAGGAACGGTGATGATGCGGTCGCCCAGCTCCACGCCAGGCACGCCGAACGCCTCCATCACTGCCGCGGTGATGCGGATGTAGGGCCGCGACACCAGCGGGGTGGTGAGCACGAAGCGAAGGCCCTCCGGGAAGTAGGGGGCGATCAGCATCAGCGCGGTCAGGTACTGGCTGCTGACGTCGCCCCGCAACGACACCTCGTCGAGCGTGATGTCCGCCGGGCCCTGCACCGTGACGGGCAGGTGACCCCATCCTTCGGTCGGGCGCACCTGCACACCCATCGCGACGAGCGCGTCGTGCAGTGGCGCCATCGGCCGGTTGCGCAGCGGCGGGTAGCCGTCGATGGTGTACGGGCCGGGGCCGAGCGCTGCCAGTGCAGTGACGAAGCGAGAGGTGGTGCCCGCCAACCGAGCCGGCAGCGTGACCGGGCCTCGCCGGAACGTCCGCCGGCCACCGGCGATGCGCACCTCGGCGCCGGCGCGTTCGGTCTCCAGCCCGAGGGCCCGCAGACAGTCCAGCATCGCCTCCGTGTCGTCGCCGTCGGGCACACCCTGGAGCACCGACTCACCCTCGGCGAGCGCGGCGCACACGAGTGCGCGGCTGGCCACGCTCTTCGAACCCGGCACCTCGATGACCGCATCGATCGGAGCACTCAGCGGGGCGACTCGGTAGACGTCCATCGACCCCACTCAGCTCAACCGCTGCACTGCAGGACGGTACCCGCGGGCGATCAGCCCACCGCGGTACACATCGGCCATCGCGGCGTCGACCAGCACGACGGCGACACCACGGTTGCCCTCGACGCTGTGCACCACCTCGAAGCTGTCGATGTTGACACCGAGCTCGGCTGCCAGTGTGAACACCTCAGCGGCAGCGCCCGGCCGGTCGGGGATGGGGATGCGCACTTCTGCCAGCTCGCTGGGATGGGTGCCGCGCACGGGCAGGTTGGAACGGGCGTCGCGGGCATGCGTGAGAAGGTGCAGCAGCTCGTCACGATCGTCGCTGTCGACAACTCGGCGCATGCCCTGCAGGCCGTCGATCAGCCCGTCGAGCGCCGAGAGGATGGCCGCACGGTTCTCGGCGCAGATGTCGAGCCAGATGTTGGGCTGGCCGCTGGCGATGCGGGTCATGTCGCGGAAGCCGCCGGCGGCCAACCTCAGCAGCGCTGCGTGCTCCTCGGCGCGCTCACTGGCCAGCCCCATCAGGGTGGCTGCGGTCAAGTGCGGCACATGGCTGATGACGGCGACGGTCTGGTCGTGGCGGTCGGCCGGAAGGGCGACCACGTCGGCCCCGAACTCGGCCACGACCGAGGCAACCAGGCTGAAGGTGGTGTCGGCGGTGGTGGCGGAGGGAGTGAGCACCCAGACCGCGCCCTCGAACATGCTGCCGTCGGCGCCGTCGAGGCCCTCGAGCTCGCTGCCGGCCATCGGGTGACCGCCCACGAAGCGAGGATCGTCGATGGAGGCCACGACCGCGGCCTTGACACTGCCGACATCGGTGACGACGCCGCCGGTCTCCGCCAGTGCACGCTTGGCGTGGTCAGCGATGGTGAGCACCGGTGTGGCGATGAACGTGATCTCGGCGGCGGGATCGAGCCCCCACTGGGTGATCAGACCCAGCGCCTCGGCCTGGCGACAGCGGGCAGGGTTGCTCTCCTCGCCGGTGACGTGCCAACCGCGATCCACCAGGGCACGCGCAATGGAGCCCCCGATGAGGCCGAGGCCCACGACGTTCGCCCGACGACTGGTTGACACGATTGTTCAGCGTATCGGCCGGGTGTCGCCAGCAGCCGACTCCACCAGGCTGCGAACCTCGGCCTGAGTGAGCTCGCGCCACTCCCCCGGCTTCAGCGCGGCGTCGCGCAACGGGCCGATGCGCACCCGCACCAGCCGGTGCACGGGATGGCCGACGGCCTCGCACATGCGCCGCACCTGGCGGTTGCGACCCTCGTGGATGGTGATGCGCAGCACGCCCGGAGTGGGTTGCGACACCTTGGCCGGGGCGGTGATGCCGTCGTCCAGCTCCACCCCGTCGCGCAGCTTGCGCAACGCTCCCCCACCGGGGGCGCCATCCACCTCGGCCAGGTACTCCTTCTCCACGCCGTGGCTGGGGTGAGCCAGCCGGTGGGCCAGGTCGCCGTCGTTGGTGAGCAGCAGCAGGCCCTCGGTGGCCACGTCGAGGCGGCCCACCGGGTACACCCGCGGTTCGGTGGGCACGATCTGCACCACGGTGGGGCGGCCCTGCGGGTCGTGGGCGGTGGTGACCACGCCATCGGGCTTGTTCAGCAGGTAGTACACCAGCCCCGGCTTCACGCCGATGGGCACACCGTCCACCTCCACCAGGTCGTGGTCGGTGTCCACCCGGCGACCGAGCACGGCAACCTGCCCGTTCACGGTGACACGACCATCCGAGATCATGTCCTCGCACACTCGGCGGCTACCCCAGCCGCGCACGGCCAGCACCTTTTGCAGCCGCTCGCCCTGAGGCAGCTCAGCCGACTTCGCCGCCAGCTGCTCCCACAGCGGCGCTTCGACAGAGCGCTCCGGGCCGCGGTCAGCCACGGGCGTCGGCCGGCGGGTCGATGCGCAGCCCGTGCTCGAGGGCCTCCACCACGTCGGCGCCCGGCACGAACTCGGCGATCGGCGGCAGGTCGGACAGCGAGTTGACGCCCAGCTTCTCCAGGAACGACGGGGTGGTGCCGAACAGGATGGCCTGGCCGGGCCCGCTGTCGCGGCCCACCTCGGTGACGTACCCGCGCGCCTGCAGCGTGCGGATCACGCCATCGGGGTCGACACCACGGATGCTGGCCACCTGCGCGCGCGAGAGCGGCTGCTTGTAGGCAATGATCGCCAGCGTCTCCAGCGCAGCACCGCTCATCCGGGCGCGTTGGCCGTCGAGCAGGAAGCGCTCCACGTACGGGGAGAGGTCGGGGTGGGTCTGGTAACGGTAGCCGCCCGCCACCTTGGTGAGCTGGAAGCCGTGGCCGGCCTCGGCGTAGGCGTCGGCCAACTCGGCACAGAGGCGGTCGATGACCACGATCGGCTGCTCGAGCAGCTGGGCCAGCTGCTCGCTGGGCACCGGCTCGACGGCCACGAGGATGATCGCCTCGATGGCGCGCACGGTTTCGGCGTCGAGGGGGTTGGGGTGGTCGTGCACGATCAGTTGCTCATCCTTCATAGTCGTCGATCACGAGGTCGTCGAGGGCACCCTCGCCGCCGGTCCACACGACGTCGATGTCGCCGAAGCGCTCGGCCTGCTCCAGCTCGACCAGGCCCTGCTTGAACAGCTCGAGCAGGGCGAGGAAGCGAACGATGACCTCGAGGCGTTCGACCAGACCGCTGGTGAGGCGACGGAACGACATGCGCCCAACGCGAGGCAGCTCGTCGATCAGCTCGGCCAACGCGTCCGACACGCTGGCCCGGATGGGAGCCACGTGGAACAGGTCGATGCGGGGCACGGCCTTGGGAGTGACGGCCTTCATGAACGCGCGGTGCAGGCGTTGCGGAGTGACCCCCTCCATCAGGTCGGGCATCAGCTCGGCGAAGCGCTCGTCGGCGCCGACGGAGCGGGGGAACGAGTGGTCGGCTTCGTCGGCCAGCTTGCTGAACACGCCGGCGACGTCCTTGAACGTCTTGCACTCCAGCAACCGGGCCAGCAGCAGGTCGCGCTCTTCCCACAGCGCCAGCTCGTCGTCGATGTCGATGTCGTCGCGGCCGGGCAGCAGCCGCCGGGCCTTCAGCTCCACCAGGGTGGAGGCAATGAGCAGGAACTCGGTGGCCAGATCGAGGTCGAGGTGCTGCAGGCGCTCGATCTCGGCCAGGTAGGCATCGACGATGTGGCTGAGGTTGACCTCGTAGATGTCGACCTGCTCCTTGAGGATCAGGTGCAACAGCAGGTCGAACGGCCCCTCGTAGACGGAGGTGGAGACGTCGACAGCCATGGCCAGCGATCGTACCCGTTGGCCACCGATCTCGAACCGCTCAGGCCCGCTTCACATCGCTTCGACGGCCTGCTTGGCCTCGTGCAGGCCGGCACCGGTGAGCTCGCGGAAGCGCTTGATGGCGTCGATCGTGCGCCCGGCGCGGGCCAACGCCACCACCTCCGCCAGCGGATCGGACGGTGGCGGGCCGCCACCCTGCAGCACGGTGCTCGGGAACGAGGGGCAGGGCACGCCCGCGGCCTGTGACAGCGCCACGAGCTGGGCCTCGATCGCGGCCAATCGTTGGGTCAACTGCATCTCGTCCATCCGCGCACCATACCCCCCGACAGCATGGCAGCTCGACGGGTGGCTAGCTTGACGGAATGCGCTCGCTCACCTGCCTCGCTGCCGCCGGCGTCGTTGCCGTCAGTTGGCTGTCCGGCTGCTCCGGAGACCCGTCGGCGGCCACCCCAGGGAGCAACGAAGGGAGCACCACCATGACCACCGGAGCCATCGATCCCGGCTTGCAGCCCTACATCGACCTTGCCGTCGCCGACCTCGCCGATCGGCTCGGCATCGAGGCCGCCGACATCACCGTCACCGCCGCAACGCTCGAGGTGTGGCCCGACTCCGCGCTCGGCTGCCCGGCCCCCGGCCAGGAGTACGCCAAGGTGACCACCGACGGATCACGGATCATCCTCGTCGCCAACGGCAGCGAGTACCGCTACCACGCCGGCGGTTCGCGCACTCCCTTCCTGTGCGAGCGGCCGGGGAAGCCCATCACCGGGTCCTTGCCACCCATTACCTGAAACATCCATTCCGACTGTCACAAAGAATGGCTTGTCTGCCCCATCGGCCCCCGCTAGGTTGCCGCACGTGGGGGGGTTTGAGGTCCGGGGACGGGGCAATCCCATACCACGAAGCATGAACCGTTGATGTCCGCTCCCGAGCGCGAGACACGAGAGGAACCATTTTCGTGAACAGAGGATTCAGAGCCCTGATCGGCACCGCCGCACTGGTACTCACCGCGGCGTCACCCATCGGCCACGCAGTCGCCGAGGATGCGCCAGTCGCCCCTGCCGACAACGGCGCCGGTGGCTCCAAGGCCGTCGTCGAGAGCGAGACCGGCAGCTACATCGTGGTGATGGCTGCCGACCCCCTCATCGCCACCATCGCCGCCGACGACCTCGATACCCCTGCCGCCCAGGCCCAGGGCGATGCGCTCGACAGCAGCCACGATGCGGTGCTGGCCGAGGAAGGCATCAGCGCCGACGCGAAGGTGCAGGACTACACGAACGCAGTGAACGGCTTCTCCGCTGTCATTGGCTACGACGACGCGGTGAAGCTCGCCAACAACCCGAAGGTTGCCGTGGTGCTGCCCGACGAGTTGCGCCAGCTCACCAGCGAGGGCAGCGTCTCCCACGACAACGACGGCCACGACAACGACGGCGGCCGTGGCACCGACGACCTCGGCAACTTCCTGGGTCTCACCGGCCGCGGACGCGCCTGGGCCAGTGGGCTCACCGGCGAAGGCGTGATCGTCGGCATCATCGACACCGGCATCTGGCCCGAGCACCCGAGCTTCGCCGACGACGGCAGCTACCCCGCCCTCGACCCACTCGACGCGTCGGAGCGGCCGACCTGCGAGTTCGGCAACACCGCCGCCAACAGCAGCGACGCGCCGTTCGCCTGCAACAACAAGCTCATCGGCGCTCGCCAGATGCTCGACACCTACCGCTCACTGCCCGGCGGCCTCGAGGCCGACGAGTTCGACTCTGCCCGCGACGACGACGGTCACGGCACGCACACCGCTTCCACCGCCGCCGGCAACGCCAACGTGCAGGCGCGGGTCTTCGACCGCAAGGTGGGCAAGATCTCGGGCATCGCACCGCGCGCCCGAATCATCGCCTACAAGGCGCTCGGCAACGGCGGTGGCTACAGCTCCGACCTCGCCGCAGCCATCGACCAGGCCGTCGCCGACGGCGTCGATGTCATCAACTACTCCGTCGGCGGCGGCGCCAACCTGCTCAACGCCGATGCCATCTCGTTCCTGTTCGCAGCGAACGCCGGCGTGTTCGTGGCAGTGTCCGCCGGCAACGACGGTCCTGGCCCGGAGACCATCGGGGGCCCCTCCGACGCACCCTGGGTCACGTCCGTCGGCGCCAACACCCAGAAGCGTCTCTTCCAGGGCACCGTCAAGCTCGACAACGGCCG
>JBAVTH010000317.1:0-4889 GCA_049696035.1 Ilumatobacteraceae bacterium
GTCGCTGGCGGCAGGGTGATCACCGACGCACTGGACCCGCCGACGGGCGCCGGCACCACCACGATCGCCAGCAGGGCGACCGCACAGGTGGCCGCCGCCATCATCACCGGCGCCCGCCACTGATGCAGCCGCCGCCGGTGCCGGATCGGTGCCTCCACGATGCGCAGTGACAGGTCAGCCAGCACCACTGCGACCGCCACGCGCGCGAGGTCGAGCACCACGCCGTGGAGGTGTGTGCGAGCGGGCGACATCAGCAGGAAGGCGGGCCAGTGCCACAGGTACAGGCCGTAGCTACGATCGCCCAGCCAGCGCAGCGACGGGCTTGCCAGCACGGTGGCGCCCAGGCCGTCGGCGACGGCTACGACCAGGACCGCGGTCGCTGCTGCGAACGTGGGGAAGCCCCAGCGGAACAGCCAGTCGGATCGCTCCGACGCCTGAACCACGATGAGTGTCGAGATCACCGCTGCCGCCGGCGCCAGCCGGCGGGCGAGTCCACTGCCGCGCAACGAGCCGTCGGGTCGCTGCACGGTGAGCGCGGCGGCGACGGCGCCGATCAGCAGGCTGTGGGCGCGGGCGCCGGTGTTCATGTACGTGTCGGTGGGGGAGAGCGGGTCGTACAGGGTCACCATCAACGCAATCGACGCCACCGAGCCGGTCGCCGCCAGCACACCGACCAGGCGTCGCGGGCGCCGCGACCACCGTGCGGTTGCCCACAGGGCCACCGGCCACACCACGTAGAACTGCTCCTCGATGGCCAGCGACCAGAAGTGGTTCAGCGGCGACGGGTTGCCGAAGCGAGCCCAGTAGTCACCGCCGCCGAGGATCGTGCCCCAGTTCGAGGCCCACGCCAATGACCACAGCACGTCGCGACGCAGCGACGACACCGTGATGTGGGCAAGCGGCCACACGATCGCCACGACCGCCAGCACCGTCAGGCTGGCAGGCATCAACCGGCGGAGTCGCGACGTCCAGAACCGCCACAGGCGCACCGTCGTGCCGTGCTCGATCTCGGCGAGCAGCTTCCACGTGATCAGCCAGCCGGAGACCACGAAGAACGTGTCGACACCGAGGATGCCGCCGGGCAGGTGGCCGAGGTGGAAGGCCAGCACCAGGCCGACCGCGATCGCCCGCAGCCCGTCGAGCGCAGGCCGATAGCCGTCTTGTGGGCGGGCCGCAGAGGTCACTCGCCCGGGCGCAGGTAGAGGTAGTACACGGTGCACCCCTCCGTGGTGGTCGCGTCGATGTCGTGCTCCACACCATCCGGCACGTGCACGTATGCGCCTGGTCCGAGCAGTTCGCCGAGGACAGTGGCGTGGCCGGCCAGCACCCAGATGTGGTGGTGGTTGAGGCGGTGCGTGTGGCTGCCCAGGCAGTGCCCGGCGTCGATGGTGAGCACGCCCGCCATCGACGAGCCGTCGTGCCAGAGCACCCGGTGACTGACGCCGACCATCGGTCCGACAGGAACCGATGGCAGTGCGGCGATGGCCTCCGCGGTGAGAAGCGTCGGGGTCGAACTGTTCAGCGCGTCCATGCTTGGAACGTGCGCCGCCGCACCGCTCGCTGCCAGGGGCGTTCGGCCCTCGGCGACCGGTGTCGGATCCGCGTCGGCCGTGGTGTCCGCCGATCTCACGTCGACGGTTCCTGCACGGGCACGGGGCTGGCGGAGAGAGGTGCGCCGAGCAGGAACAGCGACTGCCATGACGGCCGTTCCACCGGCGGCGATGGCTGCAGCAGCAGCGACCGCCACTCCTCGTCGGTGAGCCGCAGCTCTGTCGTGGGCCGGCGGAACTCGTAGTAGGACGATACGCCGCCGACTGCGATCTCGAAGCGGCCGTCGCCTGTCGGCACGATCACGTAGATCGTGTCGACGAACCCGGTGCCCAGCTCGAGGTAGGCAAACGACGAGCGGAAGATGTCGGCCACCACTGCGTCGCTGTCCTCGTACGACGCGACGGGCTGGCCTTCCACCGCGCTGGCGTCCGCCGACGCGAACCACAGGTACTCCAGCTCGGAGCCGATGGAGCCGAGGCGGGCGTTCTCCTCGTCGGTGGCCACCTGCCCGGCCAGCTCGCGGGTTGCGATCCCGGCCAGCCACGACGTCAGTTCGACGAAGGCGTCGAGGGCGGTTCCATCGGCGTCGGTGAGCAGGGCCCTCGACCGCATGCCGTCACTGAGCAGCGTGGCGGCGCTCGCCAACCTGGAGAAGGCCACCGGGTCGGGTTCCACCCAGTTGCGGGGGGTGAACGGTGGGGCCGCTGGCCCTTCGCCCTCGCCGGCGGAGCCTTGCTTGGCGTAGAGGATCGTGTCGTGCTTCAGCTCGGTGTACGACGCGAGCGCCGTCTGCAACGACTTGGCCGCCCATGCGGGGGTCTGCATGAAGTCCGGGTAGGCCGCGTTGCGCGGTGCCAGCTGCGACTCGAGCGCGATCAGCCAGGCGTCGTACACCGTGCCGGCCCAATCGTCGGGTTGGCGGCTGTCGACGAGCTTGCTGGTTGCCGCCAGCTGGCTCTCGTAGTGCTCGAACGTTCCCTGGTCGTCGGCGAGCTGAGTGGTGCGCGCGAGATCCGAACCGAGTGTGGCCGCGACGTCGAGGGCCGACACGTCCACCCGTGGACGCCCCTCGGTGCCGACGTTGGGCCATGCCAGCTGGTCGAGCACGTAGGCATCGAGCGTGAAGCGAGCGCCCATCAACCGGATGCCGGCGCGTTCGGGGTCGATCTTGGTCGGGTGGCTGGCGGTCACCGCTTCGGCCACGGCGCGGGTGTCGAGACCGGCCAGCAGCGAGGGATCGTCTCGCCAACCCGGCAGCACGCTGTCGGTAGCGGTGGCCACCTCGGCGGGGGTGACGTCGTCGGCGAGACCGACGAGGAACGCCGTCGGTTCGTACAGCGCCGTCCAATCTGCCATCAGCGCGGGATCGGTGACGAGCACGCGGGTGACGAGCAGCCCAGGGACCACCGCGTCGGCGGTGGCGCCGAGGCCGAAGAACTCCTGGCCCAGCAATGACATGCCGGCGAAGTAGCGCTTCAGCTCGGCGGTGCGCGTGTAGTGCCCGCGTGGCAGGAACAGGCTGTAGTCCACGCACCCGTCGAACCTCTTCGGGAACTGGCACACGCCGACACCGGAGACCGGCGACAGCTTCACGCCCGCGGCCTCCGTTGCCAGCGCCACTTCCTGCTGCGCACGGTCGGAGGTGGTGCCCAGGCCGAGACCGAGCAGCTCGGCTGCGGCTTCGTAGTAGGCGGTGGCCCGCTCGGCGGCGTCCGCCAGCGGGGTGCCCGCCAACTGCTCCTGCTGGGTGCGCGCTGCCGCAACCGCCGCGGTGAGCATCCGTTCCAGGATCGGCAGCAGCTGCTGCTGCTCGATGTCGCGCAGCACCTTGTCGAACAGGAGATGCCACGTGTGGTACAACGCGTCCGTGGTGACGAACAGCGGGTCGTACCCATAGGAGGCCGCCTTGTAGGCGTCGTGGAAGTACCGGTTCTGGCCCGCTTGTACGGCGAAGCCCTGCTGCTCCAGCATGGCCACCAGGTCGGCTTGCTCCAGCAGTGGCTGCTGGTCCTCGACCAGCAGCACGTCGGCGAGCGATCGGGGCGTCGCCGGTCCGGCGTAAGGGGTGTCGCCCGCGAGCAGCGGCACCCACGCGTAGGCGGCGAACGGCTCCAGCTGGCGCAGCCCCAGCGCGTTGGACTCCGAACCCTGAGTGGTGGTCGTCGTGGTGGTCTGCTCCGAGCTCGACGTGGGCGGAACCGACGTCGTCGCCGACGTCGAGGTGGTGGCGGGAGCACCGGTCGAGGTGGCAGCCTCGTTGCCGCCGCTGCTGCATGCGGCCAGCAACGAGCAGATGAGCAGCGTGGCGGTGTGCCGGCGCAGGGGAAGGGATCGGTGGCTCATGATGGTTCCTCTCGGGTGCTGTTCGTTCGGTGGGCGAAGGGTTCGGTGGTGCCGTCACCATCCACATCGGCGCAGCCAACCGTGGCCGGTCCAAGCAGTACGGGGGCCGTGGCGAAGCCGAAGTCGCGCCAGCGCCACGACCCCACGGCGACCACTGCCGGGTCGTCGAGAGTGGTCAGTGCCAGGCCGATGGAGCGCGAGCACACCACGACGCCGCCGATCGGGTCGAGCAACGTGGCCGCGCCCCACACCATCCGGCCATCCGCCGACATCACGGCGAGATGGGCGCTGAGCCCGTCACCGTCGGCCCACCGTCGCCCGGGGAACGCACGTTGCAGCAGCTCGGAGCTCACGGGCCGCCGATACGTCACGACCAGTTCGTCGTCCTCGACCCCGGTGATCCGCCCGCAGCTGCTGTCGACCACGACGGATCCTGCAGGGAGTCGGTGCATGATGGTGCTGATGTCCAGATCGGGGCACTCCATCGCGGGCTGCTCGCCGATCGGGCGCACCGGAGTCCACCACTCGTTGTCGAGCGCGACCGCGTCGCCCGCCGGCAGGGTCCACCCGCCGAACGACGACCGTCCGGCGTCGATGAGCACGCGTCCGGTGCGCTGCGCGAGCACGCCGCGGGCGTCGGCCAGCACTTCCAACACGACGCCCTCGGTGGTGCCGGGCAGTCGCTGATCGAACACGGCGTTGCCCAGGCCCTGGGCCACCACCGCCGGCCGAGCGCCGTCGCTGATGGTGACCGGGTAGGCAACGTGCGCCCCGTGCCCCCACACCACGTCGGCACCCCAACTGGTCAGTTCGCCTTCGATGCGCTGGAGCACCGGGTCGGGGTGCGGGAGGTACTCGACGCCACCGTGGAGCCCGACGATCACCACATCGGCCTCGGCCCGCAACGCACGCACCGACTGCTCGGCGGACGCAGCGTCCCAGCCGTTGACGCCGGGGGTGTCGTCGCCGGCCGGGGTGCCGCCGGCGAGGTCGAA
>JBAVTH010000318.1:0-26957 GCA_049696035.1 Ilumatobacteraceae bacterium
CCTTCCCGTGCTTCGACGAGCCGGACTTCAAGGCGGTCTTCGACGTCACCCTCATCATCGAACCCGGCCTGCTCGCCATCTCGAACGGCCCCGAGATCGAGCGCACCGCGTTCGACGACGGCAGCGGCACCGCCACCGGCAAGGTTGCAGTGCGGTTCAAGGAGACGATGCCGATGAGCACCTACCTCGTCGCGTTCGTGGTGGGCAAGCTGGAGGCCACCGAACCGGTGATGGTGCCCAGGGCCGGCGCCGACAGCAGCGACTTCATCCCCCTGCGCATCATCCATGTGCCGGGCAAGGGCCACCTCACCGCCTTCGGTCTCGACATCGGCGCCCACTCGCTGGCGTGGTACCAGCGCTACTACGGCATCCCCTACCCCACCGACAAGTGCGACATGCTCGCGCTGCCCGACTTCGCCGCCGGCGCGATGGAGAACCTCGGCTGCATCACGTATCGCGAAAGCCTGCTGCTGGCCGACCCGGCCACCTCCACTCAGTTCGACCTGCAGAACCTGGCCGACGTCGTCGCTCACGAAGTGGCCCACATGTGGTTCGGCGACCTGGTGACGATGAAGTGGTGGAACGGCATCTGGCTGAACGAGGCGTTCGCGACGTTCATGGAGGTCGCCTGCTGCGATTCGTATCGCCCCGACTGGGAGCGGTGGGCGAGCTTCAGCCTCGAGCGCAGCGCTGCGTTCGAGGTGGACTCCTTGGCCAGCACCCGCACCGTCGAGTACTCGGTGGAAGCGCCGGAGGACTGCGACGGCATGTTCGACGTGCTCACGTACCAGAAGGGCGGCTCGCTGCTGCGCATGCTGGAGCAGTACCTGGGCGAGGAGGAGTTCCAGCGCGGCGTCAGCCACTACCTGTCGAAGCACGAGTACGCGAACACCGAGACCGGCGACCTGTGGGACGCGATCGAGGAGGCGAACCAGGGCACGCCGGTACGCCAGCTGATGGACAGCTGGATCTGGCAGGCCGGCTACCCGCTCGTGTCGGCCCGTCTCGACGGCAGCGAACTGGTGCTCCGCCAGCAGCGGTTCGCCTACGGCGACACCGACGATGCCACGGTGTTCGTGGTGCCCCTGCACCTGCGCATCGACGGCGTGGAGTCGAAGGCGCTGCTCAGCGATTTCGATCTCCGCGTCCCGCTCCCCTCCGCCGCCAGCAGTGTCGTCGTCAACGCCGGCGGTCACGGCTACCTGCGCGTCGGCTACGACGCCGCTCTGCGCAGCCGGGTGCTCGGCGAGCTCGACACGCTCACCGTGATCGACCGCTACAACCTCGTCGACGACGCGTGGAACGAGGTCGTCGCCGGCCGCCTGGCCGCAGCGGAGTTCCTCACCTTCGTCGAGGGTTTTGCCGACGACCGCGACCTGCCGGTGTGGCAGTCGATCGCGATCGGCCTGCGGGGCACCGGCCGCCTGCTGCACGGTGAGGCGTCCGCCGCGTTCCAGCAGCGGGTCGCGACGCTGGTGCGCCCTGTGCTCGCCGATCTCGGCTGGGACGCGGTGGAGGGCGAGCCTGATCTGCGCGCCAAGCTGCGCGGTCTGCTGGTCGGCACGCTCGCCGTGCTGGGCAACGACAACGATGCCCAGGCCCGCTGCCGGGCGATCCTCGACGGTGCCAGCACCGACCCCGAGCTGGTCGCCGCCTCCACCAACGCGGTGGCGGCCAACGGCACCGACGCCGACTACGACGACTTCCTCGCCAAGTTCCGCGAGGCAGCCACCCCGCAGGATCAGCTGCGCTATCTCTACGCGCTCGCAGAGTTCCCTCAGGCCGCGCAGATCGAACGCACCGTCGAGCTCGCGTTCTCCGGCGAGGTGCGTTCCCAGAACGCGCCGTTCCTGCTGCACCGCTGCATCGCCAACCGCCACCATGGTGTGGCGTCGTGGCAGGCGCTGCGCCAGCGCTGGGCGGAAGCCAACGAGCGCTTCCCCGCCAACACGATCGTGCGCATGATCGACCCGGTGAAGCTGCTCACCTCCCCCGACGTCGTGGCCGACGTGCAGAGCTTCTTCAGCGAGCACCCCATCGCCCAGGCGAAGAAGGGCCTCGACCAGGTGCTGGAACGCCAGCGCGTGAACGCGGCGTTGTTGGCTCGCGAGGCGGAGCGGCTGAGCGCAGCGCTCGCCGGCTGACGAGGCGCCTCGGTGTACACACCGGCTCACTTCGCCAGCGACGACGACGCCGTTGCCGCGCTCATCGCCGCCCACCCACTCGCCCAGCTCGTGGTCGCCACACCCGAGGGCTTGCTCGGCACGCCCGTGCCGTTGCTGCGCCGTGGCCAGGCGCTGGTCGGGCATCTCGCCCGGGCGAACGAGTTGTGGCGGTACCCCGGGCCTGCGCTCGCGATCTTCACCGGCCCGCAGGCATACGTCAGCCCGGGCTGGTTGGCGAGCAAGCAGGAGCACGGCAAGGTGGTTCCCACCTGGAACTACGAATCGGTGCACGTGCTCGGCACGCTGGTCGTCCACGACGAGACCGAGTGGAAGCGCGCGGTGGTGACGCAGCTCACCGACTTCTTCGAGGCGCCACGAGCCAAGCCCTGGCAGGTGGCCGACGCCCCGGCGGACTACATCGAGGCGTCGCTGCGCAACATCGTGGGCATCGAGCTCGTGGACCTCCGCTCGACCGGGAAGGCGAAGCTCAGCCAGAACCGGACGGCAGCGGATCGGCAGGGTGTGATCACGGGGCTCTCCGATGGCACGGCAGCAGAACAGGCCCTCGCCGATCGCATGCGAGGGTCGGCCATGCCAGACTCGGGTTCATGAGCGCACTCACCATCGAACGCATCGCCGGCGCACTCGGTGCCGAACTCGGCGGCCTCGATCTCACCCGTCCGCTCACCGATGGCGAGCTCGGCGCGCTGCGGTCCGCCGTGGTGGAGCACAAGGTCGTGTTCCTGCGCGATCAGGCCTATGCCACCGAGCACCTGGTGCGCCTCACCGAGCAGCTCGGCGGCCACGGCCACACGCCGTTCCTGGAGGCCATGCCCGAGCACCCCGGCGTGGTGCGAGTGGTGCGCGAAGCACACGAGAGCGGTGGCTTCAACTTCGGCGGCGCCTGGCACAGCGACTGGAGCTTCCAACCCGAGCCGCCGGCGTTCACGCTGCTGTGGTCGGTCGATGTGCCGGAGGTCGGCGGCGACACGATGTGGTGCAACCAGCAGCTGGCCTATGAGACCCTCAGCCCCGGGCTGCAGACCACCCTCGATGGCCTCGATGTGGTCCACAGCGCCGGTTGGGCCTACTCGGCCGATGGCGTGCTGGCCCGTACCGCTGCCGGCCGCACGATGCAGATCAACACCACCGACGATGCGCTGGCCGAACACGTGCACCCGGCAGTGCCCACTCACCCCGACAGCGGCGCCAAGGTGCTGTTCGTCAACCCCACCTACGCGGTCCGCTTCGACGGTTGGTCGCCGGCCGACAGCGCGCCGCTGCTGCAGCACCTCTACGCACACAGCACCAGAGACGCCTTCACCTGTCGCTTCCGGTGGACGCCGAACACGCTGGCCATCTGGGACAACCGCAGCACGCAGCACAACGCCCTCAACGACTACCGAGGGGTGCGGCGCGAACTGCACCGCACGACGGTCGCCGGCACGCAGCCGCGCCGCTGACGCGGCCGCACTGGCGGCCACTCGCCGCGCCGACCTGGGGCTACCGCCTCGGCACCAGGCTGAGGCGCTCCGACATGGCCGGCCGCACCGCGGTCCAGTCCAGCTCCCGCTCGATTCGCTCGGCGAGCGCCCCGGAGGCCTCCGGCTCACCGTGGACGACGAACACACCCTGCGGTTCGCGCGTCGAGGTACCCAGCCATCCGACCAGCTCGTCGGCGTCGGCATGCACGGAGAAGCCGGTGAGATCGCACACCTGCGCCCTCACCCTCACGTACTGCCCGTGGATCTTGAGGCTGCTCGCACCCTCCAACAGCTGCCGGCCGCGGGTTCCGGCGGCCTGGAACCCCACCAGCACCACCGAGTTGCGGCTGTCGGGCAGCAGGCGGGCCAAGTGGTGCACGACCCGCCCGCCGCTGGCCATGCCCGCACCGGCGATGATGACCGCCGAGCCACCGCGCCGGCCAAGGGCCTTCGAGCCCTGCGTGTCGACGACTTCCTCGAGGTGCGCCACGTCGAGGATGTCGGGGTGCCCGCGGAAGTCGGGACGGACGTCGAGTGCCGCCTCGGCGAGCGCGGCACGATAGATGGTGAGCCCTGCCAATGCCATCGGGCTGTCGACGAAGATCGGGATGCTCGGCAGCCGGTGCTGCTTCGCCAGCTGGTGGAGGTGGAACAGCAGCACCTCGGTGCGGTCCACTGCGAACGCCGGGATCACGACCACTCCTCCGCGATCGGCGGTGCGGTTGATCACGTCGGCGAGCTGGTCGACAGCGTCGTCGCCGTTGTGCCGCCGATCGCCGTAGGTCGACTCGACCATCACCCAATCGGCCTCGCCGATTCCGGCCGGTGCCCGCAGGAACGGGTGGTGCTGGCGGCCCAGGTCGCCGCTGCACACCATCGAGACGTCGCCGATGCGCAACCTGGTCACCGCCGAACCGAGGATGTGACCTGCCGGCTGGTACGTCACCTCGATGCCGGGCGCGGCGGTGAAGGGCTGATCGAAGCCGACCGCCTTCAGCTGCTCCAGGGCCGTCCACGCATCGTCCTCGGTGTACAACGCCAGCGCCGGTTGGTGACGCGAGTAGCCACGCTTGTTGGCATAGCCGGCCTCCTCCTCGAGCAGCCGGCCGCTGTCGGGCAGTACGACCGACATCAGCTTCCCGGTGTCGTAGGTGACGTGCACCGGGCCCCGGAAGCCTTGCTTGACCAGACGCGGCAGGTAACCGCAGTGGTCGAGGTGGGCATGGGTGATGACCACCGCGTCGAGCGCTGCCGGGTCGAAGGGGAACGGCGCCCAGTTGCGCTCGCGGAGCTCCTTCAAGCCTTGGAAGAGACCGCAGTCGAGGAGGATCGAGGAGCCGTTCGCCTGGATGAGGTGCCGGCTCCCCGTGACGGTGCCGACGCCGCCGAACGACGTGAGCGTGGCGACTGTCGGGTCGAGGACGGGTGCCATGCCTTCACTGCGCGCTTCAGCGGCCGCTGCGTCAAGTGCCGAAAGGCTCCCGCGGCGTCAGCCCAGCGTCTCGACCTCCAGGTCGCCGGCGCTGTTGCGTGCTCGCAGCACCTTCTTGTCGAACTTGCCGACACTGGTCTTGGGCACCTCGGTGATGAAGCTCCACCGCTCCGGCAGCCAGAACTTGGCGGTGCGCTCGCTCAACCACGAGCGCAGTTCCTCCGCCGTCAGCTGCATGCCCGGCTTGAGCACCACGCAGGCGAGTGGCCGTTCGTCCCAGCGGTCGTCGGGCACGCCGATGACCGCCGCTTCGAGGACGGCCGGGTGGCCCATCAAGGTGTTCTCCAGATCGACCGAGCTGACCCATTCGCCACCGCTCTTGATGACGTCCTTGGCGCGGTCGCTGATCATCACGTAGCCGTTGGGCAGCACGCTGGCGACGTCGCCCGTGCGCAGCCAACCGTCGTGGAACTTCTCCGGGTCGTCGACGTGGTAGTAGCTGCCGGTGATCCACGAGCCGCGCACCTCGATCTCGCCGAGCGCCTCGCCGTCCCACGGCTGCACGTCGCCGTTGTCGTCGGTGATGCGCAGTTCCACGCCGGGCATCACCCGACCGGTCTTCACCCGCCAGTCGGTCTCGCTCTGCTCGCCCATCTCCTTGGGCGGGTGGCCGATGGCGCACACGGGGCTGGTCTCGGTCATGCCCCACCCCTGCACGATCGGCACGCGGAAGTGATCCGCGTAGCCGTCGATCAGGCCACGCGGCACGGCCGAGCCGCCGCACATCACCAGCCGGAAGCTGCTCATGTCGGTGTCGGGCGCGTTGTGCAGCAGGTCGTTGAGCACGGTGGGCACGGCGCCGGTGAGCGTCGGCCTGGTCTCGGCGATGATGCGCGAGATCGGAGCCGCCTGCAGGAACTGCTGCGGGAAGACGAGGTCGGCGCCGATCATCCATGCCGCGTACGGCGTGCCCCACGCGTTGGCGTGGAACATCGGCACGATCACCAGCATGCGATCGCGTTCGCTGAGCGCGATGTTGGCCGTGGAGGTGACCATCAGCGAGTGCATGTACGTGCTGCGGTGGCTGTACATCACACCCTTCGGGTTGCCGGTGGTGCCGCTCGTGTAGCACATGGCCGCGCCGGTGTTCTCGGTGACCTCCGGGTACGAGTAGCCGCCGGGCTGCGCCGCGAGCAGTTCGTCGTAGTCGATCAGGTTGTCGCCCAAGGCGCCGGCATCGCCAGGCCCCTTGACGATGATGTGCTGCACGGTGGTGAGCTGATCGCGCACACGTGCCAGCAGCGGTGCGATCGAGGCGTCGATGATGATGACGCGGTCCTCGGCGTGGTTGATGACGTAGGCCAGCTGCTCGGGGAACAGGCGGATGTTCAGCGTGTGCAGGATGGCGCCCATGCACGGAATCGCGAGGTAGGCCTCCATGTGCGTCTGGTTGTTCCACATGAACGTGCCCACCCGGTCGCCGGGCTGGATGCCCAGACCGGCGAGGGCCGAGGCCAGCCGGTCGGCACGATCGGCCACCTGCGCGAACGTGCTCTCCACGTAGCCGTCGCCGGTGAACGTGATGATCTTGCTGTTGGCGTGCACCTGGCGGCCGTACTGGAAGACGGGCAGCAGGGTCAGCTGGTAGTCGTCCATCATCGTGCTGGACATGGTGCTGATCGGCATGTGAGTTCCCCTCGTTCGCGCTGCCGTTTCTCACGACAGGTCGGCGGTCGTGAAGAATAGGCGACCGTGAGCATCGACGCCGCCCCCACCACTCCGCGACAGCAGACCATCGTCACCCTCGATCTGGAAGGTGTGATGGTGCCGGAGATCTGGATCGCCGTCGCGGAGCGGACGGGCATCGAGGCGCTGCGCCGCACCACCCGCGACGAACCCGACTACGACGTGCTGATGAAGGGCCGCCTGGAACTGCTGGCTCGGCACGGTCTGACGATGAGCACGATCAGCGATGTGATCGCCGGGCTCGAGCCGATGGAAGGCGCCCGCGACTTCCTCGACGCGCTGCGCGCCCGCACCCAGGTGATCATCCTCAGCGACACGTTCGAGCAGTTCGCTGCCCCGCTCATGCGTCAGCTGGGCATGCCCACCATCCTGTGCCACCAGCTGATCGTGCGCGACGACCGCATCGTCGACTACCGCCTGCGCATGCAGGACCAGAAGCGCCACGCCGTCGAGGCGCTGCGCGGCCTCAACTACCGCGTGGTCGCTGCCGGCGACAGCTACAACGATGCCGCCATGCTCGGCGCTGCGCACGCCGGCTTCTGGTTCCATGCCCCCGATGCCATCGCCGAGCAGTTTCCCCAGTTCCCGCCGAACCACACGTACGACGAGTTGTTCGCGGCCATCACCGGCGCGCTGTAGCTAGCGTCGGGCGCCATGAAGCCCGAGACCCTCGAAGCCCTCGTCGAACTGGCGGCCACGACCGCTCGCGACGAACACGTCGCTTCCATCGCCTGGGGCGTGGTGATCGACGGCGAACTGCACACGCACGGTTTCGCCGGTGCCCTGCTGCACGACGACGAGCCCGCCGATCTCGACGCGTCGTTCCGCATCGCGTCGATGACGAAGAGCTTCACGGCTGCCGTGGTGCTCGCGCTGCGCGACGAGGGCGTGTGGCAGCTCGACGACCCGATCGCCCGCCATGCTCCCGAGCTGGCCAGCGTCCGCGGCCCCGAAGGATCGGCACCGCTCACCATCCGCCAGCTCCTCTCGATGACCGCCGGTCTCGCCACCGACGATGCCTGGGCCGACCGCCACCTCGACATGACCCCTGAGGCCATCGACGAGATCTACGCCGCGGGCCCGACCTTCGCCCATCTGCCCAACGATGCCTACGAGTACAGCAACCTCGGCTACGGCATGCTCGGTCGGGCCGTCCAACGCGCAACGGGCACGAGAGTGCAACAGCACATCACCGAACGCCTGCTCCACCCGTTGGGCATGCGCAGCACGGACTGGAAACGCCCGGAGGACGACCACTGGGCGCGCCCGCATCGGTGGCGCGACGGCGAGATCGTACGCGACTGGCCGACACCCATCGGCGACGGCGAGATCGCCCCGATGGGTGGGCTGTGGAGCACCGTCGCCGATCTGGCGAAGTGGGTCGCCTGGCTCGATTCGGCGAACTCCGCACCCCATCAGCCGGTAGCGATCGGCCTCTGCGCCGCCAGCCGGCGCGAGATGCAGCGCATCCACACCTACATCGGCCTCACCACCGTTGCCGGGCGTACCTGCCCTGCCGGCTACGGCTTCGGTCTCAACCTGCGCGACGACCCGGTCCTGGGCAAGGTGGTCGCCCATGCAGGAGGACTACCCGGTTACGGCAGCAACATGCGGTGGCTCGCCGGCCGCGGCATCGGCGCGATCGCGTTGGGCAACAGCACCTACGCGCCGATGAGCACGATGACCATGCGGATGCTGGAGATCCTCCACGAGCACGGCGAAGTGCCCCCGCCTTCGCCCATCAGTGCGCCGGCCTGGGATGCCGCAGCCCACCGACTCGTCGCGCTCCTCAACGACTGGAACGACGCCGGAGCCGCCCAGCTCTTCGACTCGAACGTGGATCTCGACGAGTCGTTCGCCCGCCGAGCTGCAGCAGCGGCAGCGCTCATCGCCCGCCACGGCCGGCTGCTGATCGCCGGCTTGCGCCCGTCGGCGGCCACGAACGGCACGATCGACGTGGTCGGCGGCGAGAGCGGCGCCGGCTTCACGATCGGCCTGGAGCTGAGCCCCTTCCCCGGCGGCCCGGTGCAGTTCTACGAGATCGACGCCTGACGCTCGCTGCTTCCGGAAGCTGGCTGGCGCTGAGGCGCCAGCATCGCGCTTCCGGAAGCAGCGACTCCCGTTGTCCGGTCAAGTGATGACCTTCGGCAGTGATGCCCACGCAGTCCGTCATATACCCTTGGGGGTATAGATGAGGAGGTCGCCATGCGATCACGAAGAGGTTCCGGCCGACGACTGACGGCAGTGGCGTTGTTCGCCGCCATGGCGGTCATCGGCGCATCGTCGTGCACGTCGGAGAACAACGGTGGCAGCGGCGGCGGGGGCGGCGGTCGCGGGCCGATGAACGTCGGCTCCGACGGGGCCAGCAACGTCGACGAAGGCACCTTGCGCACCACGCTCGACGCGCTCCCTCTCGCCGACCTCACCGATGCCGAGGTCGCCGGACTGACGCAGATGCGGGAGGAGGAGAAGCTCGCTCATGACGTCTATTCGTCACTCGGCGACCAGTGGGGCGTCCAGGTGTTCACCAACATCGCGTCGTCGGAGCAGACCCACGCCGACGCGGTGAAGGCGCTCCTCGATCGGTACGAACTTGCCGACCCTGCGGACGGACTGGCGGCCGGAGAGTTCAAGAACCAGGATCTGCAGGGCCTGTACAGCGCGCTCGTCGAACAGGGCAGCGCCTCGCTCGTGGCAGCGCTCACGGTCGGCGCCACCATCGAAGACCTCGACATCGCCGACCTCCGAGGGTTCGCGACGCAGACTCCCGACCTCGCGTTGGTGTATTCGAACCTGGAGCGAGGCTCGCGCAACCACCTGCGCGCGTTCACTCGGCAACTCACCAAGAGCGGCGCTACGTACACCCCCGCCCACATCAGCCAGGCCGATTACGACGCAATTGTGGCCGGCGCCATCGAGCGCGGCGCGAACGGCTGAGAGTTCGACGGAATAATACCCCTAGGGGTATAGTTGCAGAAGTCGAACCACGCCGACAAGGAGCTTCATCGTGTTCTTCCGTCAGTACTACCTCGGGTGCCTCTCGCACGCCAGCTACCTCGTCGGCGACACCGCCACCGGCAAGGCCGCCGTGATCGATCCGCAACGCGACATCGCCGAGTACCTCGCCGACGCAGAGGCTCACGGCCTCACCATCACCAACGTCCTGGAGACCCACTTCCACGCCGACTTCCTCTCCGGGCACCTCGAGTTGGCGGCGCACACCGGTGCCTCCATCGGCTTCGGTCGCGCTGCCACCGGGCGCACGGAGTTCCCCATAGAGACCTACGCAGACGGCGACGTGATCACCCTCGGGAAGGTGCAGCTGGAGATCCGCGAAACGCCCGGGCACACACCCGAGTCGATCAGCATCGTCGTGTATCCCGACGGCACCGATCACCAGCCCGACAGCGTGCTCACCGGCGACACGCTGTTCATCGGCGATGTCGGCCGGCCCGATCTGCTCGCCGCCATCGGCTTCAACGCCGAGGACCTCGCCCGACAGCTGTACCACTCGCTGCACGAGAAGCTGCTCACCCTCCCCGACAGCACGAAGGTGTACCCGGCGCACGGCGCCGGCTCGGCATGTGGCAAGAACCTCTCCACCGACACGATGTCGACCATCGGCGAACAACGGCGTACCAACTACGCCCTGGCACCGATGTCCGAAGCCGACTTCACCGAGGCGGTCACCCAGGGGCAATCGGTCGCACCGCTCTACTTCCTGTTCGCCGCGAACCGCAACCGGCAGGCCCGCGACCTGCTCCCGGAGGACACCAACGTGACGACCCTCACCTTCGACCAGTTGGTGGCCCATCAGCAAGCGGGAGCAGTCGTCATCGACGCGCGCGACGACGCCGCGTTCGCGGCCGGCCACCTGCGCGGCTCTGTCAACGTCGGGCTCGGCGGACGTTTCGCCGAGTACGCGGGCGAAGTGATGCGACCCGGCACCCCGATCGCCCTGATCACCCCACCCGGACACGAGACGGAGGCGATGGTGCGGCTCGCCCGCATCGGCTTCGACAACGTCGTGGGTGCGCTCGACGAACCGTTCGACGCGTTCATGGCCCACCCGGAGGCCGTCGAGCCCCTGTCTCGCCTTTCCGCGGTGGGTCTCGCCGAGCGGATGGAGTCCGTTCCCGAGCTGGTGCTCATCGACGTGCGCAACCCCGGTGAAGTCGCAGAGGGCAGCATCGACGGCGCCCGCCACATCAGCTTGCCGGCTCTGCTGACCAGCATCGAACAACTGGACCCCACTGCCCCGACCGTCGTGTTCTGCGCCGGCGGTTACCGATCGGCCATCGCCTCCAGCCTGCTGCGCGCACACGGCTTCACCGACGTCTCCGACTTGCTCGGAGGCTACACCGCATGGAAGACGATGCCCGAGGGTGGTGCGCAATGATGCCGGCACAGGTGCCCGCAGTCGACGTCGACACCGCCGCCGAGGCGCCGGCCAGCACGGTGCTCCTCGACGTGCGCGAGCACGACGAGTGGATCAGGGGTCACGCACCCAGCGCAACCCACATCGCGATGAGCGAGCTGGCGGGACGCCTCGCCGAGCTCGATCGCACGAAGCGCACCATTTGCATCTGCAGGTCGGGGAACCGCTCCGCACGGGTCACGTCATGGCTGCGCGAACAGGGCTTCGACGCGTTCAACATGACCGGCGGAATGAGCGCCTGGGCCAGCTTCGGGCACCCCATCGTCAACGTCGCCGGCGACGCCGGCGTGGTGATCTGAGCCCGTCATGCGCGCCTTGCTCGCCTCTCCACTCGGGCTGCTGATCGGCCTCTCGCTCGGCGCCCTCGGTGGCGGCGGGTCCATCCTCGCGGTGCCGGCCCTGGTGTACGCCGCCGGGCAGACCCCGAAGCACGCCACCACGACATCACTGGTGCTGGTCGCCCTGACGGCGCTCATCGGCCTCGCGCCGCACTGGCGGGCCGGCCGCGTACGCCTCGTCGCCGGCACCATCTTCGGTCTGGCGGGCATCGGCGGCTCGCTGCTGGGTTCGCACTGGAACAAGGCCGCCGACCCCAACGTGCTGCTACTGGCGTTCTCCGGCCTGATGATGATCGCGGCGTACGCGATGTGGCGAAGGGTGCGCAGGACACCACCGGCCACCGGGCAACCTGCGGAGGCGACGGACAGCCTCCCGACGGACGAGCCGGCGGCGGGCATCGACGTCGTCACCGTCGTGAAGGTCGTTGTCGCCGGCACCGGTGTGGGCTTGCTGACGGGCTTCTTCGGCGTCGGTGGTGGCTTCGTGATCGTTCCGGCGCTGGTGCTCGCTCTCGGCTTCACCATGCCGGAGGCGGTGGGCACGTCGCTGCTCGTGATCACCATCAACTCCGTGGTGGCACTGTCCACCAGGCTGCAGGCGGGCTCCATCGAGTGGGGAACCGTCATCCCGTTCACCATCGCCAGCATGATCGGTGTCGTCATCGGCAGCCGTCTCGCCAGCACACGCGACTCCACGTCGCTGCAACGATGGTTCGTGGGTCTGCTGGTCGTCGTCGCCGTCTACACGGCAGTGCGTTCAGGGCTGGCGCTCACCTGACGACGAGTCGGCGGGCCCGAGCTCGGCCAGGATCCTGCGCAGCAAGCCCGCCCGCTCACTGCCGATGGCCACCCTGCCATGGTGAGCCGCGGTCGCGATGACCGCTCGCGTACCGGCGAGCACCAGCTCGCAACGCTGACAGGTGGCGAGGTGCTCCACCGCCTCGGCTTCGAGGGATGGGTCCAGCTCACCTTCGAGGAAGTCCGTGAGATGTGCCTCCAGTTGTGCACAGTCCACGTCAGATCCTTCCGTCCAATGCGATGCGCAGGCTCTCGCGGGCGCGGGCGACTCTCATCTTCGCCGCCGATTCGCCGATGTCGAGCACCTGGGCCACGTCGCGCATCGGCAGCTCCTCGACGTCGCGCAGCACGAATGCGACGCGCAGCGAATCGGGAAGACCACCGATGGCCTCGTCGAGCAGCCGGGCGAGTTCCAGCTGCACCGATGCATCGGCCGGGTCGGCGCCAGAAAGGGTTCGCTCCGGCAGCTCGGCCGGATCGGTGGGCGAGTCGCGGCGCGAGCGCAGCACCATCAGCGCCTCGCGATAGGCGATGCCCAGCAGCCAGCTGCGCGACCGGGAAGGGTCGCGCAGTTGGCCATGGTGACGGGCTGCGTTGACGAAGGCGCTCTGCACGACATCCATGGCGTCGGCGTGGCTCCACACGATCCGGTACGCAACGTTGTACGCGCCCTCCACGGTCTGTTCGAAGAGCGCACTGAGCCACGACCGCACGGAGGGGGTCAAGGGAGCTCCCGGCGATGCCACGCCGGCATTCTGCCCTACTTGCTGTTCAACGCGGCCTTCCCGCTGAAGGGCGCCTTGAGCAGAGGGGCGATGACACAGATGTTGAGCGCGCCGGCCAGGAGCGGCAGCACACCGACGACGGCAAGGATCCACCCTCCTGTCGAACCCATTGCGATGCCGGCGATGATCATCGCCAGACCGGCGGCAACTCGTGCTCCGCGACCGATGGGACCTGCCATGAAACGGGCGAACGACATGATGCGACTCTCTTTCGTGAGCGGCGACTGCTGGTCGCCTGCCAAGTAGATGCACGCCGCAGCCCATCGGTCACGTCGGCGTGACAGCGTCATTGGCAATACCCTGGGGGGTATAGATACTGTATTGGCACGCATATGATCACCCCTGAGAAAGAGGTACCAACCATGAGCGACCACGACCACAGCTACGGCAAGGCAGTGCTCGACGAGCTGCGCCCTCTCCACCGCGAGCTGCGCCATGCGATCCCCGACGTCTACAAGACCTTCGGGGAGTTCCACCACGCGGCGTTCGCAGCAGGCGCGCTCGACGTCAAGACCAAGGAGCTGATCGCGCTCGCGATCGGCGTGATCGAGCGCTGTGACGGCTGCATCGCCTCCCACGCAGAGGGTGCGGCGAAGGCGGGCGCCTCACGCCAGGAAGCCGCCGAGGCCGTGGGCGTCGCGATGTTGATGAACGGCGGACCGGCCACGATCTACGCACCACGCGCCTATGCGGCGTTCTGCGAGTTCTCCCCGGAACCCTCCGCCTGATCAGTCGCCGAAGAGAGTGGCGCGGCCGAGTGCGGTGAGTGGCTCGACCAGGTCGTCGACGATGTCGAAGTGATGCCGACCGGGACACTCGAACGACGACACCGATGCTCCGGACGCCGTGAGGTGAGCGGAGTACCCACGGCTCTGTGCGGCAAACGCACCGGTGTCGTTGTCGCCCCACGCCACCACCGCCCTTGCACCCGCTCGCGCCGGCAGCAGCCGGGGGCTGAGCGCCGCCGCCGTGGCCACGTCGAGACCGAGGGGCGCGTTGACCGTCGTGCGCACCAGCGGGCGGAGGTCGAAGACACCGCTGACCAGGACGGTGCGCTCGATCGGGAACGGCGGCTGGCGGACGAGTGAGACCATCGCCGCCAGGTGGGCGCCCGCGGAATGGCCCGCCAGCACCACCGACGGCGGCATCACGTGCCGAGCCAGTGCGGCCAGTGCCGCCCGGCACTGGCTGATCATCTGCGGGAGCGTGCCGTCCGGGGCAAGGGTGTAGTCGATGGCCAGGTACGACCAACCGTGTGCCAGTGCACCCGGGGCCAGGTAGAGGGACTCGCTCGCGCTGAGCGCCTGCCAGTAGCCGCCATGGATGAACGCGAACACCGGCGCCGTGGGCGAGGCCGTGACGAGCAGCGAGCCATTCTCGATGTCGATCACGCGGTCGCCCAGCTCTTCGCGCACCGCTGCGCTGCGGGCGCGGTGGGCGGCGATGAACGGGTCGGCACTGCCGCCGACTCGCGAGCTCGGCGAATACTCACGTTCCAGGTCCGTCATCCGACCCAATCTAGGCCGCCGAACGCGTAGGGCCTTTGGTCCCATCCCCCAGGGCCGAGCGCCCCTGCCCGCCCTTGCACCCCGTCAGTAGCGTCGAAAACGTGTTCGTGAACCGTCAGTCGCCACCCCACCGTTCCATCCGTCGCGCCGTCGCTGTGCTCAGCCTGTTCGCCTTCGCTGCAGCCGCCTGCTCCGACGACAAGAACGATGCTGTCACCACTACCTCAGCCTCCGCGGGGGCCTCCGCTGCCGCGGCGACCACGACCACGGAGACGCCGTTGCCAATGGGCGACATCGTTGCCACGGCGCTCACGTGCCACGTGTGCACCGAGCTCGCCGGCCTGGCGGTCGACGCCGGCCTGGTCGAGACCCTACGTGGTGGCCCGTTCACGGTCTTCGGTCCGGTCGACGATGCGTTCGCCAAGCTGCCGCTCGACGTGCTGCACGCCGTCCAGGACAACCCCGACATGCTGAAGGCGGTGCTGCTGCACCACGTGGTCGCAGGCGCGATCACCCCGGATCAGCTCGCCGCCGGTGAGCTCACCACGGCCGGCGGCGACAAGCTGACCATCACCAAGGACGGCGACAACTTCTATGCCGACGGCAACCTCATCGGCACCCCCGTCGAGGCCACGAACGGCTACGTGTACCTGATGAACGATGTGCTCGTCCCCGCCATCGGCGACATCATCGACGTCGCCACCACCCTGCCGGGCTTCGGCACCCTCGCCGCACTCGTCACCCAGGCCGACCTCGTCGACACCCTCAAGGGGGATGGCCCGTTCACGGTGTTCGCCCCCGCCGACCCTGCCTTCGCCGCACTGCCCTCGGCCATCGTCGACACGGTCACCGGCGACAACGCACTGCTCACCACCGTGCTCACCCACCACGTGATCGCCGGCAAGTACAACCTCGATCAACTGCCCGAGGGCAAGATCAAGACGGTCGCCGGCGACGAGCTCACCATCACCAAGGCCGACGGCGTCACCTACATCGACGGCAACGCCGTCACCGTGCAGAACGTGCAGGCCACCAACGGCGTCATCCACGTGATGTCCAACGTGCTGGTGCCGGCGCTGGGCGACATCATCGACGTCGCCACCACCCTGCCGGGCTTCAGCACGCTCGCCACCCTGGTCACCCAGGCCGGCCTCGTCGACACCCTCAAGGGGGATGGCCCGTTCACGGTGTTCGCCCCCACCGATGATGCCTTCGATGCACTCGATTCCGCCACCAGGGCGAAGGTGCTGGCCGACCCGGCGCTGCTGACGACGGTCCTTACCTACCACGTCGTGCCCGGCAAGCTCACCACCGATCAACTGACGGAAGGCAAGCTGAAGACCGTCGCCGGCGTCGAACTGACGGTCACCAAGGTCGACGGTGTCACCTACATCGACGGCAATCCGATCGCCATCCAGAACGTCCAGGCCAGCAACGGCGTCATCCAGGTGATGGGCGCCGTGCTGGTTCCCAAGGCCTGATCGAGTCGCCGGCCCTCCCGCCGGCCACCTTCGAGTGGGGTCGCTCAGGGCCGCTCAGAACGCTCGCCGTTCGAGCGGCCCTCGTGGCCTTTCTCCGCTCGTCGCGGCACCAGCGGTCCGGACACGACCTGTGGCGATCGCCGGGTGATGTGACAGCGACGGCTCGCAGCGGGAAGAGTGGTGGTGTGCAGCGCCCACCACTCGGCTCCTCACGATCGATGACGGCTCTCGCCGGGCGGATCGCCGCGGTCGCTGCGGCGGTGCTCGTCACGTGGCCCGGTCACGCCCGGGCAGATGCTGCCGGCCCCACCGACTACCAGTCGGTGATCGTCGCCATCGTGCCGGCGGCGCCACAACTGCACGCGTCGATCGTGGGTGGCGACTCGTTCCTCCTGCTGCGGGTGGACCCGGGCACCGAGGTGGAGGTGCTCGGCTATCGCAGCGAACCGTTCATCCGGTTCCTGGGCGATGGAACGGTGCAGGAGAACCGCTCCTCCGCCAGCTACGTCACCAGCAGGTCCAGGTCTGGTTCCGGTCTACCCGACGACTTCGTCGATGGCGCGCCACCCGCATGGCACACCGTCGCCACCAACGGCGAGTACGCCTGGCACGACCACCGAACCCACTGGATGACCGACACCCGTCCACCTGGCAAGCGGCCCGGCGACGTGGTGCAACGCGAGGACGTACCGCTGCTGGTCGATGGTGCACCCGTGGTCATCAGCATCGAGTCGGTGTGGCGCCCGGCCGCCTCGAGCCTGCCGATGTGGTTCGGAGCGGCCGTGGGCCTGGCGGCGGGCGTGATGGCCGCCGGACGCGGGAGGATGCGCTGGCGCACCTTGCCGGCATTGGACGTCGCGGTCCTTGCCGCCATCGTCGGCTGGTGGCAGTACCGCAGCCTCCCTGCAGAGACCGGGCCCCTGCCGACGTGGTTCGGGTTGCCGCTCATCGCCACGCTCGCGCTCGTTGGAGCGACCGCCATCGCTATGAGCGGCCGCAGCGCCTCGCTGACCCGCGTCGGGCTGATGCTGCTCGCCGGCGTGAACCTCACGCTGTGGGGCTGGATGCGCCGCGCCGGCCTCACCCACGCGATCCTGCCGACGAATGCACCCGGCTGGCTGGATCGGTTCGCCTCCAGCGCCGCACTTGCTGCCGGCGCCGGGCTCACCGTTGCCGGCCTGGCGACGCTGGCGACGACGATCGCCTCGCCGGCCGCCGAGTTGCCGGCTACTTCTTCTCCAACGTCTTGATGTACTCGACGATGGCCTGCACTTCCGCATCGTTGAGCGAGTTCGGCGGCATCACGCTGTAGCCCTTGACCTTCTTCGCCGCTGGATCCCTGATCGCCTCGAACAGGTACGCATCGTCGGCGGTGACCGTGGAGCCGTCTTCCAGTGTGATCTGCGACTGGTACAGGCCTCGCCACGTCGGGCCGACGCCCCCTTCGCCACTGCTGCCATGGCAGGCCGCGCAGCCGCTGTTGAGCGCCAACCGCCTGCCTTCGGTCATCGGACCGTCCTCGCGCGGCGTGCCACAGCCGAGGCCGACCAGTGTTGCCGCCGCGACGGAGAGGGTCGGAACCAGATTGCGCCACGTCGGTCTCACCCGACCATGGTCGCACGCGGTCCGCTGCGCCGCCAATCACGGTGCGGATCACCGGCTTGGGCTGCCATGCTGGTCGCTCGAATCGTCATGAGCGACACCGACGCACTCTCCCCTCGGCAGCGGGCCACCGAACGCCGGGCCACCACCATCGAAGCCTTGCGCGCCCACGGCGCGCTCGCCTGCCCCGCCGCGCTGCCGCTCGCAGCGCGGCGCGAGGATCTGTTGGCCGCGATCCGCGACCACCAGGTGGTGATCGTCGCCGGCGAAACCGGCTCCGGCAAGAGCACGCAACTCCCCAAGCTGTGCCTCGACCTGGGCCGCGGGGTCGGCGGCCTGGTCGGACACACGCAGCCTCGGCGCATCGCCGCGCGCACGATCGCCGAGCGGGTGTCGGAGGAGCTGGGCACCGAGCTGGGCACCACCGTCGGGTACACGGTGCGCTTCACCGACACCGTGAGCGAGCAGACCCTGATCAAGGTGATGACCGACGGCATCCTGCTGGCCGAGATCCAGCGCGACCGGATGCTGCGCCGATACGACACCCTGATCATCGACGAGGCACACGAACGCAGCCTGAACATCGACTTCCTGCTCGGCTACCTCGCCCAGTTGCTGCCGCAGCGACCCGACCTGAAGCTGATCGTCACGTCCGCGACCATCGACACGACACGCTTCGCTGCCCACTTCCGCGGCGCCGACGGCACAGCCGCACCGATCATCGAGGTCAGTGGCCGCACCTTCCCGGTGGAGGTGCGCTATCGCCCCTTCGGTGCCCGCGAGGAGGCCCCGGACGACGACCGCGATCAGGTACAGGCAATCGTCGATGCGGTCGACGAGCTCGCCGAGGAGGGCGACGGCGACGTGCTCGTGTTCCTCTCCGGCGAACGCGAGATCCATGACACCGCCGATGCGTTGCGCCGCCACTTCACCGAGAGCACGCGCCGCGCCGGCGGCCCACCGGCCGAGGTGCTGCCGCTGTACGCGCGCCTGTCCTCGGTCGAGCAACATCGCATCTGGCAGCCGCACCGCGGCCGACGGGTAGTCCTGTCCACCAACGTCGCCGAGACCTCGCTCACCGTGCCCGGAGTGCGCTACGTGGTCGACGCCGGCGCGGCCCGCATGTCGCGCTACAGCCACCGCCTGAAGGTGCAGCGGCTGCCCATCGAGGCCGTCTCGCAGGCATCGGCCAACCAGCGCTCCGGCCGCTGCGGTCGCGTCGCGCCGGGCATCTGCATCCGCCTCTACGACGAGGCCGGGTTCGCCGACCGGCCCGAGTTCACCGAGCCGGAGATCCTGCGCACCAACCTCGCCTCGGTCATCCTGCAGATGACCGCGCTCGGGCTGGGCGATGTGTCGGCCTTCCCCTTCCTCGATCCGCCCGACCAGCGCAGCGTGCGCGACGGCTACTCGCTGCTGGAGGAGCTGGGTGCGATCGAAGTCGTCGACGGCCCGGTGACCACCGGTGCCCGCCGGCTGACGCCGTTGGGCGGGCGGCTCGCACGGCTGCCGGTAGACCCGCGCCTGGGCCGCATGGTGTTGGAGGCAGATCGCCACGGCTGCGTGCGCGAGGTGCTGGTCATCACGGCTGCGCTGTCCATCCAGGACCCACGCGAGCGGCCTGCGGAGCACCGCCAGGCCGCCGACGAGCTGCACCGTCGCTTCGATGTTCCGGGCAGCGACTTCCTCTCACTGGTCAAGCTGTGGGACTACCTGCGCGAGCGGCAGCACGCGCTGAACAGCAGCCAGTTCCGCAAGCTGTGCCGCAGCGAGTACCTCAACTACCTGCGGGTACGCGAGTGGCAGGACCTGTTCAGCCAGCTGCGCCAGGTGGCCGGCCAGATCGGCATCCGCCGCGGAGCCACCGACGGCGTGGAAGCAGGCCACCCGGACCGCGTCCACCAGGCGCTGCTGTCGGGGCTGCTCAGCCACCTCGGCATGCGCGACGGCTTGGCCCGCGAGTACAAGGGCGCGCACGGGTCGCGGTTCGCGATCGGCAACGGGTCGGTGCTGGCGAAGGCGCTGCCGAAGTGGGTGATCGCCGGCGAACTGGTCGAGACGAATCGGCTGTGGGGCCGCGTGATCGCCTCTGTGCAGCCCGAGTGGGCCGAGCAGCTGGGCAAGCACCTGGCGAAGTACTCGTACGGCGAGCCGGTGTGGGACGAACGGCGTGGCGCCGCGGTCTGCAGCGAACGGGTGTCGCTGTTCGGGCTGCCGATCGTCGCCGCCCGCACCATCGGGTACGACCGGGTGAACAAGGCGGCCGCCCGCGAGCTGTTCATCCGCTGCGCGCTGGTGGAAGGCGAGTGGACGACGCACCAGAAGTTCTGGGCTCGCAACGTGCGCTTCCTCGACGACCTGCAGGGCTGGGGCGAGCGCGTCCGCCGGCCCGATCTGATCGACAGCGAGGCCGTGTTCCGCTACTACGACCGCCGCATCGGGGCCGACGTGGTGAGCACCCGTCACTTCGACCGCTGGTGGAAGGCCGCCCGCGCCGCGCAGCCCGAGCTGCTGACGATGCGGCTGGAGGACTTCGTCGGCGACGAGGGCACCGACAGTGTGCACGCCTTCCCCACCGTCTGGCCGCATACGTCGGCCGAGCTGAAGGTCACGTACCGCTTCGACCCGGGCGCGGCCGACGACGGGGCCACCGTGCACGTGCCGCTCGCGGCGCTGAACCAGATGGAAGCGATCGGCTTCGACTGGCAGGTGCCCGGCTTCCGCGACGAATTGGTGGAGGCATTGCTGCGTGCGCTGCCGAAGGACCATCGCCGCGAACTGGTACCGATGGCGGAGGTGGCGGCGTCCGTCGCCCGCGCGCTCGGCGGGCCGGAGGGCTGGGAGGACGGCACCTCGCTGGCCGATGCACTGTCCGCCGTCGTGCAGGAGGTCGTCGGTGTGGTCGTGCCTGCCTGGGCGTTCGACGCCAAGCAGGTGCCGGCCCACCTGCGGGTGTCCTTCTCCGTCGACGACGAGCACGGCACCCCCGTGGCGACGGGCAAGGACATCGTCGCGCTGCGCAAGCTGGTCGAGCCGCGCGTGCGTGCGGCCATCGCCCGCGAGGCACCGATCGAGGAGCGCACCGGGTTGACCAGCTGGTCGTTCGGCGACCTGCCCGAGGTGGTCGAGACCACCCGCGCCGGCGTCGCCGTGCGCGGCTACCCGGCGCTGCTGGACGACGGCGACAGCGTCAGCATCCGTGTGTTCACCAAGCCCGAGCTGCAGACGAAGGTGATGCGCAGCGGTGTCCGCCGGCTGCTGCTGCTGGCCGTGCCGGTGGGCAAGCGTGCGCTGGAGGCGGGGCTGACCAACTCGTCGCGGTTGGCGATCGCGCGCACCGGTTCGGTGACCGTGGAGGCGCTGTCGCAGGACTGCCTGCTCGCGGCCGCCGACCGATTGATCACCGGCCAGCTCGAGGCCCACGGCCAGGTGCGCACCACCGCCACCTTCGACGCGCTGGTCGCCGCCGCCCGCGAGGAACTGCCGACGATGGCAGCGACCGCGTTGCGCCAGGCGGCCGAGGTGTACGCCGCGGCGGCAGAGGTGTCGACGCTGCTGGAGCGCCTGGTCGCGCCCGCGGTGGCAACCGGCGCTGCGGATGCGCGCGAGCAGCTGGACCGCCTGGTGCGCCCCGGCTTCGTCACCGCCGCTGGTGCCGCCCGCCTGCCCGACATCGTCCGCTACGTGAAGGCCATCGCCCACCGCCTGACGAAGCTGCCCGAAGACCCCCACCGCGACGCCTCACGTCTGCGGGAGGTGGCGGCACTGGAGACCCGTTACGTCCGCCTGCTGCGCCGCCTCGACCGTGACGAAGTGACCCCCGAGGTGATCGACCTCGGCTGGCAGCTGGAAGACCTCCGCCTGGCCACCTTCGCTCAACAGTTGGGCGGAGCCAAAGGTGTCAGCCCGCAGAAGGTGAACAAGGCCCTGCACGCGCTCGGCGGCTGAGACGTGACGGGAGTCGCAGCAGGAAATGACCTTCGACCTGGAACCCCCGGGGGTATACCAGCGACCATGTGAGTGGGGCCGTGCGAGAGTGCCGGCCGAGAGGAGCACCCCACATGGATTCCTTAGGACTCGCAAGGTGGCAGTTCGGTATCACCACCGTGTACCACTTCTTGTTCGTGCCGATCACGATCGGCATGGCCTTCATCGTGGCCGGTTTCCAGACCGCCTGGTACCGCACGGGCAACGAGAAGTACCTGCGGCTGACGAAGTACTTCGGCAAGCTCTTCCTCATCAACTTCGCGATGGGTGTCGTCACCGGCATCGTGCAGGAGTTCCAGTTCGGGATGAACTGGAGCGACTACTCCCGCTTCGTCGGCGACATCTTCGGAGCGCCGCTCGCAATCGAGGGCCTGCTGGCGTTCTTCCTGGAGTCCACGTTCCTCGGGCTGTGGATCTTCGGGTGGGACCGCCTGCCGAAGAAGGTGCACCTCGCCACGATCTGGATCGCGGCCACGGGCACCCTGCTCTCGGCGTACTTCATCCTCGCCGCCAACTCCTTCATGCAGAATCCGGTCGGCTACACGTTCAACGAGGCCACCGGGCGCGCCGAACTCACCGACTTCACGGCTGTGGTCACCAACAAGGTGGCGCTGGTGACCTTCCCGCACACGATCGCCGGCGCGTTCATCACCGCCGGCGGGCTGGTGCTCGGCATCGCGCTCTGGAACCTGATCCGCCACGCGAACCGCGACGCCGACGTGTTCCGCTCCGCCGCCAAGGCCGGCGCCTCGATCGTGATGGTGGCGGCAGTGCTGCTCGCCCTCACCGGCGATCGTCAGGCGAAGGTGATGACGGAGGTGCAGCCGATGAAGATGGCCTCCGCCGAGGCGCAGTACGACACGAAGGACGGCGCATCCTTCTCGATCTTCAGCATCGGCACGCCCGACGGCAGCGAAGAGACCTTCGCCATCCGCATCCCGAAGGTGCTGTCCTTCTTCGCGACCGGCGAGTTCGACGGGACGGTGGAGGGCATCAACGACCTGCAGACCGCCTACGAGGCCAAGTACGGCCCCGGCGACTACTCCCCCAATGTGGCCGTCACCTACTGGACCTTCCGCTTCATGATCGGCATCGGCATGTTCGGCGCCCTGATCGCGGCGTGGGCCTGGTGGCGCATCCGCAAGGGGAAGGGCTTCAGCGGCAAGCTGGCACTCTGGGCGGCGATCACCGTGCCCTTCATGGGTCTGCTCGGCAACTCGCTGGGCTGGATCTTCACCGAGATGGGCCGTCAGCCATGGATCGTGTTCGGTCTGATGCCCACCTCCGCCGGCGTGTCGCCCGGTGTCAGCACGGCCGAGATCTGGATCTCGATGGTCGGCTTCACGCTGGTCTACGGCCTGCTCGCCATCGTCGAGGTGAAGTTGCTCCTGAAGTACATCAAGGCCGGACTTCCCGCCGTCCCCACCGACGACGACACACCCGAGTCCGACCCCTCCGACACCGAACGCCCGCTGGCGTTCGCCTACTGAGAGGCACACGGCCATGGAACTCACCACCGTCTGGTTCATCCTCATCGCCGTCCTCTGGGTCGGCTACTTCGTCCTCGAAGGCTTCGACTTCGGCGTCGGCATCCTGCTCCCCGTGCTCGGCCGCGACGATCGCGAGCGGCGCGTACTGCTCAACACGATCGGGCCGCTGTGGGACGGCAACGAGGTGTGGCTGCTGGTCGCCGGCGGCGCCACGTTCGCCGCCTTCCCCGAGTGGTACGCCACCTTGTTCAGCGGCTTCTACCTGCCCCTCTTCCTCATCCTCATCTCCCTGATCCTGCGCAACGTCGCGTTCGAGTTCCGCGGGAAGCAGGACGATGTGAAGTGGCGAGCCTGGTGGGATCGGGCCATCTTCTTCGGCTCGCTGCTGCCCGCGATCCTTTGGGGCGTCGCGTTCGGCAACATCGTGCGTGGCGTCGACATCGACGCCGACAAGGAGTACGTGGGCACGTTCTTCGACCTGCTCAACCCGTACGCGATCCTGGGCGGTCTGGTGACGCTCAGCCTGTTCGTCACCCACGGTGCCGTGTTCCTCTCGCTGAAGACACTGGGCGATGTGCGTGAACGTGCCCGTGCGTTGTCACTGAAGACGGGCATTGCGGCCGCCGGCCTCGCCGTGGTCTTCCTGGTGTGGACGTATGTGCAGCGAGACGACGCCCAGCACGCCGGCTGGTTCGTCGTGCTCGCGGCGCTCGCTGCGGTGGCGCTGTTGGCCGGCCTCGCAGCGAGCTACCGGGGCCGCGAGGGCTGGGCGTTCGTGGGCACGGCGGCCACATTGGCCCTCGCGGTGACGGCCCTGTTCACCGTGCTCTTCCCGAACGTGATGCCGTCGTCACTCGACAGCGCGTGGTCGCTGACCACCACCAATGCCTCGTCCACGCACAAGACGCTGACGATCATGACGTGGGTGGCCGCCATCTTCACGCCACTGGTCGTCATGTACCAGGCCTGGTCGATCTACGTCTTCCGCAAGCGGCTCGGCGTGCAGCACATCCCTGACGACTCGCCGGTGGTCGCTGCCGCCGAGGCACTCACGAAAGCAGCTGCGGCCACGAACTCGTGAAGCCCGTCGACCCCCGCCTGTTCCGCTACGCCCGCAGCTCGGTCTCGCACCTCGCGATCACCGTGCTGCTCGGCACGGTCACTGCCGTGCTCGTGGTGGCGCAGGCGGGGTTGCTCGCGACCGGGGTCGCTCGAATCATCGAGCGTCGCGGCACGCGTGGGTTGGCACCGCTGCTCGTCGCGCTCGGGGTGGTCGTCCTCGGCCGTGCCGTGGTGGCGTGGGCGCAGGAGGTCGCGGCGCACCGTGCGTCGGCAGCGGTGAAGTCGCAGTTGCGGCGGCAACTGGTCGGTCATGCGGTGCAGGTGGCGGCGGACCCCACCCAGGCCGGCCGCCGAGCCGAGGTGGCTGCGCTCGCCGGTGGCGGACTGGATGCGCTGGACGGCTACTTCGCGAAGTACTTGCCGCAGCTGGTGCTGGCGGTGGTAGTGCCCGCAGTCGTCCTGCTGCAACTGTTCCGCACCGACCTCACGGCGACGCTGACCGTCGCGTTCACGCTGCCGCTGATCCCCGTGTTCATGGTGCTGGTCGGCAAGGCGACGGAAGCAGCGAACGCTCGCCGCTGGGATGCGCTCGCCCGGCTGTCACACCACTTCCTCGATGTCGTCGAAGGCATGCCCACGCTGCGGGCGTTCGGTCGCGGCCGAGCGCAGGCAGACCTGGTGAAGGCGAGCACCGACCAGTACCGCACGACGACGATGGCCACGCTGCGGATCGCCTTCCTGTCGTCGCTGATCCTCGAGACCTTGGCGACGCTGTCGGTCGCGCTGGTCGCGGTGGGCGTCGGCCTGCGCCTCGTGAACGGCGGGCTCGACCTGCGCACCGGCCTCTTGGTGATCCTGCTCGCGCCCGAGGCCTACCTGCCATTGCGCCAGGTGGGCGCGCACTACCACGCCAGCGCCGCCGGCCTGGCCGCCGCCGACGCAGCGTTCACGCTGCTGGAGCAGCCGATTCCCGGTTCCACCGGCCTTGCGGCGCTGCCCGAGGGGCCGGTGCAGGTTCGCCTGCACGGCATCACTGTGCGCCACCCGGGTCGCGAGCGGCCCGCGCCCGATGGCGCCGACGTGTCGCTGAGTCCCGGCGAGGTGGTGTGCCTCGGTGGGCCCAGCGGCAGCGGCAAGACCACGCTGCTGGCGGTGCTGCTCGGCCTGCGTTCGCCTGATGAGGGCGAGGTCACGGTGAGCGTGGGTGGCTCCGCTCGCCCGCTCAGCGAACTCCATCTCGACGAGTGGCGTGGCGCACTCGCCTGGGTCGACCAGACGCCGTATCTGTTCCAGGGCACGCTCGCCGACAACCTGCGGATCGCAGCGCCGTCGGCTGACGATGCCGCCCTGCAGGCTGCCCTCGCCCGAGCCGGGCTGACGATGCCACTCGATCGGCCCGTCGGCCAACACGGCGAGGAACTGTCCGCGGGCGAACGCCGCCGTGTCGGGCTGGCACGAGCGCTGGTGCGTGGTGCTCGGGTGCTGGTGCTCGACGAGCCGACTGCGGGCCTCGACGCAGCGACCGAGGACGACGTGTTGCGGGCGGTGCGCGCCGAGGCGCAGCGCGGCGCGGCGGTGCTGCTGGTCAGCCACCGTCCCGCTGCGCTCGCGATGGCCGACCGGGTGGTGACGCTGTCATGAGTGCGCTGTGGGGTGTGTTCCGGCTGGGCCGCAGTGGGCGCCTGCGACTCTGGGGTGCCGTGGTGCTCGGCGTGCTCGCAGCCGGCGCTGCCGTGGTGCTGGCCGGCACCTCCGCGTGGCTGATCGCTCGCGCCGCGGAAGAGCCGCCGGTGCTGCATCTGATGGTGGCGATCGTGGCCGTGCGCGCGGCCGGCATCGGCCGCGGCGTGTTCCGCTACGCCGAACGACTGCTCTCCCACGATGCATCGTTCCGGGTGCTCACCGACCTTCGCGTCGCCGTCGTCCGGCGAGTGAGCCTGCTCCTGCCGGGCAATGCCACCGTCGGCCATGGCGACCTGCTGGCCAGGTTCGTCGGCGATGTCGACGGGTTGGCAGATCTGTGGGTGCGTGTCCTGCTGCCCGCCTGCGTCACCCTGTTCGTCGGGGCCGGTGCGATCGGGATGATGGTGGCCTTGCTGCCCGTCGCCGGGCTGGTGCTGGCAGTGTCGTTCACCGTGGCAATGGTGGTGGCGCCGTGGCTGTCGATTCGGTTCGCGGGCCGGGCGAGTGCCCGCATCGCGCCCGCCCGTGGTGCCGCACAGCAGCGGCTGCTCACCGTGCTCGACGGCGCTGCGGAGCTGACCATGTACGGCGCGGTCGACGTGGCGCTCGCCGAACTGGGCGTGATGGACGACGAACTCCGACGCGCCGAGGCGCGAACCGCATGGGGTGCCGGTCTGGGTACCGCGGCTGCCGTCGTGGCCGCGGGCGGTGGACTGTTGCTCAGCATGTGGTTCGGTGCCCATGCGGTCGCAGACGGCGAGCTGAGCGGTGTCGCCTTGGCGGTCGTCGTGCTGCTGCCGCTGAGCGTGCACGAACTGGTCGCGTTGCTGACACCCGCAGCCGCGCAGCTGCCGGCGCTGGCGGCCTCGGCCAGACGGCTACTGGCGGTGCTGGACGCGCCGGAGCCCGCTGCGGATCCGGAAGTGCCGCTGCCCGTGCCGGACGGGCCGCTGGGCGT
>JBAVTH010000319.1:0-6951 GCA_049696035.1 Ilumatobacteraceae bacterium
TGGCCGTGGCCGCCGCAGTGCGCCACGACACAGGCGCCCAGAGCGAGCGATGGAAGCCGGGCGGCGTCGCCGACCACCGAGGGGCGATGTCGGCGGCCGCTCGCGTGCGCCGGCGGCCGACGGCCAGCCCCACGCAGGCGATGACGGCGAGGGCGGACAGCAGCAGCGCAACGGTGACCGGCGCCTGCACCTGCCAGTCGATGTGGACGGTGGTGGGGGAGGCGCTCGGTGCCAGCCACCAGCCGTTGAAGCCGCCGGCCACCTGCTTCGGCGCACCCAGCGAGCGTCCATCGACCGAGGCCGCCCAGCCGCTGTTGAGCCCTTCGCCCATGATGAGCCAACAGCCGCGTGGGCACGGCGCCACCGTTGCGGTGCGGCTGGTGCGGGTTCGTTGCAGGGTGACGGTCGGGGCCGCTGCGTGAGTGGGCGCAACCCCGTCGTCGAGCACCACCTGGTCCACGTCGATGCCGCTGCTGAGGCCGTTGAGGGTGCTGAGGTGGTGCGTCCCCGCTGACAGCACGAGTGGCTCGCATGGGTGCACCCGCACCGTCTCACCGCGGGCGAGGGCGGCCTCGGCCGTGACGTCGAGCTGCAGCGGCACCGCCGCACCGTCGATGCTGAGCAAGCCGGTGGTGCAAGTCTGGTGGGTGTCGGGAGTGGTCTGGGTCGGTGCCGTGATCGCGGGAGAGGTGAGTTCGCTGATGGCGACCGGCAACGTGGTGGGCTCGCCGAAGCGGCGATCGATCGTGGTACGGGCCTCGATCCCGGTGACCGTCAGCGTCATCACCGGGGAGGACGCTGCTGCTGGCAGCAACAGCGTGCTGCGACCGTCGGCGTCGGGGGCGGGTACGACGAGCTCGAAGGACGAGTCGCCGACTGTCAGTCGCACGTCGGTGATCAACGAGTGCTGCGAGTCGACGATCTGCTGCAGCGCGAGCTCGCGCACAGGGGTCGCGGGGTCGAGCGGCACCGTCAGCGTCGAGCCCACTGCGTCGATGAACGGCGAGCTCCAGGCAGTGGCACCGTCGCCGTCGGTGGCGAACCTGCCCCGGGCGGATGCCACTCCGGCCAGCCGGCGGTCGGAGGTGGCGCCTACCACGTGGTCCAGAACGTCCAGGACGGCGTCGGGCGCCCGATCGTTCCGGCGCAGCATGACGGTGCCATCGAAGGAGTGCTCGACCGGCAAGGTGAACTCGCGCTCGAGCGTGGGCTCGGGATCGCTGCGCCAGCGGTTGCGCGGGTCGGTGCGCAGTCGGGTGAGCACCACCGCGGTAGGGGCGTCGGGCGCTGCCGCGATCGCGGTGATCGGCGTCCGGACAGTCTCGCGGTGACCGCCGAGCCCGAGTTCGGCGAAACCCACCGCCGACGGGCCGGTGTCGGTGCCACCCTCCCTCACGCCGACCGCAGTGATCGTGATCGTGATCGCCGTGTTCGCGGGCACCTGCACCTGCTGACCGGGTGTCACCAGCGACGACCCGTCGAGGCCGACGTCGAGCGGTGCCGAACCCTCGGCCTCGACGCGGACCGAGGTGATCATCCGGTTGGGAGTGCCGTTGGAGACATGAGTGGCCTGCGGCTGCAGCAACTGCAGCGTTCCGCCGGTCGTGGAGACGCGCAGGAACTGACCGACCGGGTCGTTGCGATCGGCCACCACCCAGGCGGTCGCGGGGTCGCCGTCCACTGCCATCGAGGGCCGCTGCTCGGGGCGGTAGGTGAACGGCTCGCCGTAGCCGCTGGCGGTCACCACCAGGCCGTCGTCGAGCGTGGCGATCGTCTGATCCGCGGCATCCGGCACCGGTCCGAAGACCGGCAGCCGCTGGTCGCCCTCGTCGATTCGCTGCACGTCGCTGCCGTTGCCGCCCACCTCGGTGAAGCCGGACACGTCCTGCGAGCTGCGCCAGTGGTGAGCCCGATCGCGGTTCGAGTCGGTGATGATCACCACGGCTCCGTCCAACGGTTCGTCGTCGCTCAGATCGGCCGCGTACCGCACGGCCTCGTCGCCGTGCAGCAAGCCGGCGGCCGCGGCATCCACCACTCCGTCCCCGCTGCCGACGAGCACGACCACGCGTTCGCTCGCACGAACGATCGCGACAGGGTCGGTGACCGGCACCAGTTCGACGGGCGCAAGTGGAGTGCCGACGTCGCTGCTGCTCAGCGCGGTCTCGTCGAGCATCGGGATGTCGGGGGTGTTCGGCGCCGGAGGGCCGTAGCCGGCCGGCGTCCCGAGGCCTTCGGGGTTCGTGCGGAACAGTGCGGAGACCTCCTCGGGCCGGGGTGTGCGGAAGCGATCGAAGGCGAGGTCGTTGGCCACCCAGATCGTGTCGGCCGCCAGCAGGCGCGAGACCGGCGCCAGTGCCGCAGGATCGAGCGTGTGGTCCTGCACCCTGTCGTCGAGTGCGTAGAGCAGATCCATCACGCCCGGCGACCCCAGCGGCAGCAGGTCGCGGGTGACGAGCGGCTTGGTGGTCAGGCCGGGCAGGGGAGGGTCGACCGTGTAGCCCCAGCGGAACGCGCCGAACTCCGAGCCGGGCAGCTCCAGCACCCGGTACTCCGACGACGTGGTGGAGAGAGCATCGGCGGCCTGCTGCCAGGCTGCCGGTGGCGTCTCGTCGCGCTCGAGTGCGGGATCGACGAGATTGCCGTCGAACAACGCCGGCAGGTTGACGACCGCAAGTAGCACCACGACCACCGGTGCGAGGGACCGCAGGCGCCAGCGCGTGGCAGCGAAGGCGGCGACCAGCGCGCCGGCGCCGAGCGCGAGGCCGAAGTTGGAAAGGGGCAGCGCCCGGGTACTGCTGCGAATGGCGAGCGCCAGCGAGCTGCGCGAGTTCGCCGCCAACGGCGACATCAGAGGAGACGCATCGTCGATCGGGTGCACCCCCACTGCCAGCACGATGCCGGCCAGCACCAACAGTGCCGCGTAGCGGCGCTGGGACCAGCGGGTGAGCGCGAGGCCGCCCACGCAAGCGCACAGGAGCGCGAAGCTGATGAGGATCGCCCGGCCGGATTCCATGTAGGTCTGCGAGGCCGTGGTGGTGAACGCGTACGGGTCGCGTACGTAGAACAACCAGTAACCCATGCCGCGCAACGTCTCGGTGGAGGCCGACGTGAGGGACGTGGCCTGCAGGCTCTCGCTGTACGCGAGGACATCGGCTCCGTAGGCGCCTTGGGCGCGGAGCATGAAGATCCACCACAGGGACACGGCCACTCCGAGGCCGCCGATGCGCAGAGCGGCTCCCACGGCGCGCCGCCAGGTGATCGTGCGCTGCAGCACGGCGTGCGCCAACCACAGGATCGGAGCGGGTGCGATCATCATCACCGCGGTTGCGTTCACCGCGCTGCACGACAGCAGGACCAGCGCGATCAGGGCAGGGTGACGCCATCGGTGCTCGCTGGTGACGGAGCGGATGGTGAGTCCGACCAACCACCCGACTGCTGCCCAGGGCAGCAGCATCGCGCTCGTGCGCGAGACGTACGGGAGGATGTAGGGCGACAGCTGGTACACGATGGCGGCGACCAGCGCACCGTTCTTGGGCATGCCCAGCACGCGAGCGGCCCAGAACACACCACAGGCCGCCAGCAGGAGCAGGGTGCCGAGCCACAGCCGATGGGCCACCCAGTCCGGAGCGCCCAGTTTGTCGAACACCCAGTACCACGGGCCCTGCGGCCACAGGTAGGCAATGGTCTGGTGCGGCACCCATCCACCGAACTGGCGAGTGTCCCAGGTGAAGGGCGCATCGGCGATGAGGCGCCCGGGATCGAGGTACAGGAACAGCTTCGTGTCGGTGGGCATCCGGCCCGGCTTGGTGAGCAGCGCCGGCAGGTAGGCGAGGGCGGCGAGCAGGCCCACGGACCACCGCGAGGTGCGGGCCGTGAGGTGCCCCGTGCTCACGGGATGGCCCCGAGCACCCCGTACAGCGCGGTGAGGCCGACCAGGCCTGCCGAGCAGGCCCCGACCACATAGGGCCACCAGTCGCTCTTCTTGTCGCGTTCGAACCAGACGGCCGCCGCGATGAGCAGCGGGAACGCCGTGTACAGGAACCGCGGGCGGGCGGTGACCGTGCTGGGCAGCAGCATCAGCAGCACGACCACCGCGACGTACGCGTTGCAGAACGCCGGGAGGCGATGTCGGCGAAGGAACCACAGCAGCAGCACCAGGGTCACCACGCTGACCGCAGTGATCGTGTTGGTGGGCGATGTGAGCGGGTGGCTGAAGGCCTTGAGCGTGCGGCGGATGGCGGTCAACCCGAAGCTGGTGCCCTCGCCCCACGCCTCGGTCTGGACTCGGAACCAGACGCCGGCCTCGCCAGTGTGCGCATCGAGCCAGAGCATGAACCCGATGAACCCGATCGGAGCGAGCGCTGGGGCGATCAGCGAGCGCCACTCACGGCGTTCGCGGATGGCGATGAAGGAGGCCACGGCGCACGCCGCCACCAGCGCCACGCCGTTGGGGCGCGTGGCCGTGCCGATGGCCGCGAGGACGCCCGCCAGCAGCCACTGTCGCCGCAACAAGGCGTAGAGACAGCCGGCGGCGAGCGTGAGCAGCAGGGCCTCCGTGTACGCGAACGACAGCACGAAGCTTCCCGGGAAGACGGCCATCAGCACCATCGCCCGCTCGCTGACCTGCACGCCGAACAGTTCGCGGGCGAGCAGGCCCATCAGGAAGATCGCTGCCGCACCGAGCACGAAGTTGGTGACCAACGCAGCCGCGGTGTCGCCGCCGGGCAGCACCGCGTCGACGAGCCGGACGAGCATCGGATAGGCGGGAAAGAAGGCCGCGCGGGCGTCGCTGACCTCGTAGGTGACGTGTGCCTGCACGACGTGGGGGTAACCGGAGCGGATGATGCGCAGGTACCAGATGCCGTCCCAGGAGGTGAGCACGTCGAGCATGGGCTTCACCGCGCTCTTCGGGATCGCCTTGTCGACGTAGTGAGGATCGGCGAATGGCGCACCGGGGTAGTTGGCCTTGATGAGGTTGTCGTCGGCGCGTAGCTCGGCAGCGACGATGGCGGCACCGACCGACACGCACAGGCGAGAGAACAGGTACACCAACCCCGCCTTGCGGAGCACCCTGCGCCAGGCAGTCGTCTCGGTGAGCGGATCGAAGGTGGGTGAGGCGGCGGTGGCGGTTGTGGTCATCGGTTGTTCAAGAGGCGGTGAAACGGCGCGACGCTAACACCTGGCGGTCACCAGCGGCTCATGGGGAGCACCCGTTGGCGAGGGCCGAACTTCGGCGGGCGGTGACCCGCCAGCAGCAGCAGGCGAGCGGCCCGTCCGCGCTGTCCGGCGTAGGGAGCGAGGAGCTGGAGCATCTCGTCGTCGGAGCCGCGCGGCCTGCCGGTGAGCGCGTGTACGACGACGTTCTTCAGGTGGTAGTCGCCGACTGCCAGCGCGTCGGGATCACCCATCGCGGTGGCCAGCACCGAGCCCACCGTCCACTGGCCGATGCCCGGGAGCAGTCGCAGCTTTCCGGCGGCAGCGGCGGGGGAGAGGTTCGCCCAAGCGTGCAACTTGTCGGCGTGACGCGCCACCTGGCGGAGCGCTTCGGCGCGCTTGGCCTCGATGCCCAACGGGTGGAACCACCACGCCGGTCGCGTGGCGAGGTCGCCGGGCGCCGGCGGCAACCGCAGGCCGGCGTTCGGCCCGGGGGCGACGCCGCCCAGGCGGTACACCAGCCGGTGCCACTGGCGGGTGGCCTCGCCGGCGGTGATGCGCTGCCCGAGGATGACGGGCAGCAGTTCGTGGAACAGCGTGCCGCTGGCACCGAAGCGAACGTGTGGGTGGTCGCGTTGTGCAGCGAGGACCTGTGGGTGCCCGGTGAGGAACACGTGGCCCTGGTCGTGGGCACCCGTGAGGGCAGGTACCTGGGCCTCCAGCCACGCGGCACCGGGGCCCCATGTCGCTGAACGAAGCGTGCCGTCACGCCAGTCGAGGTGCAACGTGCCGGGCCCCTGTGGTGTGAAGGTGGCCCGCCAGAACTCGCCGCCGGTGAGGCGGGTCGTGGGATCGCCGGCGCCGAAGCGGTATGCCGACAGCACGTCACCAAGGAAGCCGTTCCGCGTGCCGCGGTGGGCAATGGGGAGCGGCGTCGGGGGCACTGGGCGAGCGTAACTCGTCGGTGCGACAGGGAATCGGACAGCATGGGTCATGGCTGTCATCGAACGAACCTCGCCCGCCGACGGCGTCGTGCTCCTCACGCTCAACCGTCCGTCATCGCTGAACTCGATGACTGCCGAGCTGGTCGAATCGTTGCACGAGCACGTGCGCGAGATCGCCGTCGATCCGGTGGCACGAGTGGTGGTGCTCACCGGTGCAGGGCGGGGGTTCTGCGCCGGCCTCGATCTGCGTGGCTACGGAACGGCACCCCACACCGAGCACCTCGGGCGCACCCAAGCCGGCTTCGCCGTCCAGCGCCACATCGCGTCGTTGATCCCTGCGCTGCGTTCGCTGCCGCAGCCGGTGATCGCGGCGGTCAACGGGCCCGCCGCGGGTGGCGGCTTCGCGCTCGTGCTCGGCTCCGACATCCGGCTTGCCGCACGGTCGGCCAAGTTCAACGCGGCGTTCATCCGCATCGGCTTGTCGGCGTGCGACATCGGCACCAGCTGGCTGCTGCCTCGACTGGTGGGCGTCGCCCGGGCCCAGGAGCTGATGCTCACCGGCCGCGTGTTCGACGCCGAGGAGGCCTATCGCATCGGGTTGGTCGTCGACCTGTTGGACGACGACGCCCTGCTCGACGCTGCGCTCGCCAAGGCGCACGAGATCATGCGCAACAGCCCGTTCGGCGTGGCGCTGACGAAGGAAGGGATGTGGGGGGCGCTGGAGATCCCCGCGCTGCAGAACGCGATCGACATGGAGAACCGGCAGCAGATCATGGCCAGCGCGACGGCCGACCACCGCGAAGCGATGGCGGCCTTCGTCGAGCGGCGACCGCCCAACTACACGAACAGCTGA
>JBAVTH010000320.1:0-15434 GCA_049696035.1 Ilumatobacteraceae bacterium
GAGGCCGTGCGGCCCGGGATCACCACCGCCTCGCTCGACCGCGTGGCCCGCGATGTGCTCGAACGTCGGGGGGCGGAGTCGAACTTCTTCGGCTACCACGGGTTTCCCGGGGTGATCTGTGCCTCTGTGAACGACGAGGTGATCCACGGCATCCCCGGCTCGCGTGTGCTCGATGAGGGCGATCTGTTGTCGGTGGACTGCGGCGCCATCGTCAACGGCTGGCACGGCGATGCTGCCTTCACGGTGGGCGTCGGCGCGATCTCGCCGGAAGCCCAGCGGCTCATCGACACTGCCGATGCGGCCCTCGCCGCCGCGATTCGCGAGATGCGGCCCAAGCGGCACCTCGGCGACGTCGGGGCAGCGATCGAGGCCGTGGTCGCCGCCGCCGGCTATGGCAACCCGCAGCACTACTGCGGGCACGGCATCGGGAGGGCGATGCACGAGGATCCGGATGTGGAGAACCGCGGCCGGCCGGGCCACGGCTACGAGTTGCTGCCCGGCATGGTGCTGGCCATCGAGCCGATGCTGCTCGGCGGCGGCCGCGACGACGTGTTCGAGCTCGAGGATGGGTGGACCATCGCCACCGCCGACGGCTCGCTGGCGGCCCATGTGGAGCACACGGTGCTCGTGGGTGCCAACGGCCCCGAGGTGCTCACTCGCCTGTAGGCGCATTCCCGCTTCGCCGCAAGGCGGCGAGCGGGAACAGGTGTGCGGTGGATGCCGGCGGCGGCTCCGCGAGAGTCAGCGCTGGGCCACGCCGTCGATGACGACGGCATTGCCCTCGAACACGGTGTGGCGCACCTTGCCGGTGACGCTGCGGCCTGCGTAGGGGGTGTTGCGGCTCTTGCTCGCCAGCTCCGCGGGCACGACCATCCACTCCTGGCTGGGGTCGAACACGGTCAGGTTGGCCGGCTCGCCCGCCGAGATCGGACGGCCGTGACGATCGGCAACGCCGGCGATCGCCGCCGGCTTCCAGCTGAGCGCGGCCACGATGTCGGCAAGCGGCATGTCGAGCTCGCTGATCGCCAACGCGAGCGCGGTCTCCAGGCCGAGCATGCCTGGAGGCGCTTGATCCAGCGGCGCCTCCTTCGTGTGCGGGGCGTGCGGCGCGTGGTCGGTGGCGATCGCATCGATGGTGCCGTCGGCGAGCCCGGCCTTGATCGCGTCGATGTCGGCGCGAGTGCGCAGCGGCGGGTTCACCTTGAACAGCGGGTCGTAGCCGCTGAGTTGCTCGTCGGTGAGCGTGAAGTGGTGGGGGGCTGCCTCCGCCGTGATCGGCAAGCCCTCCGCCTTCGCCTGGCGCACCAGCTGCACGCTGCGAATGGTGGAGAGGTGCAGGAAGTGCATCGGCACCCCGGTGAGTCGCACCAGCTCGATGTCGCGGAACACCATCAGCTCCTCGGCGAGCGATGGCCACCCTGGTAACCCGAGCCTGCTGCAACACGAGCCCTCGTGCATGACCGCGCCCTTGGTGAGTGCGGCCACTTCACAGTGCTGTGCCAGTGTGATGCCGAGTGGTTGCGCGTACTCCAGCGCTCGCCGCATGAGCTGTGGGTCCTGCACGCCGTTTCCGTCGTCGGTGAACAGGTGGACGCCTGCCGCCGCCAGCTCGCCGTAGGGCGCCAGCTGTTCGCCGGCGCGGCCGATGGTGATGCAACCAGACGGCAGCACCTCGCACAACCCTGCCCGGCGACCCTGGGCGCGCACGAAGTCGACCACGGCCACGCTGTCCTGTGCCGGATCGGTGTTGGGCATCGCGACGACTGCGGTGAAGCCGCCGAGCGCGGCTGCCCGGCTGCCCGTCTCGATCGTCTCGGCTTCTTCCTTGCCCGGCTCACGCAGGTGCACGTGCAAGTCGACGAAGCCGGGGGAGACGATGCAGCCCGTGGCGTCGAGCACGGCGTCGTCGCCGCCGGCCATCACCTCGGGTCCGGCCTCTACGATGCGGCCCTCCTCGATGACGACGTTGCCGGCGCGTTCGCCGTGCTGATCCAGCAGCGTGCCGCCGGTGATGACGAGACGGGTCATGACGCGTCTCCTTTCAGATCGGAGCCCGAGCCGAGCAGCCAGAACAACACGGCCATGCGGACCGCGACGCCGTTGGTGACCTGGTTGAGGATCACCGACCCAGGCAGCTCGCCGGGGTCGACCACCATCTCCACGCCACGGTTCATGGGGCCCGGGTGCATCACGAGCGCGTGAGGCGCCAGACGCGACGCCCGAGCGGCGGTCAGGCCGTACATGGCCGAGTACTCGTCGAGCGAGGGGAGCAGCGCGTCGTCCATGCGTTCGCGTTGCACACGCAGCAGGTACAGGACGTCGAGGTCGGGCAGCAGCGCGTCGAGATCATGGCTGACCTCCACCGGCCAGCCGTCGAGCGACGGCGGCAGCAGCGTGGGAGGAGCGACGAGTGTGACATGAGCGCCCAGTCGGGTGAACGCCTGCACATCGCTGCGGGCGACGCGGCTGTGCTTGATGTCGCCCACGATGGCGATGCGCAACCCGTCGAAGCCGTCGCGCCGGTTGAGGTTGGTGCGGATCGTGTAGCAGTCGAGGAGCGCTTGCGTGGGGTGCTGGTGCCAACCGTCGCCGGCGTTGACGATGCTCGCGTTGGTCCAGCGGGTGACCATCTGCGGCGCCCCGCTGCTCTTGTGGCGGATCACGAACGCATCCACACCCATCGCGCTGATCGTCTCGATCGTGTCGCGCAGGCTCTCGCCCTTGTTGACGCTGCTGCTCGACACGGCGAAGTTCATCGTGTCGGCGCTGAGGCGCTTGGCGGCGGTGTCGAAGCTGGTGCGAGTGCGGGTGCTGTCCTCGAAGAACAAGCTGACGATGTTCTTCCCCCGCAGCGCCGGCACCTTCGGGATCGGCCGGCTGCTGACCTCGGACATGTGGTCGGTGAGCTCGAGCAGATGGTGGATCTGATCGGCGGTGAGGTCTTCGATGGAGAGCAGGTGCTTCATCGGATCGTCACCCCCGCGAGCGTGGCCGCCACCTGTTCGTCCCTGCTCGTGGGCAGGTTCTTGCCCACGAAGTCGGGCCGGATCGGCAGCTCGCGGTGGCCGCGATCGACCATCACGGCCAGCTGCACCGCCGTGGGGCGTCCGTATTCGTTCAACGCCTCCAGTGCTGCGCGAACGGTGCGACCGGTGAACAGCACGTCGTCGGCGAGCACCACCGTGCAGCCATCGAGCGACACCGGGATGTCGGTGACGCTGCCCGGAACGATGGGGCGCAGACCGACGTCGTCGCGGTGGAAGCTGACATCGAGCATCCCCACCGGCACTGGCTGGGCCGGATCGATCGTGGCCAGGATCGCGGCGAGCTCCTGAGCGATCCACACCCCTCCGCGCTGCAGGCCGACGAGCACGAGGCCGGCAGTGCCGTGGTTTCGCTCGACGATCTCATGGGCGATGCGGGTGATGGCCCGTCGCACGTCATCGGCGCTGAGCACGACACGCGGCTCGGAAGTCATGGTGTTCCCTTCACGTATGGGCCTCACAGGACCCATTTCACGTTCGCCCGAAATCGTAGCCGCCTGTCATCCGTCGCGCGTTCCCGACCCGGAGGACCGCTCGAGGCGGCCGTTGCCTGATCGTCCCGCGTGCATCGTGCGCTTGCGGAGCCCGCGAAGTCGTGAGAGAAAGTGTCGAGCCGGACGGGAGTCGATCGTCGTCTCTGCGAATTGCTCGCGTGGGCCACACTGGCCCGGTGCGCGCTGTCCACCAGAAGCAGGAGAAGGCACCATGAGGTACTTGATGTTCATCGTCCACGACCCGGACCACAGCGCGCAGGACGCTGCCGATGCGCCGCCCATCGAGGGCTGGTTCGACTACGTGCGGGAGCATGGCAGCTACCTGCAGGGAATCAGGCTGCAGGGCCGCGAGGAGGCCACGACGGTGCGCGTGCGTGGCGGCAAGCTGCTCGTCACCGACGGCCCGTTCGCGGAGACCAAGGAGTGGATCGGCGGTGTTGCGGTCCTGGAGTGTGCCGATCTCGCAGAGGCGATCGAGATCGCGAAGCGCAACAACATGGCGCACGAGGGCCGCATCGAGTTGCGGCCGATCCATTCCATGGGCGGCCCCGACTGAGGACTCCTGCCCCTGACATCCTGACGGCGTGCCGCGAGATCGTGGCCAGCTCGAAGCGGTGGGCGGACCCGCCCGCAGCTGTCACCTGTCGGCGAGGCGGCCGTTGTGCAGCCGGAGCACCTGATCGGCGCGGTCGAAGGCGACCGCCCGGTGACTCACCGCGAGCACTGTCATCCCGGCGTCGGCAAGGTTCGTCCACAGCTGCAGCTCGGTCTCGACATCGAGCGCGGAGGACAGGTCGTCGAGCACCACCAGTTCCGGTGCGTGCACCAGCGCGCGTGCGGTGGCGACGCGCTGACGCTGGCCTCCCGACAACCGCAGGCCGCGTGGGCCGATGAGCGTCGCCGTGCCCTCGGGCATCTCGTCGATGTCGCTGCGCACCGCCGCCAGATCGAGAGCCCGCAGCAGGGCTTCGGTGGGCAGCGCGCCGAGCGCCACGTTGTCGGCCACTGAGTCGCTGATCAGCTGCGGCACCTGCGAGAGGTAAGCCGCATTGGGCGGTACGAAGAAGGCGGCCCGGTCGGCCACCACCTGGCCGTTCCACCGCACCTCGCCGCCGGCGGCGGTGGCATGACTGAGACCGAGCAACGCGCGCAGGAGGGTGCTCTTGCCCGCGCCGATCGGCCCGGTGACCACGGTGAAGCTGCCGCGCCGCAGGGAGAAGGAGATGTCGCGCACTCCGCCGCCGGTGGCGTGCTCGGCGGTGAGACCGCACACCTCCAGCACTTCCAGCGGCACCCGCTCGGGTCGCACCTGGCTCGGGCGTGGGCGGGCTTGGCCGCGCCCGACGGGCAGGTTCCGTGGCCTGACCGTGTTGGTCACGTCCTGATCGGCCACCAGCCGGCGCATCCGATCGAAGGCGACCCCCGCCTGCTTGCGGCGGGCCATCACCCGGCCGACCATCCGCGGCAGGAAGCTCAGCCAGCCGAGGTAGGCGGCGAACACGGCCAGCTTGCCGACGTCGAACGTGCCGTTGGCGAGGCCGCCGACGGTCACCAGCAGCACGAAGCCGAGACCGACATCGGCCGCTCCCTGCGCGAATGCCTGCACGCCGTCGTCGAGGACGCGATCGCGAACCGCTGTCCGCCGGCGGGCGTCGACCAGCGTCTCGAGGTGGGCGAGCGTCGTGGGTGCGGCACCATTCACCTTGATGGTCGTGGCCGCCGCCATCACGTCGCCGAGGAACCCGCTCACTGCGCCGGTGGCCTCCCGATCGGCGGACCGGTAGCGCTTGATGCGGGTGTCGAGCGTGCGGGTGGCAAGGGCGACGCCGGCCAACGGCAGGAGCAGGATCGCCGCTGCCCCCACGTCGATGCTGCCCAGCACGAACGCGGCCGCGACCGTGAACACGGTGCCGGCGCTCACGTCGATGAGGCCATCGACGAACATGGTGGTGTCCTCCACGTCGTCGCGGAAGTGGGTGATCGCCTCGCCGGCAGAACCCACCGGTTGGCCGGCCTCGGGGCCGCCGCTGGCCAGTTGCGCGGTCAGCAGGTTGGCGCGCAGGAACGTCTGCATGTGCACCCATGCCTGCGTCCACACCAACGCCCCGGCGTGGATCGTGGTCATCCGCAGTGCGTCGCTGAGCAGCACCGCGGCCGCGTACCAGTAGACCTGCGTGTGGTGGCCGGTCTCGAGGGCGTGGAAGCCGCGGCCCAGCAACCACCCCGTGGCCACCGGGAACGTGAAGAACAGCACGAACAGGCCCCACCCCAGCCAGAAGGTGCGTGGTCGGTGCTGGCTCACACGCCACGCCAGCCGCCACACGCCCGGTGTCGTCTTCATGCCGTCACCGCCTCGGCGTCGCCGCCGGGCTCGAGGGCCAGTTGCAGGAGGCGGTGGTAGCGGCTCGTCGAGTCGGTGGCGAGCGTCTCGCGGTCGCCGTGCTCGACGAGGTGACCGTGATCGAGTACGGCGATCTCGTCCACGTGGCGCAACGTGCTCAGCCGGTGCGCGATCACGATCGTCGTGCGCCCGCGCATCAGTGCTGCGATCGCCGCCTCCAACCGCGCCTCCGTGTCGGGGTCGACACGGGCGGTTGCCTCGTCGAGCACCACCAGGTCGGGTGCCCGCAACCACACGCGGGCCAGTGCCAGCAGCTGGGCCTCGCCGGCGCTGAGGCCCGCACCGCCGGCGCCCAACTGACGGTGGATGCCGCCTTCGACCAACGCTGCGAGGCCGGCTCGCGCCAGCGCGTCCTCCACCTGCTGATCGGTGGGCGCCGAGTCGAACAGGGTGACGTTGTCGCGCACGGTGCCGTTGAAGAGCTCGACCTCCTGGGGGATCAGCGCGACTCGCCGGCGCAGCTCGGCCATCGGGATGTCCGCGATCGGCACCCCACCCAGTCGGAGCTGACCGTGTGTGGCTTCGACCAGGCGCAGCACCAGTCGCGACAGGGTCGTCTTCCCACTGCCCGTGCGTCCCACGATGCCCACCGAGCGGCCGGCAGCGATGGGCAGTGAGATGTCGTGCAACACCCGCTCGTCATCGTCGCCGTAGTCGAACGACACGCTGTCGAACTCGATCGACAGGGAACCACCGGCCGGTGACGTCGTGCCGGCGTCGATGATGGTGGCCCGCACCCCGAGGAGGTCGATGACGCGCACCATCGCGCCGTTCGCCTTCTGCACCGTCTCCAGTTGCTGCACCACGTCCTCCAGCGGCCGCTCGAGCAGCAGCACGTACTGGAACATGAGGAACGCCGTGCCGAGCGAGATGGTGCCGTTGGCGACCATTGCGGCACCCGCCACCAGCGACAGTGCGGAGCCCACCGACACCGACCCCTGCACGGCCCACCACAGCCGCAGGAAGGCCGACTCGCGGCGTACCGAACTGCGCATCGCGTCGGCGCTCTCCTCCACGAACCGCCACATCGCATGTCCGCCGGCGCCGTTCGACCGCAGGTCCTCGCCGGCGGTGAGCCGCTCCTCGATGCCGCCGTACAACCGCGCATAGGCGCCCATCTCGTCGCTGGCCTCACCGACTGCACGGTGCCGCCCGCGCACGATCAGCGCCGCGGTCAGCACCACGTACGCCAGCGCCCCGACGGCGAGTCGCCAGTCGAGCACGGCCAGCACCACGATCATGCCGAGCACCATGGCGGCGGCGCCGATCACCTTCGGCACCACTCGGCCGAAGAAGTCGCTCACGGAGGTCACGTCGCCGTCGACGCGCTGGATCAGCTCGCCGGGCGTGTGCTGCCGGTGGAACTCGTGATCCAGCCCCAAGACATGCCCCGTGAGTTGCAGCCGGATCTGGTTGGTCGTGCGCCAGGCGGTGACGGTGGCGAACCACGAGACGGCCACGGTGATCAGCTGAGTGATGAGCGCCAGGCCGAGGTAGAGCAGCGCCAAGGAAGTCAGCCTCCCGCCGGTGGTGCCGGCGCGGGCCAGGTCGATGATGCGACGCACGACCAGCGGGCCGGCCAGCGCGAACCCCGAGCCGAGCGCGACCATCAGCCCGAGCCCCACCCAGCGGCGGGAGTCGGGGCGCAGCAGCGCCACGAGGGCGCGCCAGCGGGAGGTAGCGGACGCCATAGGTGCTCAGTCTCGTCCACGGTCACGGTGCACGACGCCGGAATATCCGTTCGTGTCGCGCTCGCGGCGTCCCCAAGTGGATGTCAGGGCCGCGACACGAACGGCTGGCCTGAGGCGCGGAATGCCGCGACCAGGGGGTTCGCGGCGGCTACTCTGGCGCCGACCGGTATTCGCGCTTTCGCGCGCAGAGGGCTTGGCGTTGCGTTCGCTGGGCGGTAGCATTGCACCTCGGCCCTTGCGAGCCCTGTCGTGCCGTGTCACGTCTCAGCTCGCCGGGGTGTACTGATCCAACGATCGAGGAGGCCGTTCTGCCCAAGCCGAAAGACGACGCCATTGTGCTGGAAGGCACGATCAACGAGTCGCTCCCGAACGCGATGTTCCGGGTCGAACTCGAGAATGGCCACAAGGTCCTGGCGCACATCTCCGGGAAGATGCGGATGCACTACATCCGAATCCTTCCTGGCGACAAAGTGCAGGTAGAGCTCACTCCCTACGACCTCACCCGAGGTCGCATCACGTATCGCTACAAGTAAGTCGTTAGAGCACGTCCATTTCTCCGCAATCGCGTTCTCCCGAGAGCGCAGCACACGAAAGCACGCATCCATGAAGGTTCGACCGAGCGTCAAGAAAATCTGTGAGAAGTGCAAGGTCATCCGTCGCCATGGCAGCGTGCGTGTGATCTGTGAGAACCCCCGTCACAAGCAGCGCCAGGGCTGAAAGAGAAGATCGCACGATGGCACGTATTTCCGGCGTCGACATTCCCCGCGAGAAGCGGTTGGAAATTTCGCTCACCTACATCTTCGGTATCGGCAAGCCCACGGCGCAGCGCATCTGCTCCGACACGGGCCTCGACCCCAACCAGCGGGTCCGAAACCTCACCGAGGACGAAGTCAACAAGATCCGTCTGTGGGTCGATGCCAACATCACGGTCGAGGGCGATCTTCGCCGCGACGTGGCGCAGGACATCAAGCGCAAGATCGAGATCCAGTGCTATCAGGGTGTTCGCCACCGCAAGGGCCTGCCGGTCCGCGGTCAGCGCACGCACACCAACGCTCGTACCCGCAAGGGCCCGAAGAAGACCGTCGCCAACAAGAAGAAGGCTGTGAGGAAGTAATGGCGAAGCCGAAGCCGGGCGGTCGCCGCCCCCGCAAGCGCGAGCGCAAGAACGTCACCAACGGTGTCGTCCACATCAAGAGCTCGTTCAACAACACCATCGTCTCCATCACCGACACCGAGGGCAACGTCATCTCGTGGGCGTCCTCCGGCGGTGTGGGCTTCAAGGGGTCCCGCAAGAGCACCCCGTTCGCCGCTCAGATGGCTGCCGAAAAGGCTGCCCGAGCCGCGATGGAGCACGGTCTGCGTCGCGTCGAAGTGCAGGTGAAGGGCCCGGGTTCGGGTCGCGACACCGCAGTCCGCAGCATCCAGAACACCGGTATCGAGGTCACCTCGATCAAGGACGTCACCCCCGTACCCCACAACGGCTGCCGTCAGCCGAAGCGCCGCAGGACCTGATCACATGGCTCGTTACACCGGCCCCAAGGTGCGCATCTCGCGTCGCCTGGGCATCAACATCTACGAGAACGAGAAGGGTCGCAAGGCTCTCGAGCGTCGTCCGTTCCCTCCTGGTGCGCACGGCCGCACGCGTCGTCGCGGCAACCCCAGCGAGTACCTCGCCCAGCTGCAGGAGAAGCAGAAGGCGAAGTACATCTACTGCGTCCTCGAGCGTCAGTTCCGCAACACCTACGAAGAGGCCGTGCGGTTGCAGGGGCCCACCGGTGAGAACCTGCTGCGTCTGCTCGAGCAGCGCCTCGACAACATCGTCTACCGCGCCGGCTGGGCCAGCACCCGCCCGCAGGCCGGCCAGTTCGTCAGTCATGGCCTCATCCAGGTCAATGGCAAGCGAGTCGACATCCGCAGCTACCGGGTCAAGAAGGGCGACGTCATCAGCCTGTCGCCCAAGGCCCAGGCGATGATCATCGTGCAGCACAACCTCGACGTGCTCGACCGCAACGTGGTCGGTTGGCTCGAGGTGGGCGACGGTGGCAAGCAGGTCACCGTTCGCGACCTGCCCCAGCGCGAGCACATCGATGTTCCCGTCCGTGAGTCGCTCATCGTCGAGCTGTACTCCAAGTAATTCCGGCCCCCTTCCCCGCACCAGAGGCAATCGTCATGCTCGTCATCCAGCGCCCCACCGTCGAAGCAATCGGCGACGACCATCCCGCGCGGCAGCGTTTTGCCGTCGGGCCGCTCGAGCCGGGCTTCGGCCACACCATCGGCAACTCGTTGCGCCGGTGCCTGCTCTCCAGCATCCCCGGGGCGGCGATCACGTCGGTTCGTTTCGACGATGCGCTGCACGAGTTCGACACCATCCACGGTGTGAGCGAAGACGTCACCGACGTCATCCTCAACATCAAGGACATCGTCGTCACCTCCACCGCCGATGAGGAGATCACGCTGCGTCTCGACGTGCGCGGTCCTGCCGTCATCACCGCCGGCGACATCAAGTGCCCGAGCGAGATCGAGATCCTCAACAAGGATCTCCACATCGCGACCTTGAACAGCAAGGCGCGCCTCGCAGTCGACCTCACCGTCGGCCTCGGCCGTGGCTACCTGTCCAGCGATCGCGATTCGCAGAACCGCACCATCGGCGTCGTGCCGATCGATGCGATCTTCTCGCCGGTGCGCCGTGTCATGTTCGAGATCGAGCCCACCCGCGTGGAGCAGAGCACGAACTACGAGCGCCTCGTCATCGACATCGAGACCGATGGCAGCATCACGCCCCGCGAGGCCCTGGCATCGGCCGGCGCCACGCTGCGCTCCCTGGTCGACCTGATCGCCAACCTCAGCGACGAGCCGCAGGGCCTCGAGCTGGGCGAAGTGGCCAGCACCGCCAGCACGTCCCCGGATCTCGATCTCCCGATCGAAGACCTCGATCTGTCGGAGCGCCCGCGCAACTGCCTCAAGCGTGCCCAGATCAACACCGTGGGCGAACTGCTCACCAAGAACGAAGACGACCTGCTGAACATCACCAACTTCGGGCAGAAGAGCCTGGACGAAGTGAAGCAGAAGCTCGACGAGCGCGGCCTGACGCTGCGCGGCTGAGCACACGAAGCCGTAAGAGGAGAACCACGCCATGCCCGCAACACCGCGCCGAGCCCGCAACTTCGGCGGCAGCTCGCAACACCAGAGACTGATGATGGCCAACCTGACGGCGTCGCTGATCGCCGCCGAGGCCATCGTCACCACCGAGGCCAAGGCCAAGGCCCTGCGCCCCATCGCCGAGAAGCTGATCACGAAGGCCAAGAAGGCTCAGGACGACGGCCCGATGCGCGTTCACCGCATCCGCCAGATCCAGGGCTACCTGGGCGACAAGGAGATGACCCACAAGCTGGTCAACGATGTCGCTACCCGCTACACGGAGCGCAACGGTGGCTACCTGCGCATCTTGAAGCTGGGGCCGCGCCAGGGTGACAACGCCCAGATGGCGCGCATCGAACTCGTCTGAAGGGGCCTCGCCAGAGCGCACTTCTCGCCACAGGACAGAGCGCATCCCGCGCTGTCGAACGGGCGCCGCCTTCGGGCGGCGCCCGTTGCGTTTTCCCCGTCGCCGCTCGTTCAGCTGCCGGGGCGCTCCCAGGCGTGCAGGCGTCGCAGCAGGCTGCGCTTCTTCTGCTGATGCGACTGCATCCGGGTGAGGATCGAGTCGAGCACGGCGATCGCGTCGGTGATGTGCGGCCCCTTGTTGAGCATCGCACACTCGGCCCGCACGGCCATCGCGGCGTCGGTGACCTCGGCCCGCGAGGCATGTCCGGTGCGGGCAAGCGTGTCGAGCACCTGTGTGGCCCAGATCACCGGGATGTGGGCCGCCTCGCATGCCCACATGATCTCCTCCTGCACCTCGGCCAGCCGCTCGAAGCCGACCTCGACGGCGAGGTCGCCGCGCGCGATCATCACGCCGACCACCTCGCTGCGCATGGCGGCCAGCAGCAGCGAAGGCAGGTTCTCGAAGGCGCTCACGTTCTCGATCTTGAGCACGATGCCCAGACGGCCGGCGTCCCGACGCTGCAGTTCGTCCTGCAGCTGATGCACGTCCTCCTCGCTGCGCACGAAGGAGAAGTTCACGATGTCGGCATGCTGCGCGACGAAGGACAGGTCCTCGATGTCCTTGGCGGTGAGTGCGGCGAGCGAAAGGTCGGTGTCGGGAAGGTTGATGCCCTTCCCGGCGCGGAGGTTCGCCCCGCCGGGCCGAACATCGGTGACGGTCGTCCAGATGTGGTCGTCGTCGACGGTGTCGACGACGCATCCGATCTTGCCGTCGTCGAGCCATGCCCGCTGCTGCGGAAGGATCGCCGCGAACGCCTCGGGAAGCGTGCAGCCGATGAAGTGCGTCTCGCCGATGCCGGTGGCCACGGCAGGCTCCAGCGAGCGGGTGAGGACCAGCCGGTCACCGCGACCGACACGGTGAGCGAGATCGATCTCGGCGAGTTCGCCGATGCCGACGACGTCGTCGCTCCGGCCAGTGCGGCAGGTGACCTTGAGGCCCGATCGAACGTAGGTGGTCGCTCGCACCGCTGCCACGAATCCGCCGGCTCCGAGGTGAACGACCCTCCACGATCGCTTGGCGTCTCGTGCATCATCGAACGCGATCCGATCGTCGATCTGCCGGCGGGCGACCCAGTCCGGGTCGTCGACCGGGACGGCGGTCGGAGTGCGACCCTCGAACTGCGGCGCCGCCACTCCGGTGGCTGTCACCCAGGCAAGGCCCGGTGCGATGATCCGCCCGAGCTTGTCGCGATCGGGGGCGACGCGCACCACCCGCGGACCGGGCTGCAGCGGGCCGGTGCGCAACTTCGGTCCGCCAAGGTCCATCGCGAGGCGGCAGCGCCGGCCATCGGGAGTGTCGACCGACCTGACCTGCTGGACGAGCTGCAACCAGGCGCTCTCGTCGTCGTGCGCGCAGTTCACGCGGGCGATGTCCATTCCGTGCCGGGCGAGCTCCGCGGTCAGCTCGTCCGTGGCATCGCCGGGCATGGTGACCATGATGCGGGTTGATCGCGATGCGGGAGGCGGGCCGAGCAGTGCATCGGTGTTCCGCTCGAGCAGTGCCGCTCCTTGATCGAAACCGCAGTGCGATGCGCTGTCGGGCAGCGCCGAGCCGGCCAACCGGCACAGCAGGCTCAGCACCGAGTCGATCGTCGCCATCACGTGGGCCTCGGACCGGCCCAAGGACGAGATGCCGAGCACGGCCAGACGGCCCTGCAGCACGCGTACGTCGTGGTTGCGCAGTTCGACGTAGTGCACCAGGTTGGCGGCGGACTCGCGGTGCAGCGGATGCGCGGAGGCGATCTGCGGCGCCCACTCGACCTGCGCTGCAAGGAGTGCATCGCGGAGGCGAGCGACCTCGGCGACGAGGTCGAGCACCTCGACATGGAGCGCCTCACCATCCATCGCAGTCAGCCTATGGAGTGGGTGGTGAACGCCAGGTTGACGGCGGTGGAACGTTTGTGAGATCGACACCGGAGTACGCCCACGCAGCCCTGATGTGCAGGAGCGAGGCGACGACCGACAGGTCGTACTCGTAGGAGAGCACCCGGCCGAGGCGATCCCAGGGCAACCAGCGGGCCTCGTCGACCTCCCGGCTCGGGCGGAAGTAGCCGGAGGTGGCCTGCATCGACCAGTAGCGAACCCGCCGAGGGCGGCCCTTTCGATCCAGGAAGCGCGCCTCGGACAGTTCGGCGTGAACGGTGCAGCGAAACCCGGTCTCCTCGTGCACCTCGCGGAGCGCGCATTCCATCGCCGTCTCCTGGCGCCGTAGTTTGCCCTTGGGCAGTGACCAGTCTCGCTGCCGCGCCCGATGCACGACGAGCACCTCCGGGTACGACGACGAGACCGTTCGCCACACCACGCCGCCTGCTCCCTCGATCATGGACCCAAGGTAGGCAACGCACATCGACCGCTGAGGGAGCGAAGGTGAACGGAAGCTGACGCTTCGGTGAACTCTGGACGGTCGCCTCCACGGCAGCGATACCTTCGAGGGCTATGGGCACCGACCTGACGACCTTTGCGTTCGGACCCGACCTCACCGGCGACGTGCTGGCCGCGTTGCGGGCGTCGGGCGCGCAGGTGGGTGCTCGGCGCACGGTGGTGCGCACGGTGCTCGACACGTTCGATGGGCGGCTGCATCGGGCCGGCCTGCGGTTGGAGCTCGCCAAGGGCGCCTGCCGCACGCTCATCATCACCGGCCAGTCGGAAGTCGTGCCCCCACTCGTTGTCGACCGGGCACCGCGGCGCCTCGGCGAGCTGCCCGTCGGGCCGATGCACGATTGCGTGGCTGCGGCGATCGGGCAGCGTGTGCTGATCGATCAGTTCAGCGTCAAGGAGCGGCGGACGATCGCCACCTGGCAGAACAGGCACGGTGAGCTGGTGTTGACGGGCACCCTGCACGAGCCGCTGAGCGACGCCGGCCGGCCCGCCACGACGAGCGCACCGATGCTCGAGCTGTGCGCGGCGCCTGGGCGCGGCAAGCGCTACCGCCGTGTGGTCGAGGTGTGCGATGCCCTCGGACTGCAGCGCACCGAGGTCGACTCGCTGTACGCCGCTGTGGATGCGGGCGAGGCCAACCTCGGCGGGTATTCGGCCTCGCCGACGGTGCCGCTCGACCCGGCGATGCCGGCGATCGAGGGTTTCCATGCCGTGCTCGGCAACCTCTTCCTGGCCGTGCGGGCTCACTGGGACGGCGCCGCGCTCGATCTCGAACCCGAGTTCCTGCACGGACTTCGCGTCGCGACGCGGCGGAGTCGGTGTGTCGTGGCACAGAGCAAAGGCGTACTGCCTCGGCGGGCGCTGGAGGCCGCGTCGGAGTGCCTCGGTTGGCTCGGCGACCTCTCCGGCGCGGCGCGCGACCTCGACGTGCACCTCCTGCAGTGGGAGCGCTACGCGCGCCCGCTGGCGCCCGAGGCGCAGGCCGCGCTGGAGCCGGTGCGCGTACTGCTGGAGAAGCGACGGCGCACGGCCCACCGGGCGCTGACCAAGGCACTGCGTTCTCCGCGGGCGAGCGAGCTGACCGGTGCGTGGGAGGCGTGGCTGGAAGCCCCGCCCGCACGTCGTCGACGGTCGGCGGCGGCCGACGCGCCGCTCGGCCCGCTCGTGGTCGAGTGCATCGAGCGTGCTCACGCGACCCTCGTCGAGCATGGCCGGCTGATCAGCGACGCGTCGCCCGCCGAGCAGCTGCACGACCTCCGCAAGGACGCCAAGAAGCTGCGCTACCTGGTCGAGTGCTTCGGTGGGCTGCTGCCCTCGGCGCCGCGCAAGAAGTTCGTCCGGCGACTCAAGCGCTTGCAGGACAACCTCGGTGCTCATCAGGATGCCGAGGTCCATGCGGTCGAACTGGTCCAGCTCGCGCGTGGGTTGCGCAAGCGCGAGGCGACTGCGGCGACATCTGCCGCATTCGCACAGCTGCTCGAACTGCTGGACCATCGACGCGAGTCGGCCCGAGCGGAGTTCGGGGCTCGCTTCGCCGCGTTCGATTCCGACGACACGTCGGCCCTGCTCGACCGCGTCCTCGATCTCGCCGGGAGCTGAAACGGTCGGCCTCCTGCGGTGAGCAACTCGCCGTGCAACAGGGGTGCAGGTCGCCGAATCGTGGCGGGCCGTATCCTGGGCGGGCATGACCAGCCAACCGCGTCGACCCGTGCTGGTGCTGTCCGTTGCCGCGCTAGTCCCGGCCATCGGCCTGGGGGCGCTGGCGCTGGTTGCACACGGGAAGGCGCAGCCGGCCCCCAGGGCCGCGCCCACCACCACGGTG
>JBAVTH010000321.1:0-1711 GCA_049696035.1 Ilumatobacteraceae bacterium
GGCTTGGCGTCAGCGAGCACTCGATGATGGCAAGGGTGCGGGCGCACGCGCACTTCGTGCATCGCTTCTTACGTGCCTACGTGTTGCGGGGCGCCATTCGCCGCTACTACTCGATCGGCGACAGCCACTCCGGCACATTGGGGCGGGAAGGCTTCGTGGTGCTGCACGTCGGGCCGGTCACTGCGTTCCGGGCCGGTAAACAGGGAGAGCTCGTTCGCCTCATCTCGCGACGGATGCTGGGCAACAGAGGTGCCCGCCCGCCGCGTTGGCTCGTCCGCCTGGCCATACGCCGACGCGACTGCGTCCTGTTGTTCTTCGGCGAGATCGACGTGCGCGCTCACTTCTCGGATCGCTGGAAGGAATATGGCTCGGTGCAGGAGCTCGCTCGGTTCCTGGCCGGGAGGCTCGCCACGCAGGCGTCCGAGCTGCATCGGTTCACGAACGCGAGGGTGGGAATCGCCAGCGTGACGCCTGCGGCGGAGTTCGAAGGCGATTCAGCGTTGCCCACTCGCGGGTCGATCGACGAGCGTGTGCTCTGGACGCGGTTGATGAACTCGGCACTCGCCGATGCTTGCCGGGCACTCGGGCTTCCGTTCGTCGATACCTTCTCCACCTACGCCGACGAAGGAGGTCGCCTGCTTCCTAGGGTGTCGGACGGCACTGTGCACATCCGACAGGACCAAGCCGACGAAATGGCCGACAGCTATCGGCGAGCATTCTCGGATTGATGACTGCTCCGGCGCGCAGCCACCCGGAGATTCAGCCCTCCCTTCTGGTCGAAGGCATGGGACCAGTAGGGTTTCGGTCATCTGCTGAGGCCTGGACAGGGGCGATCGTGAAGAACTACCTGATGCGTGTGGTTCGCCCGTTGTTGGGCTTCACACGGGCCGCGCTGCTGAGGGTTCTGCCGTTCATCAAGGTGTTTCCGACCCGTCTCACCGACCACAGCGCGGTCGAGGGCCTTCTCGACCGGCTGCACCCCGTGCTGACCGACAAGGAGCTGATACGGCTGGGACCGCGAGGCGATGGTGGCTACCTGGTGCCGGACGACCTCGCCGGTATCGAGATGCTGTTCTCCCCGGGCGTCGATCGCATCTCGGGATTCGAGAAGGACTGCGCGGAGTTGGGTATGCGGGTCTTCATGGCGGACAAGTCGGTGGAGCAGCCCGCGGACGTACACGACCTCTTTCACTTCACCAGGAAGCACCTTGGCGCGATCAGCGACGAGGAGACTATGACCCTCGACGACTGGGTGTCGGAATCGAGCCCAGGATCATCCGCCGATCTCCTGCTCCAGATCGACATCGAAGGGGGCGAGTACGAGGTTCTGCTCGCGACGTCGGCGGAACTGTTGCGCAGGTTCCGCATCATCGTTGCTGAGTTCCATCAACTCGACATGCTGTTCAGCGCGCCCTTCTTCGGTCTTGCCAATACAACCTTCGAGAAGATCCTGCAGACACACGACTGCGTGCACATCCACCCCAACAACTGCTGTGGCTCGCTACGTGTCGGTGAGTTGGAGGTTCCGCGAATCGCGGAGTTCACCTTCCACCGTCGCGACCGACTCGAGCAGTGCGGTTTCGCCACCGAGTTCCCCCACCCGCTTGATGTCGACAACACGAGCGCCTCCCACATGAAGCTGTCGCCGTCGCTCTTCCGACACCCTGGGCGTGAATTGGGTGACTCGTCACGTGGTCGGAGACATCGCGCT
>JBAVTH010000322.1:0-2941 GCA_049696035.1 Ilumatobacteraceae bacterium
GTACATGGACCTGTCGGCACTCGGTGCAGTCGTGGTGAAGTCGTTGGCGGCGTACGAGTGGGCCGGGAACCCGTCGCCACGCGTGCACCCCGCAGGGGTCGGGATGATCAATGCGGTCGGCCTGCAGGGGCCGGGGGTGACGCGATGGTTGTCCGACGAGCTGCCGGCGCTGCTCTCCACCGGCGCTCGTGTGGTCGCCAGCATCTGGGGGCGGTCCGTGGAGGACTACCGTCACGCCGCGGAGCAACTGGCCGAAGCTCCGCCAGGGGTGGTGGCCGTCGAGGTCAACCTGTCCTGCCCGAACTTGGAAGGCCGACGCGGCATCTTCGCTCACGATGCGGTGCTGTCCGCGGAGGTGATCGACGCGTCAGCTGCGTGTGGGCGGCCACGATGGGCGAAGTTGAGCCCCAACACGGACCGTGTGGTCGACGTGGCCGCGGCCGTACGCGAGGCAGGGGCCGAGGCCGTGACGCTTTCCAACACCCTGCTCGGGATGGTGCTCGACCCGGCGACGGGGCTGCCGGTGCTCGGCGCCGGTGGTGGCGGCTACAGCGGCCGGCCGGTGCACGCAGTCGCTGTGCGTACGGTCTACGACGTGCACGCAGCCATCCCGGAACTGCCGATCGTCGGGGCCGGCGGCGTGGCGAATGGATGGGACGCCGTCGAACTGATGCTGGCGGGGGCCAGCGCCGTGCAGGTCGGCACGGCAACCTTCGCCGACCCCGCTGCTCCGTCCAAGGTGCAGCGAGAGCTGCTGACATGGTGTGCCCGCCGTGGCCTGGCCCCCGTCGAGCTCACCGGCCTCGCCCACCGCGGTGGATTGACGGCCGGAGCGTGAGCGCGGATTGCCGCTGTGGGGCATCGCGGCGGCGCTAGGGTCAGTCCATGGCAACTCCACCGCAACTCACCCCCGAACAGCGTGCCAATGCCCTGGCCAAGGCCGCTGAGGCTCGTGCCGCTCGCGCCGAGCTCAAGAACCAGCTGAAGATCGGTTCGGTCTCGTTGGCCGAAGCTCTCGCTTCCACCGACAGCACCGTCGGCAAGCTGAAGGTCGTCTCCCTGCTCGAGTCGCTCCCCGGGGTCGGCAAGGTGAAGGCACGGAAGATCATCGAGGAGATCGGCATTGCCGACAACCGTCGTGTGCAGGGTCTCGGAACCCAGCAGAAGCAGGCGTTGCTCGAACAGCTCGGTAAGTGAGGCCATGGCAGCCGACACTGCCGTTCCTCTCTCGCGCATCTTCATCGTCTCCGGTCCCGGTGGCGTCGGGAAGGGCACGATCGTCAACGCGCTGGCGGAGCGCGACCCGCAACTCTGGCTGAGCCGGTCTTGGACCACCCGCGCTCAGCGTTCGGGCGAGAGCGACACCGCGTACGTGTTCGCCGACCGTGCCGACTTCGAGGCCCGCATCGAGGCGGGTGGCTTCCTGGAGTGGACCGAGTTCCTCGGTAACTACTACGGCACGCCCACCCCCGACCCGGCCGTCGATCGAGACGTGGTGCTGGAGATCGAGGTCGACGGAGCCCGGCAGGTGAAGTCGCTGCATCCTGAGGCGGTGCTGATCTTCGTCCTGCCGCCCAGCCGCGAGGAGCAGCAGCGCCGCCTGCGCGGTCGCGGCGATGCCGAGCACAAGGTGGACGAGCGTTTGCAGAAGGCCCTCGACGAGGAACCGGTCGGCTTGGCGCTGGCCAATCACGTCGTGGTCAACGACGATCTGGAACGAACGGTCGCGGAGATGATGCAGATCATCGGCCACCATCGCATGCTCGAGTGATTCCTGCCGGTACACTGCAGCGCTGTTTTCAGGAGGCTTGCAGATGTCCACGCGTTCGTTCGACACCATGATCAATCCGCAGATCGAGGAGCTCCTCGATCGCGTCGATTCCAAGTTCTCCCTGGTCACACTGGCCGCCCGCCGCGCCCGGCAGATCAACAGCTACTTCAACCAGCTGGGTGACGGCTTGGGGCACATGGTGCCGCCGCAGGTCAGCTCCGTGGCCCGCAAGCCGCTCAGCATCGCCTTCGAGGAGATCGCTGCCGACAAGATCGAGCGCGCCGAGCACGTCGCCGCCTCCGACGACGCCGACGCTGTCGACGCCACTGCCTGATCCTCCCGGTTCATCATGATCGCCGGCAAGCGCATCGTCCTGGGTGTCACCGGGGGGATCGCGGCCTACAAGGCCGTCGAGGTCTGTCGCCGCCTCGTCGATGCCGGTGCGCATGTCGTCCCGGTGATGACGGCAGGCGCGGAGCACTTCCTCGGTCGCACCACGCTGTCGGCGCTCGCCAGTGAGCCGGTGCAGACCAGCCTGTGGGACGAGTCGAACCCGATTCCGCACACGCGCCTGGGTCAGGACGCCGACTTGGTCCTCGTGGCGCCGGCCACCGCACGCCTGTTGGCTGCGTACGCGGCGGGTCTGAGCACCGACTTGCTCACCAACACCCTGCTCGCGACCCGGGCGCCGGTCATGGTCTGCCCCGCCATGCACACCGAGATGTGGGAGCACCCGGCGGTGCAGGCCAACGTGGCGATCCTGCGCGGCCGTGGCGTGCACATCGTCGAGCCCGAGCCCGGTCGCCTCGCCGGCGGCGACGTGGGCACCGGTCGCCTGGCCGCGCCGGAACACATCGTGGCCGCCGTCGAGCATCTCTTCTCAGCGGGCGACCTCGCCGGCCTCGCCGTGGTGGTCTCCGCCGGCGGAACGCGTGAACCGATCGACTCCGTACGCGTCATTGCCAACCGCAGCAGCGGAAAGCAGGGGTACGCCCTTGCCGCCGAGGCAGTCGCCCGAGGGGCCGTGGTGACGTTGGTCTCCACCGTCGATCTGCCCGTCCCCACCGGTGTGGCGGTCGTCTCCGTCGAGACCGCCGCCCAGATGGAGGCTGCGCTCACCGAGTTGGCGCCGGCCGCCGACGTCGTCGTGATGGCGGCCGCCGTCGCCGA
>JBAVTH010000323.1:0-22527 GCA_049696035.1 Ilumatobacteraceae bacterium
AGCATGGTGACGCTCTTGCCCGATCCGCTCTCGCCGACCACGGCGACGGATTCGCCGGCGAACACATCGAAGTCCACGCCGCGCACCGCTCGAGCGGCGCCGGCCGGAGTGTGGAACGTCACGCGCAGGTCGCGCAGGCTGAGGATGGGTGCGCCGTCGGGCATCACATCACACCCTTCACGTCGAAGGAGTCGCGCAGGGAATCGCCGAGGTAGTTGAAGGCGAGCACGACCGTGACGATTGCCAGGCCCGGCGCGGTGGCCATCCACCAGCTGTAGAACTGGGTGGCTCCCTCGGTGATCATCGCACCCCACTCCTGTGACGGAGGGCGGGCCCCGAGGCCGATGAAGCTCAACGACGCAGTGAGCAGCACCACCTGGCCGAAGTCCATCGTCGCGTTGACCAGCACGGGCGTGTACGCCATGGGCAGGATGTATCGGCGAAGGATGGTGAACCGCTTGACGCCGATGGCCTCCGCGGACTCCACGTACTCGCGCTGCTTCACCGCGATCACCTGTGCACGCAGGAGCCGCGCGTAGATCGGCCACCAGACCAGCACCATGGCGATGAGCGCGTTGCGCACTCCCGGGCCGAGCGAGGCGGTGATCGCCATCGCCAGCAGGATGGGTGGGAACGCCATCGTGATGTCGACGAGGCGCATCAGCACGGCATCCACCCAGCCACCGAGGTAGCCGGCGAGGGCACCCACGACGGTGCCGATGATGACCGACGCAACGATGACGACGAACGCGACCGGCAGCGATGTTCGGCTGCCCCACAGGGTGCGCGTGAAGACGTCGCGTCCCAATTGGTCCGTACCCATCAGATGTGGCCAGCCAGGGCCCTGCAGGCGAGGCGCCACCTCCGCCAGTGGGTCGTACGGAGTCCACAGCGGGATGGTGAGCGCGACGAGCACCCACACGACGATGACGATGACGCCGATGAGGGCCGGGCCGCGCAGCCACTCCGGCCGGCCGCGCCGCAGGCGACGAGGTGGTGCGATCAGCGCGGTCACGACAACCGGATCCGCGGGTCGGCGAGTGCGTAGGCGATGTCGCTCAACAGGTTCGTCAACAGGAATGCCGCGCCGCCGAGCAGCGTGACGCCGATGATGGCGGGGTAGTCCAGGTTGCGCGATGCATCGACGGCGTAGCTGCCCACGCCCGGCCAGGAGAAGACGGTCTCGGTGAGCACCGCACCTGTCAGCAGGAACGCGAACGTGAACGCGACGATGGTGATCGTGGGCAGCAGCGCATTGCGAAGTGCGTGCGTGTTCACCACCGTGCGCTCGCGCAGGCCCATGGCGCGCGCAACGCGGACGTAGTCCATGGAGAACTCGTCGAGCAGGCTGGCGCGCACCAATCGGGACACGATGCCGACCACTCCCCACCCCAGCACGGAGGCGGGGAGGATGAGGTGCAGCACGGAGTCCTTCCACGATGCGAAGTCGCCCATGAGCAACGAGTCCAGCGTGTAGAAGCCGGTCACCTTGTCGGGTGCCACGCCGCGAGGATCGATGCGGCCCGGGCCGGGCAGCCAACTGAGCCGAGCGTAGAACGCATAGAGCAGCAGCAGTCCCGCCCAGAAGGCCGGCAGCGACGACCCGAGCAGTGCGAAGAAGCGGGCGATGTGATCGATGAACTTGTTGCGGTGCCTGGCCGCCAGCACGCCGAGACCGACACCGATGGCGACGCCACCGATGAGTGCGTAGAGGGTGAGCTCGAGTGTCGCCGGCAGACGCTGCCACAGGTCGTGCACCACTGGTTGGCGGGTGGTGAACGCCGTGCCCATGTTGCCGTGCAGCAGGTTCTTCATGTACGCGAAGTACTGCTGCAGCACCGACTGGTCGAGGCCCCACTTCGCCTTTGCCGCGGCGACGATCTCGGGGTTGTTGAGGTTGCGCTCACCGACGATGGTGACCAACGGATCGCCCGGGGTCATGCGCGACACCAGGAACACGATCGAGGCGATGCCGAACAGCAGGATCGGCATCACCGCGATGCGGCGGAGGAGGTACCGCTTCAGAACGAACCGGATCCTGCAGCCGTCAGCCGCGGCTGAGGTCGGCGAGGACCAGGTTGCAGCAGGCGCTGTACGACAAGCCCTTGATGTCGGAACGAGCGGCGAGGAACAGGTTCGGGTTCACCACCGGGATGATCACGTTGTCGGCGATCATCGACGTGGCCAACTGCTGGTACAGGTCGGCACGCTTGGCGGCGTCCTGCTCGGCGAACGCCTGGCTGAGGAGGTCGGTCTGCTCCTGGCTGATGTCGGTCTTGCCCCACGTCTGCCACTGCGAACCCTCCAGCAGGCCGAAGTACTGCACGTACTGGCTGCTGTCGGTGTGATCCGGTGCGAAGTAGAGCATGGTGACCGGGATGCCGTCGGAGCCGATCTTGTCGGCCCACACGGAGATCTCCACCGGGTTGAGCTGCAGGGTGATGCCGACCGCCTTGAGGTCGGCCTGCACCTTCTGCATGGCGGTCGAGAAGTCGACGCCGTAGACGTTCAGCGACGGGAAGGTGGCATCCAACGTGAGGTCGGTGACCCCCTCCTCGGCGAGCAGGCTCTTCGCCTTCTCCACGTCCTGCGCCGGAGCTGAGAGGCCGTCGGTACCGGCGAAGCCGTTCGGGATGGGTGAGGGCTGCGGCTGGCCGGCGCCGCCGACGGTGGCGTCGAGGAGGCCCGTGTAGTCGAGTGCCAGGCGGATGGCCTCACGCACCTTCGGGGTGAGCTGCTCGCCACCCTTGGCGCCGGGGCTGAGTGCGAGGTACACGAAGTTGAAGCTGGGCACCTGCGAGACCGTGACGTCGGCGCCACCCATGCCCTTCGCGGCATCGTTCGAGATCTGCATCGCGATGTCCACCGAGCCGGCCTCCAGCTGCTGACGCTGAGTGACGGCGTCGGGGGTCTCCTTGATGACCACCTCGGGGAAGTTCGCCTTCGTACCCCAGTAGTTGTCGTTTCGCTTGAGGCGCAGCTCGGCGCCCGACTGGTAGCTCTCCAGCGTGAACGGGCCGGAACCGGCGGAGTTGGCGAGGAACCACGGCTCGGCCTTGTCGGTGGCGGGGTCGGCGGTCGCGCCCTGCGCCGCTGCGACCTTGGAGTTGATGATGCCGAGGTAGCTGGCGTTCACCTGCGCGAGGAACGCCGAGTTGCTCTGCGTGAGCGTGACCTTCACGGTTCCTGCGTCGGGTGTCTCGATGGACTTGATGGTGCTCACCAAGTACGACGACGAGCCCTGCAAGCCGGCGAGGCGTTCCCACGAGAACTTCACGTCTGCGCTGGTGACCGGGGAGCCATCGGCGAACTTCGCGTTCGGGTCCAGCGTGAACGTGAACTCGGTCTGGTCGGCATTGCTCTCCCACTTCGTGGCCAGACGAGGCACGAGCGTGGTGTTGTCCTTTGCGAGACCGATGAGCGTCTCGTACACCGCGGTCATGAAGATCTGGCACGTGTCGCAGTAGGCACGCGATGGATCGAGCGAGTTCACGTCCATGCCGCGGGCGATGAGCAGCGCCTTGTCGGAGCTGCCTCCGGTGCCACCGGACGAGCTGTCGTCACTCGAACTGCATGCTGCGAGCAGGAGGACACCGGCGATGCCGACTGCCATTGCGCGGCGAGGCGCACCCTTGCGATTGCCGAACACCATCTCGATCCCCCGATCAGCACCGAACCCCATGTTGGTACAGTGACTGCAGTTAATACCCCTGACGGATACAGCGTCAAGGGTTGGGGAAAGGTGCCGATGGCTTCGACGATGAGTGCAGCGCGTCAGCCGAACAACCGCGAGCTCCGACGCCTCGAGACGCGGCGGAACCTCGGCGAGCACGCGCTGCGGCTGTTCCGGTCGCAGGGCTTCGAGCAGACCACCGTGGAGGAGATCGCTGCAGCTGCGGGCGTGTCCACCCGCACGTTCTTCCTGCACTTCCCCACCAAGGCTGCGGCCGCGTTCCCCGATCACGGCGAGCGGGTGGCCGACTTCAGTGACCGCTTGAATGCGGGCGTGCCGTGTGGGAATCCCTTGTCTCATCTGCGTTCGGTGCTGCTCGCCGGCTTCGACAGCACGAGCCCGAGCCGGCTCACTCGCTACGCGCTGCTGTCGAAGGTGCCCGAACTGCGCGACGAGGACGCCCGAACCGATCGCGACTACGAACGTGTCATCGCCGACTTCCTCGTGCAGCACTGGGGTGACCAGGCCGAGGCGGTCGTGCGTTCGCATGCCATCGCCAACGCCGTCATCGGTGTCGTGCGCGCCACGTTGGTGGCTGCCGGCGAGCGAGGCATCGACGCCCGCGCCGTCACGTCAGAGATCCTCGGGCGCATGCTGGGCATGCCCTTCGACGAACCACTGCACTCGATGTAGCCAGTTCCCAAGCCCACGCCGCACCGGTGCGTGGCCTGCCGAGCGTTGGCGTCCGCGACCTCTACCGGCGACGCGCCGCTGCCGCGGAAAGGTAGGGGGTGATGTTGCCCAGGGAGCGCGAGACGTACTCGTCCTTCTCGCCCACCGGGGCGACGTAGTGGATGGCAGCGGCGGCCGCGTCGAGACCGGCCAGCCGCACGATCATCCATGCGGCCAGGTACTGCGCGGCGAGGCAACCTCCAGCCGTGGCGATGTTGCCGGCGGCGTAGAAGGGTTGGTCGAGCACCTCGACGCCGGCCTCCACGACCCAGGGCTTCGTGGTGAGGTCAGTGCAGGCAGGAACGTGGTCGAGCAGGCCGAGCGCGGCGAGCACGAGTGCACCGGAGCACTGTGCTCCGATGAGCTGTCTCGACGGGTCGAGACGGAGCGCACCCATGATCGACTCGTCGCGCACCACCTCGCGGGTGCGGATGCCACTCCCGACGATGACGGCATCGGCTTCCGATACCTCCGCGAGCGTTGCGGTGGAGTGCAGCGCGACACCGTTCATCGACGTGACGACGGCGTGCGGTGAGGCGATCGAGACCCTCCAGTCCTGCGTCGCGGCTCGGTTCAGGATGCCGAGTGCGATCAGTGAGTCGAGCTCGTTGAACCCGTCGAAGGTGAGGATGGCGATGTGCACGCGGCCCACGGTAGGGCGTCCTCGCTCACCTCGGCCCGGCCATTTCGCAGGTCACGAAAGTCTGAGGAACATGGCCTGCATGTCCTCCAGCGTGTTGCCTTCATCGTCGGTTTCATCCGGGTGCGTCAGGCACCAGGTCAGCCCGTTGGCAACGAGCAGGAAGCCGGTCTGGTCGAGAGCCTTGCGGGCCGCGGTGATCTGTGTGAGCACGTCGCGGCAGCTGCGGCCGTCGGCCAGCATCTGCTGCAGGCCGCGTATCTGGCCTTCGATGCGGCGCAGTCGGCGGGTGAGATCGGCGGTGGTTTCCTGGGGGATGACCATGGGTGGCGCCTCTCTGCGAGGATTGCCTCGTACGATCCGTAGCCTAGTTATACCCGTGGGGGTATAGCAACCAGAGGATGGAAATGCAATCCGATGTTGACGGATGTCGGTGTGCACAATACCCTATGGGGTATGTGCAGAGAGATGACGTGCCCCACCTGTGAACGACCGAGCTGGGCCGGATGCGGCGCCCACGTCGAGCAGGTGCTCGGCCACGTGCCGCCTTCGGAGCGCTGCCGGTGCAGCGGAGACTCCACCGTCTCCGACCGGGCGCTCCGCTCGTCACGCTGACTCCCCGTTCGAGTCGGCTACCGCTCGCCGGGTCCGCTCGCGGGCAGGGACAGCTCGAAGGTTGATCCGAGGCCGGGACCGCCCGAACGGGCGACCAGATCACCGCCATGTGCGCGCGCGATGGCTCGGCTGATGGTCAGTCCGATGCCCGTGCCGCCGCTACGGTCGTGGGGCTCCGCTCGGTAGAAGCGCTCGAAGACCCGTTCGAGGTCGCTCGGTCGTAGCCCGCGCCCCGTGTCGCTGATGGCGATGCGGGCCAGCGGGCCGTCGGCCGCGGCGCTCACGGTGACCCGCCCGCCTGCCGGCGTGTACGTCAGCCCGTTGCCGATCAGGTTGGTGAGGGCCTGGATGGTCCTTTCGCCGTCGACGACGCCGGGTAGCGGCGCCGGGGCGACGAGGACGAGGTCGACTCCCGCGGCGTCGAACTGAGCTCGCAGACGCTCGCAGACGGTCGTCACCAGGTCGCGCACGTCGTGCCGCCGGAGGTCGAGCTCTGTCTGGCCTTCATCCGAGCGCGACACGGCGGCGAGGTCGCGTGCGAGGTGATGCAGACGCTCCACTTCGGTGCCGACCGTCGCGGCCATCTCGTCGGCGCTGAAGAGGCCGTCATGAAACCCCTCGACGACGCCACCCATGGTGGTGAGCGGAGTGCGCATCTCGTGAGCGACGTCGCCGATGAGCGCGGCGCGGCGTTGTTCGGTTGCCTCGAGGGTGGCGGCGAGGTGGTTGACGTCGTCGGCGAGAGCCGCCAACTCGGGTTCCGTGGGGCGGTCGACTCGAGCGTCGTAACGCCCTGCTGCCAGGCCGCGCGTACCGGCGCGAAGGCGATCGAGGCTGCGGAGGCTCCTGCGGCTGAGGAGGAGGGCGATCGCCGCCGAGCACAGGAGGCTCGCTGCCAGTGCGACGAGCATGGCGTAGTTGACCGCGCTGACCACCGCTTCGTGCTGGCTCGCCATCCCCTGCCCTGCGGGGCCACCCCTGCCGCTTCCGGTCTTCTCGTCGAACAGCCTCGGCACCATGACGCGCACCGCGATCATGAAAGCTGCGGCGCCAGTCAGCGCAACAGCAGCGAACGAGGACAGCATCCTGGCGCGCATGGTGGCCCGCTTCATGAGGTCGGCTCCACGAACTTGTAGCCGACTCCGCGAACGGTGGCGACCCATGTCGGCGCCCCGGCGTCGTCGCCGAGCGCTCGTCGCAAGTTGCGGATGTGAACGTCGACGACTCGTTCATCACCGTAGAAGTCGAAGCCCCACACACGTTCCAACAGCTGGCGGCGAGTGAGCACTCGACCAGGGTTGGCACTGAGCGCGGACAGGAGATCGAACTCGAGGACGCTCAAGCTGATCAGTCGATCGTCGATGCGGACCTCGTGACGGTCGGCGTCGATGGTCAGTCCCGCGAGATTGCCGGAACTGGCGGGGGCAGCCGGCATGTGGGGGCGGCGCAGGAGCGCCTTGATGCGGGCCGACAGCTCACGTGGGCTGAACGGCTTGGTCATGTAGTCGTCGGCTCCGACGGACAGCCCGATCAGGCGGTCGGTCTCCTCGGTGCGAGCGGTGAGCATCAGCACGTACGCGTCCGACGCGGCTCTGATGCGACGGAGCACCTCGATGCCGTCGACGCCGGGCAACATCACGTCGAGGACCACCACATCTGGCCGGCGAGTGGTGAACTGGTCGAGAGCGGTCACGCCGTCGGCGGCCTCGATGACATCGATCCCGTCGGCCTGGAGGTATCGGCGCAAGATCTCGCGGATCGGACCTTCGTCATCGACGACCAGGACGAGCGGAGGTCGCATCATGGCTCCATTGTGACGCGCCGGAGCTCCAGCCCACCGATGGGCCGGAGCTCTGAGAGTGTCGCAGCCGGGCTCATCGACCGGAGCGGTACTGGTTGCCGGTGCCATCCATCGGTCGATCGGCCTGTGGTCCACTGCCGTCGGCCGGGCCTGACCGGTGCTCAGCGCCCGTCCCCGCCGTCGCCTTGCCGGCGCTGTTCGCCGCATGATCGGCGCCGGTGCCATCCCTCGCCTGCACCCGATCCTGAGTCTGGTCACCCGAGCATTCGTTGGTCATGGAGCCGTTGCCGCGACCGTGACCGTGACCGTTGCCGTTCCCCATGTCGATCTGGTCGGCGGCGACCAGTCCAGCGGGCACCAGCACCGCCAGAGTGACACCACCGATGAGCAGTCCCTTGTGAAGCTTCCGCATCGTCCTCATCTCCTTCGTTGTCGTTGTGACTTGCACGATCAGTGAGCACCCGCTCGATGAACCTCCGAGGAGCGTTTCCGTGAAGCTCGTGTGAAGGTGGCAAGGTTGCCTTCAGATACCCCCAGGGGTATGGTGTCGGTAGTACTCAGCCCGCACCGAGGAGCCAACACGTGAGCACCGTCACCGAAACGTCACTGCCCGCAGGGCACGAACCGTCACACGACCCCGACGAGAGGGCGCTGTTCTCGCGCCTCGCGGCATCCATGGCTCGTCACCGTCGCATCGTCATCCTGGCGTGGTTGGTCATCACGTTCGCTGCCGCTCCGTTGGCGCTGTCGCTCACCGACGCCCTTTCCGGGGCCGGTTGGGATGCGAAAGGTTCCACGGCAGAGAAGGTGCGCGCCGAACTGCGCACCGACTTCCCTGCGATGGGAGCGGAGAACCCGGTGGTCGTGTACCACCAGGACACACCGATCGCGAGCGACCCGGCCGGGCTGACGGCACTGGTCGCCGACCTGGCGAAGGGCCCTCGCGTCCTCTCCGTCGCCGATCCGCTCTCCATGCCGCCGGAAGCGGGAATGATCTCCCAGGACGGGTTGACCGCCCTCGTGCCCGTCGAGCAGAAGATCGGCGCCGAAGCCGACCGGCCGGTTGCGGCCGGTGAGCTCGGCGACTTCGTCGGTGGGCTGAACGTCCCCGGCGGTGCCCAGGCCGATGTGGCCGGCGAGTGGCCGATGTGGAGCGATTTCAACAAGATGAACGAAGAGGCGCTCCACAAGGCAGAACTGCTCTCCGGGCTACCGACGCTGATCATGCTGTTCATCGCCTTCGGAGCCGCGATCGCAGCCGGCATCCCGCTGCTGCTCGCCATCGCGGGTATCGCCACCGGCTTCGCCTCGCTGCACATGCTCAGCTGGATCTCGCCGATGTCGGTGTGGTCGATGAACTTCTCGATGATGATCGGTCTCGCCGTCGGCATCGACTACAGCCTCTTCATCGTCTCCCGCTATCGCGAGGAACGCGTCGAGGGCAAGGATGCGATCAAGGCCATCGAGAACGCGATGTCCACGTCGGGCAAGGCGGTGTTCCTCTCTGCGCTCACCGTCGTGCTGTCGCTGTCGGCCGTGTTCCTGGTGCCCGTGATGGTGTTCCAGACGATGGCGCTCGGCATGATCATCTCGGTCATCGCCGTGGCCCTCGCCGCGCTCACCCTGCTGCCGGCCGTGCTGGTCGCGATGGGCGACAAGGTGCTCGTCACCAGGGGCAAGAAGGATCCGGACATCGTCGCCGAAGGTCGTTGGGCGAAGTGGACCGGTGTCGCCCTGCGCCGTCCCGGCATGGTGCTGACCATCGGTCTCGTTCTGCTCGGAGCACTGATCGTGCCGTCGTTCGGGATGAAGCTGGGCATGCCCGGCGCCACCGTCGTCGACAAGGGCCACACCAGTCGCGACGGGTACGACATGCTCGTCGCCGCCTACGGCCCGGGTGCCGCCGGCCCCGCGTACGTCACCGTCGACGCTGCCAACGCGCAGTCGGTGATCGACACCGCCGTGGCGACGAAGAACGTCGTCGACGCCCGCATCGTCACCCAGCCGGCGCCGACCGGTCGCGTCGTCGTGCGGGTCATCGCCGGCACGGCGATCGACAACTCCGCCACCACCGACATGGTGAGCGACCTGCGGTCCGCGCTGCACACGACGGTTCCCGACGCGCTCGTCGGCGGGCCGGCGGCGCAGAACCACGATCTGACCGGTGTGCTCGTCGGCCGTGCCCCGTACGCGATCGGGATCATCCTCGTCGTGGCCTTCCTGCTGCTGCTCGTCGTGTTCCGCAGCGTCGTCATCGCCACCTTCTCGGTGCTGATGAACCTCGTCACCGTCGGCGCCGCGTTCGGTTTCGCGACGCTCGTGTTCCAACACGGGTACGGCGCCGGCCTGATCGGGATCGAGCACCAAGGCTTCGTCGACGCCTGGGCGCCGCTGTTCTTCTTCGCCCTGCTGTTCGGCCTGTCGATGGACTACCAGCTGTTCCTGCTCGCCGCGATCAAGGAACGGTTCCAAGCCACCGGCGACACCCGCCGGGCCATCGGCGAGGGCATCGCCCGCACCGGCCGGCCGATCACCAACGCCGCCGTGATCATGATCATCGTCTTCGTCGCCTTCGGCGTCACCGGCCCGATCCCGCCCACCGAGCTCGGTCTCACCCTGGCCATGGCAGTCCTGCTGGATGCCACCGTCGTTCGCGTGATGCTCGTGCCGGCGACGATGGCCCTGCTCGGCGACAAGAACTGGTACGCGCCGAAGTGGCTGCAGAAGATCCTGCCCCACGTCAACTTCAGTCACTGATCCGCCTCGCAAGGAGCACCCCATGAGCGTCACAACCCCCACCACCGCCCCCGTGTCACAGGTCCACTGGCCGCTCGAACGCATCCTGTTCGCCATGGCCGGCACGATGAGCCTGCTCAGCGCCCTGCTGGCTGCTGCCGTGAGCCCGTGGTTCTTGCTGCTGACAGGTTTCGTCGGCATCAACCAATGGATGTACGTGATCCTGCGCGGCTGCCCAGCCTCGCTGGTGCTGAAGCGCTTCGGCGTGCAGCCACAGTGCAAGTGGTGAGCCGAGTACCAGTGGTTCGGCTCTCACGAGCCGGCTGCCCGCCGTAGGTGGTGGTGTCTACGCGCGGCGGGCCGGCTCGATCGCGAGGACGTAGTCGGCCAGCCGGGCGGCCACCTCGATCGCCTCGTCGATGTCGTCGCTCTCCGGTGTGGGCCACACCTCGGAGATCCGTCGCCATCCGGCGCGACCGATGAACTCGCCGGCCACAGCCTCCGTGCCGAGGGTGGAACGCCACTGCTGCTCGCGTGTGTGCAGGCGTTGCAGCACCTCGTCGTTCAGCGTCGCCTTCTGGTGCTCGGCGTGGAAGCCGATCTCGAGCAGCACTGCTCCGTCGACGCGGATCAGTTGTGCTTCGTAGTGCTCGCGGGTGTCGTCGTCGAACCACACCTTGATGCCCCGTCCGTGCACGGAGGAGCTGCGCCGCCCGCCTACGCCGGCGACGAAGCCTTCGAACGCGTCGCGAACGGTCTCGAAGAAGCCTTGATCCACTCCCGCAGGCTACGCGGCGCTTCACGGCGCGCCAGACGACGGTGCGCTACGTCGCACGTCGTCGGCGGCGCGCCAGAGCGAGGGCGATGCGCGGTGCCACGGCAGCCGAGCACCTCGGTTATCGTCCACCGGAATCCAACGCGACCAGTGCAACTGGTGAGCGATGTTCGGAGGTACCGACCATGACCGCCATCGATACATGGCAGACGCCGTTCCTGCAGGGCCTGATGGCACCTGTGTTCGACGAGCGCGACGACGACCACCTCGAAGTCGTGGGCCGGATACCGGCGGCGTTGCAGGGCATGTTCGTGCGCACGGGCCCGAACCAGCAGTTCGCCCCGCTCGGCGCCTACCACCCTTTCGACGGTGACGGCATGTTGCACGCGGTGTACCTGGCGGACGGCAAGGCGCGTTACCGCAACCGGTGGGTCGAGTCGCGAGGGTTGCTCGCCGAGCGCGCCCGTGGCCACGCCTGCTACGGCGGGATGAGCAACTTCAGGTTCCCCGATCCGGATGTGCTGGAGGAAGGCGGGATGATGAAGAACACCGCCAACACCGCCACCGTGCGCCACGCCGGCCGCTACTTCACGTTGCTCGAAGCCGGGCCGCCCACCGAGTTCGACCGCGACCTGAACACCCTCGGCGAGTACGACTACGACGGCCGGTTGCGGGGCCCGATGACGGCGCACCCGAAGGTCGACCCGATCACCGGGGAGATGCGGTTCATCGGGTACAGCCCGGTGGCGCCGTACCTGCGCTACTCGGAGGTCAGTGCTGCCGGCGAGCTGCTCTCCACCACCGAGATCGACATCCCCGCCCCGGTGATGATGCACGACTTCGTGATCACCGAGCACTACTCCATCTTCTTCGACGCGCCCGCGGTGTTCGACCTCGAACGCCTGCTCAGCGGTGGCGACCCGATGAGCTGGAAGCCCGACAACGGCACCAGGGTCGGTGTGGTGCCGCGCGGCGGCTCCAACGCCGACGTGCGCTGGTTCGAGATCGACAACTGCTACGTCGTCCACTTCTTCAACGCCTGGGAGTCGGGCGACACGATCGAGATCCGCGCCCCGCGCATGCCCGACATGCCGGGCGGCTTCAACTTCGAGAACCCGGGCGCCGCGCGCGAGCCGATGCCGTGGCGGTGGGTCATCGACCTCACCACCGGCAAGGTCACCGACGGGCAGATCGGCGACGTCGCCAGCGAGTTCCCCCGCGTCAACGAGCACCTCACCGGCCAGCGCACCCGGTTCGGCTATGCCTGCCCCCAGCGCACGTGGGAGTTCGAGTTCGACTTCGAAGGTGTCGTGAAGTACGACTTCGAGACCGGTGGGTCGCAGGCGCACCACTACGCCGACACCGAGGTGTGCGGCGAGCACGTCTTCGCCCCCGACCCTGACGGCACCGCCGAGGACGACGGTTGGTTGATGAGCTTCGTCACCGACCGCGCCACGCAGCACTCGGAGCTGGTGATCCTCGATGCTCGCGACGTCGGCGGTGCGCCGGTCGCTCGCGTGAAGATGGCCGCACGAGTGCCGATCGGGTTCCACGCGAACTGGTTCGCCGACTGACGTCGATCGACCCCGAACGCTGCCTCTCACGTCAGGCGTTGGTAGTCGGCGTCGGCGTCGTTGTCGCCATCGCGGTAGCACCGGCGCCGGAACCTACGGCGAACCGCAGGGGAGCGTGTCAGTAGCTGCCTTCGGCGTGGCGATCGACGCCGAGGAGCTGCACGAGGTCTTCGTGCAGCTCCATCCAGACGTCGTGGTAGCTGCCGCACATCACGCCGGTGAACATGCGGTGCTCGCCCTGTTCCAGGCGCACCAGCGACGTGCTCAGCCGCCGCTCGTACGAGCCGAAACGGGGGATGGCTGCTGTGAAGCCGGCGATCGGGGTCAACGACGCCTCGTGCAAGGCCCGCAGCTCGGCGATGCAGGCACCGTCGTACGCCGGGTCGGCGTGATCGTTGGGCTTGCCGTCGCGCATCTGCCAACGGTTGCACAGGTCCTTGAAACCGACGTTCAGATCGAGGAAGCGAGGGTACGGCTGACGCAGCCCGTCGACCGCCACCCCGGACACCTCGTGCAGCTTCTCGCCGTGGCGATCACGGCCGGCGGGGGAGAGCTGCCAGAGGTCGCGGGCGGCGATGTGGCGGCACCACCCCGATGCCGCCATGCCCGTGAGCACATCCTGCACCATGATGAGCTCGATCCCGGAGATGTCGGCGACTGCATCGGCAGCTGCGTATCCCTTGATCCGCAGAGCGTGCATCACCAAGAACTCGGCATCGATCTCGTCGTCGTGTGTTCGAGCGTGTGAGGTGTCGGCCGCCGACGCGAGGTGGTCGCGGGCTGCGGCCTCCGGCTGGGTCGCGGAGGCGGATGCTGCCTCGAGTGCAATTGCCGCGAGCACGTCGTCGTGCACGCGTCCCATCTCGAGCAGTGCCTGCGCGACTGCAAGGCGAGCGATGGGCACGCGGTACGGCGAGCAGCTGACGTAGTCGACACCGCACGCCACGAGGAACTTCGCGGATTCGGGGTCGCCGGCCTGCTCGCCGCAGACGCCGATCTTGATCGCCGCATTCGTGTGGCGGGCGTGTTCGCACGCGTGGCGGATGAGCCGGCCGACGCCGATCTGGTCGAGCGATTCGAAAGGGTCGCGCTCGAGGAGGCCATGGCGCAGGTACTCGGGGATCAACTTGCTGCCGACGTCGTCGCGGCTGAACGCGAACATCAGTTGGGTGAGGTCGTTGGTGCCGAAGGAGAAGAAGTCGCTGACCTCCGCCAGCTCGCTGGCCACCAAGGCAGCGCGCGGAGTCTCCAGCATCGCTCCGACACTGACGTCGCCGTCGAAGCCCACGGCGGCCGTCGCCTCGGCCACCCACGAGCGGGCCATGTGCATCTCGGTGGGGTCGATCACCAACGGGATCATCACCTCCACCCTCGGCGAGCGGCCTTGAGCGAGCACGGCCGACACTGCGCGGAGCAGTGCCCGAACCTGCATCTGGTAGAGCCCGGGCTTGACGACTCCGAGCCGGACCCCTCGGGTGCCGATCATCGGGTTCACTTCGTGCAATCGGCGCACGGCCGCCAACTCGACACGGCCTTCGTCGTCGAGCTCTCCGAGCGCATCCGCCACGACCAGTCGCTCGAGCTCGGGGAGGAACTCGTGCAGCGGAGGGTCGAGCAGACGCACCGTGATCGGGAGGCCGTCCATCGCCGTGAGGATGCCTTCGAAGTCGACCTGCTGCGCCGCCTCGAGGTCGGCGAGCGCCGCCTGCTCCTCATGTGGTACGTCGGTGAGGATGAACCGGCGGACGAGCGGCAGCCGGTCGTCGGCGAGGAACATGTGCTCGGTGCGGCACAGGCCGATGCCTTCGGCGCCCAAGTGGCGGGCGTGCGCCGCGTCGGCCGAGTTGTCGGCGTTGGCGCGCACGGCGACGGGTACATCTGCCTCCGCACGAATGCGATCGGCCCATTCGAGCAGCGTCTCCAGCTCGGCGGGTGCTTCCGCCGTCGCCGTGGCGGCGCTCCCGAGGAAGACCTCGCCCGTGCGGCCGTCGATCGAGATCTCGGTGCCGGCGCGCAGCACGCGCTCGCCGATGTGGAGGCCGTCGCTGTCGAGCACGACCTCACCCGCACCGACGACGGCAGGGATTCCCCATCCGCGTGCCACCACTGCCGCGTGGCTGGTGATTCCTCCGCGAGTGGTGAGAATGCCGCGAGCGGATTGCATGCCGAGCACGTCGTCGGGCGTGGTCTCGTTGCGGACCAGGATCACCGACCTGCCTGCGTCGGCGGCGTCGATGGCGTCCTCGGCGGTGAACACGATCTCCCCAGCGGCTGCGCCCGGCGAGGCCCCGAGCGCCGTGGTGAGGAGCACGGTGACCAGCGCCGGGTCGTCGTTGTCGGAGAACGTGGCGTGCAGGAAGGCGCCGATGGCCTCGGCCGGCACCAGAGCGACCGCAGCGGAGATCGTCATGTCGCCGCGCTGAGCGCGTTGCACGGCATCGGTGATGATTGCGGCAAGCGATTCGCCGGAGGCGTTGTCCATTGGCCGTCCCTTCGAACGCTGTGCCCCGTGCGTCACGACCAGTCCACTTGGGCGTGGCCCATGACCGACGACACCGTAGTTGGACACGCCGGGCTGGACGAGGTCGAAGGTGGCCGCGACGCGTTGTTCAGGACGGCGCGACGCCGGCCCAGGCTCTCACGATCGCGCTCACCCAGGTGGAGCCGTCACTCGATTCGATCTGGATCGAGGCGACCTGCAACGACTGATCGTTGGTGAAGATCAGCGTCGGTCGCTCCGGGTCAGCCGCGTGGTTGCCGACCAGCACCCAGCCGAGACCGGGCATCGCCGATTGGTAGAACGCGCTGACGTCCGCCACTGCCGCGACGATCGCGTAGTCGAGCGCACCGGGGAGCCGTTGCAGCGACGTTGCGCCGTCCATCACCGGAATCGTGTCGAGCACGGGCTGGCAGCCCGCCGGCAGCACCACGTCGCCGAGTGCGTTGATCTGCGTCAGCGAGTAGCGATACGTCTGCGTGACGCCATCACCCACGAGGTCGAGGGAGTACTGCAACAGCACCCCGCCCGGATCGGCCAGCCACAGCTCGCCGCTACCGGTCAGGCCCATCGTCGAGGACTCGAAGGTGTAGTGGCGAGCGCTCATCCCCTCGATCGTCTCGGTACCGACTTCGGCGGCGGCGAACACCGGCATGATCGAGTCGGCGGGCTCGAGTCGGCCGGTCATCGGTGGCGCCGAATCGTTCCAATCCACTTCGCACCGTGCCTGCGGGGCGCTGCGCCAGTACCGCGCCGCGCCCACCTCGCCGTTCAGCGACTCGACGTGCCCGGACTCGATGTCGTCGGCGGTGAACACGGTGAACGCGGCGCTTCCCGGCCACACATCGCTGACGAAGGTGTTCGAGAAGTCGAGTGCGCTGCCGCCGCTCGTCGTGGCGCTGGTGAGCACCAACTCCTGGTGGTAGCTGGTCAGCGCGTCGAGACCGACGGCCGGATCGGGCAGGAACAGGTCGGCAACGGAGACGGTCGCCGGTTCGGTCGTGGCCGCCCCAGTCGCGGGCACTGACGCCGTGGAGGGGACGGCGCTGTCGACGGCGCCCGGCGAGGTTGGCGGTGAGGTGGTGCCGTCCGAGCCGGAGCAACCGACCACGGCCCAGCCGAACACCATCAGCGAGAGCAGCTTCGCGTTCATGCCGCACCCCTCTCCACGATCGACACGGTGACCGGGATCACGTACTGGCCGAACGGAAGATCCACGGTCGTCACTCCACCGCCCATCGGCACCGGTTCGAGCTGCATCGTCAGCGCGTCGAGTGCCCACGCGGGGAGCGGGAAGCCGCCGGAGAGCCCACCCAATCCCGAGCAGGTGATGGTCGTCGCGGCCATGGGCATGCTGGCCACGTCGAGCCGCAGGGTCAGTTGTGCCTGCTCGGCCGCGGCGACGTCGCCCTCCACGGTCACCTCGCCGGTGCCCTGCCACGGAGGCTCCATCGCGCAGGTCATCGCGCCACCGGCAATCCCTTGGAACACCTCGTCCATGAAGAAGTTCGCCGAGCCCGTGCCCGTGATGCTGTTCTCACCCACCTCCGCCGTCGCCTCGACATCGAGCGAGGCGACCATCTGCCACAGGCCCCCGCCCGCCGAGTCGGCCTGCGAGGTGATCTGGCTCATGTCGGCCGTGCCGCGCAACTTCTCCGTGCAGTTCTTGACCGGGAAGGTCATCTCGGCCTTCCAGTCGCTGTCGGACGTGGAACCGACGATCGTGAGGTGTTCGGTACCGACCTTCGTCGCCTTGTAGTTCATCCAACCGCTGACCGTTCGGCCGTACATCCCGGCCGTCGGGACTTCCTTGGTCCGCGGGCTGGCCGTTCCCATCTCGGTGTGGAACAGCACCTTGATCGTCTCCGGCGGACCGAGGGGTGCGAGCGGGACGAGGTCGTCGTCCTTGTACTCGAAGTGGTAGGTGACGTAGTACTCGAGGGGATAGATGCTGTTGACGCAGGCCTCCGTCAGCGGGGGGCTCCAGAACCCGACGAGCACCGGAACCGACAGCCCCTCGGCGCGCGTCGCAGGGGGAGCGCCGCCTGTCCATGCGGCCATTGCGACCATCGACACGGCGCCGAGCACCCCGACACCTCGGAACGAGTGCATGCGTAGCATGTGGCCCTCCATCCCTCCTGTCGCCGCCAGCGGTGCCGGTGGCGTGACCAGGTTCCACGCGCCTCGACAGGCGGCGCAGCGGCCAACCGCAGGGGCGGTTGACCGAGGGGGCGGGGCGAGACGGTGATGAACCTCTCACCTGTGACGCTACCCCCGGTGTCCAGCACAGCGCCAGCCCCTGGGCAGCCTCGGAACCGTTCAGCCGGGCGGCGGCACCAGGCGCGCGGCCTGTCTCGCCATCGCCCGGTAGGCCTCGCGTTCGTCGTCGGGCAGCGCGTCGAGGTGGCGTTGCACCGTCGCCATGTCGCCACGGCGCACCGGGCCGGTGAGTGCCGCCGCCGGCCCGAGCGCGACGACGTCCTCGAAGCTCCCGCGGGCCAGGTCGAGCAAGGCGCCGAGCGGCACGCCGATGGAACCGGCAACTCGTTCGGCCTGGCCGAGAAGGGCGACGAGGTGATTGGAGGCGATCACCGCCGATGCGTGATAGATCGCCCAATCCCCCTCGCTCACGCGGATCGGACGACCTTCGAGCGACGCGACGATCTCGTCGGCCAGCGGGTCGCCGTGCGTGGACAGCCCGAACCAGGCGCCGTGCAACCGCGCCGCGCCACGGTCGCCATCGGGCAACGCGACCAAAGGGTGCACGACCGCGCGACGGGGATGACCGGCCAGCGGACCCAGGCCCAACGCGCCCGAGAGATGGACGACCACGCAGTCGTCGACGGGTTCGATCGACGCGGCAACCGATGCGATCGCGGCGTCAGGCGTGGCGATGATCACCACGTCGGCCCCGTGAGCCGCCGCAGCGGCATCGTCCGTGCGGCCCCACGGTTCGGCAGTCTCCCAACCGGCGGCCGCGAGCGCGGAGCGGAACGATCGGCCGGCTCGCCCGCCACCGATGATCCGTACCCGGCGTCCCATTGGGCGACACGCTACTGGTGAGCCCGAACGGGTCCGGCCTGCGGGCCGATCGAAGTGGCGATGGCCGGTCCGCGGGAGTGCGGTGCGGAGCTCCGCGCCGTTCGATGACCGACGGTGAGACCTCCGGCCCTAGCGATCCGGGGTCGTTGACGGAAGATGAGTATGTACGCGAACTGCTGAGGAGGTCGTCATGTCTCAGCTCATGGAGCGGTCGGAAACTACGTATCCGGCACGGCCGGCGGAGCACCCGCACAGGTGGGTGTGGCCCGCCGTTGTCCTGGTGGCGCTGCTGCTCGGTGCCCTGGGTGGTTGGTGGGTGAGTCGCGACGACGCCTCCGCCAAGCCGGCCGCCGTGGCGGCCGGCAATGCCGATCTCACCGCCCGCCAGAACGACATGGTGGCGATGGCGAGGGACTACACGTCGGCGTGGAAGTCGAACGATGCGGCGAGGGTGATGGCGTTCTTCACCGACTACGCGTCCTTCGTGACGATCCCTGGCGGCGTGACGTACCGGGTGGCCGACGGAAGCCTGCAGGCCTACGTCGAAAGCGCGAACTGGAGCAGCCTGGAGATCATCGATCCGATCCTCGTGAACGGCAACGAGCTCACGGTCGTCACCCGGTTGTCCGGGTCGCAGTACACGAACGTGCTGCGGTTCACCACCGCCGACGAGCTGCTGGTGATGCTGCACATGACCACCAGCCCGTGACCGTGCGGGCTTGAGTCGCCGCCATCTATGGCTGGGTGGACGTGCGGCGACCGGCGCGTTCGGCGAAGCGATCGAGCGCGTCGGCAACGTCAGTGGCGATCCACTTTCGGAAGCGCAGGCCGGCGTTCGCCTGGCGCAGGATTCCCACATCGACGAGTTGGGCGATCGCGGTGCGCGCGGCGACCGTGGAGATGCCGAGGTGCTCCGCGATCGTGTTTGCATCGGTGACCGGGTGTTCGATCAGTGTCTCGACCAATCTCCAGGCTGTGGCATCTCGCCGCACACCTCGTAGGCGGGTAGCCCAGTCGGCGCGGGTGGCGTCCATTTCCTGCGCGAGCTGGCGGCCGTTGGTCACTGCCCGCAGCGTCGCGTGGGCACCGAGCTCGACGATCGAGTTCGGGTCGCCTTCCCGGTAGTCGGTGAGTGATTGGAAGTAGCGATCGGTCTCGCTCAGCAGCCCCGCTGACACGGGGACCGTGACGGTGCGTGTCAGGTTGTCGTGGCGCAGCATGCTGTGGATCAGCGCGCGGCCCGTGCGCCCGTTGCCATCGGGGAACGGGTGGATGGTCTCGAACTGCGCATGCGCAAGCAGTGCCTTGACGAGCGGGTCGATGTCGGTGCGGCGAGCGAAGGCGGTGAGATCGCTGATGAGCGCGGGGATGCGTGAGTGTTCCGGGGGCACGAAACCCGCGCCGTGGGGCGACGTTGCCCGCCCGCCGATCCACACGGGTTGGTCGCGCCAGCGGCCCGCCCATTCGGGACGCTGTTGGTGGAGAAGCGCGTGGTGCATTGCGAGGATGGTGGCATCGGTGATGTCGGTCGCCATTGACACCGCAGCGTTCATCGCGGCGGTGTTCGAGGCGATCTCGGTGGCGTTGCGACGGCTGACATCGCCGGCCTCGGCCATCAGGACGTTCTTCGCCGACGCGGTGAGGTGCTCGATCTGTGACGATGAGGCCGACTCGGAACGCAGAAGGATCGAGGCGAATGGTCCGATCTCGGCGCCGAGTTCGCTGTCGAAGCGCGCGATCTCGAACGAGGCTTCGCGGCTCATCTCCACGATGTCGCTGCCGAGCTGTGGGATCAGGGTGGCGATGATCGGCGGGACAGCTGCAGCGTATGAACCGGCGACCAACTCAGCGAGTCGACCGGTGGTGAGCGACGGCTGCCATTCCAGCGTCTCGTACGCCACCTTCGGCCACCCACCGACGCCAGGGAGTGACGCTGTCGGCTGCTGATCGGGAGGCCCTGGATCGCTGCTGCTGCTCATCGACGTTCCTTTCGTTGCGACGAGTTTAACGAAAGGTTAGCAGCATAAGCTTTCGTTGTGGTCGACGGAGGAAAGGCACCGGCGGATCCTGGCGCACGATGCAAGTACGGCGCGCGTCGAGCCCCGCCATCCGAAGCCCGAAGTGCGAGCGTGTGCTCGACTTGACCTGGATCCAAGATTGTATCAATGTAGCAGTACATTAGTACAAAGGAGGACGCAGTGCTCTTGTATGTGGTCATGGTCGCGGCGGTCGTCGGCACCTTCGCTGTGCGGGCAGTCGGTCGGCGCAGGGCCGTGCCGGAACTGGGCACCAACGAGTGGATGGCACTGCAACAGGGCCTTCCGCGGTCGCTGGTTGGTGATCCGGCACTCTCGCGCTACGCGACTCGCACGCGCCGGTGGAGGATGTACGGAGTCGTTGGCGGCGCTGCAGGTGCAATCGGTTGGACGTTCTTTCCACTGCACGACGGCCGACGACAGTCGAACCTCGCGGTGGCTCTCTTCATCGGTTGGTTCGTCGCTGGTGTTGTGCCCGAGTTGTTCGTACGGAACCGTCCAGGCGGAGGCGTACGTGCGGCTGCGCTCGACTCGCGGGGCGCCAGGCGCTACGTCACATCGTCAGCTGCGCGCTGGCTCGTCGGTAGCGGAGCGCTCACGCTTGCGGCGCTGCTGGTTCGCCAGACCGTCACGCTGCGCATCGCGCCCAGCAGGGCGGACGCCGCCATGCTGCTCTCCGCCTCGCTGCTGCTCGCGATCATCGGAACGGTTGCCGTGCGGCGGATCGCGATGCGACCCCAGCCTGCTGGAGGGTCGAACGATCTTGCCGTCGACGAGGCGATCCGCAAACTCGCCACAACTCGGGCCGTGAGTGGATGGACCGCGCTCCAGTTCATCGCTGCCGGTTACCTGGCGCCACGTGGGTTCTTTCCGCACGCAGATCTCGTCCACGACACCATCGTTGTGATCTCGTTGGTCGGCGTGACGGCGTCGTGGGCGTGGGTGCCCACTCGAGTCGTGCAACATGCCGGGCTTCAGGGTGTTCCCGCATGATCATTCTCATCGATCAGGCGTCGGCCATTCCGCCGTTCGAGCAGCTTCGACAACAACTGACGACCATGATCGTTGCCGGCGCCTTGCCCGCGGGTCATCGTCTCCCTTCGGTGCGACAACTCGCGAGTGACCTTGGCCTGGCCAACGGCACGGTCGCTCGCACATACCGGGAGCTGGAATCGGAAGGCCTTGTCACCACCAACGGTCGACACGGCACCCGGGTCAATGCGACCGCCAAGGTCCCGCTTGCAGAACGCCGCGAGCGTTTGCGGGAGGCGGCCCAGCTCTTCGCCCGGACAGCACACCAGCTCGGTGCGACTCCGGCGGAAACCGTCGCCGCAGCGCGGGCCGCCGGAATCCTGGTCACCTAGTTGACCTCTGCGGCCCGCCACACCAGTCACCCTGCCGCTGTCGCGAGCGCGACTCGCGAATGATCGCGACTCCCAGGTGGTGGTCGCTCGACCGCACCCGCAAGTCTCAGGCGCGAGCACCGAAGGCTCACCGGCCTCTCAGCGAGTAGGGCATTGCGTGGGGTGTCGTCGTCGGCACTTCGGAGACTCGGGGCTTCCGTTCAGCCGGCTGCCCCCGGTGCCGTCGTGGTGGCCTCCGGGTTCTGGTAGGAGAAGCTGGGCATCATCTCCTCGCGGGACTTCTGCTCTGGATCGGCTTCCCCGTCCCACACGTACACCGCGTCGCCGATCGCTACGAGGGTGGGGAAGTACTCGGCGATGGCCATCGGGATGCGGATCGCGCCGTGCGAATCGGGCTCGCGCGGGACGCTTTGTGCGCCTGTCACGGCGATGCCGTAGTTGAAGTACATCGGGTTGTACATGCCGCCCAGCGACTGTGTTGTCTCATTACATAGGCAAGGGATGTCGCGCGTCATAGGCAAGGGTCGCGGAGATGTCCAAGGCCCGCTTGATCATCACCGCTGTGGTCCTCGAGGGCCGCTCCCAAGCTGACGTCGCTCGCTCCTACGGCGTGTCACAAGCCCGGGTTTCACGACTCCTCGCCCGCTACCGCAGCGAAGGCGACGCAGCCTTCGAACCACGATCACGACAACCGCACACACGCCCTCACACCACACCCGCCGACATCGTCGAGCTCGTCGTCGAGCTCCGCCGCCGGCTCACCAGCGAAGGCCTCGACGCCGGAGCGGACACCATCGTGTGGCACCTCGAACACCACCACCACCACGCGATCTCTCGAGCGACCGTCTACCGCATCATCCGCCGAGCGAACCTCGTCACCCCCGAACCCGCCAAGAAACCGCGCTCGTCCTACATCCGGTTCCAAGCCGAACAACCCAACGAAACCTGGCAAGCCGACTTCACCCACTGGCGACTCACCAACGGCACCGATATCGAGATCCTCACCTGGCTCGACGACCACTCCCGCTACGCCCTGTCGATC
>JBAVTH010000324.1:0-17979 GCA_049696035.1 Ilumatobacteraceae bacterium
GCAGTCTTCAGCGCGGCCTGCTCGGCCTCGCTGAGGAACTTGGCCACCGGCGACTCGAGCGTGCCGTCGGCGGCGACCTTCAGCCACACCAGGCCCTTGGCGCCCATCTTCTTGGCCTTGTCGGTCATGCCGTCGAGCTTGTTGCGGCCGTACTCCTCGGCCTTGCCGGTGGCGTTGATGCCCTTGATGGTGGCCGCGCCGGCGAACGCCTTGAAGTCGGTGGCGGCGAACACGCCGGTGAGCTCGGTGAGCTCCATGCCGAAGCGCAGGTCGGGCTTGTCGCTGCCGAAGCGGTTCATCGCCTCGTGCCAGGTCATCTTGACGATCTCGCCACCGGTGTCCTTGCCGGCAGCCTCGGCGGCGGCCAGCACGGCGGCGCCGATGGCGGTGTGCACGTCGTCCTGGTTGACGAAGCTCATCTCGGCGTCGAGCTGCATGAACTCGTACTGGCGGTCGGCGCGCAGGTCTTCGTCGCGCAGGCAGCGGGCCATCTGGTAGTAGCGATCGATGCCGGCCACCATCAGCAGCTGCTTGAACAGCTGCGGGCTCTGCGGCAGCGCGTAGAACGAGCCCGGCTGCTGACGGCTGGGCACGATGAACTCGCGGGCGCCCTCGGGCGTGCTGGGCACGAGCATGGGAGTCTCCACCTCGACGAAGCCCTGGCGTTCCATCGAGGAACGGATGGCGCTGTTCACGGCCGCACGCAGGCGCAGGTTGCGCTGCATGCGCTCGCGGCGGATGTCGATGAAGCGGTACTGCAGGCGGGTGTTCTCGGCCACCTGGTCGGCGCGCTCGTTCACCGGGAACGGCGGTGGCTCGGCGATGTTGAGGATCTCGACCACGCAGTCCTGCAGCTCGATGCCACCGGTGGCGAGGCCGTCGTTGACGTTCTCCGCCGGACGGGCGGCGACGGTGCCGGTGACCCGCACGACGTACTCGCTGCGCACATCGACGGCGTTGTCGACCACTGCCTGAGTGACGCCGGTGTGGTCGCGGATGTCGAGGAAGGCCAGCTTCTCGCCGTGTTCCCGGCGAGTGGCGACCCAGCCGGTGAGCGTGGCCCGCTGGCCGATGTGCTCGGGGCGCAGCTCGCCGCAGTGATGGGTACGCATGGACGTGGTGCTCATGTGAGGGCTTTCTGGAGGTACTCGAGGAGGTCGGTTCGGGGAATGGTGGACTGGGTGCCTTCACCATCGGGGGTGCGTTCGGCACGGAGCGGGCGCACGACGACGGTGCCTGCCTCGAGCTCGTTGCTGCCGATGATGACCGCGTAGGTGGCGCCGCTGCGGTCGGCGCCCTTCATCTGGCTCTTCATGCTGCGGTTCTCGAAGGCACGATCGGCGCGGATGCCCAGCGCTCGAAGCTGACCAGTGATCAGCAGCGCTTCCCGCCCGCCGGTGGTGTCGACCACGAACACGTCGACGTCAGTGGCCGGTGCGGCGAAGACGCCCTCGTCGTCGCAGGCGATGAGGGTGCGGTCGAGGCCGAGCGCGAACCCGACGCCGGCGGTGGGCGGCCCGCCCAACGACTCGACCAGGCCGTCGTAGCGACCGCCGCCGCCGAGTGCGTTCTGGGCGGATTCGAGCGTGCCGCCCTGGTACTCGAACGTGGTGTGCCGGTAGTAGTCGAGCCCGCGCACCAGCTTGCTGTCGACCGTGAACGGGATGCCCAGCGCAGCGAGGCCGGACTGCACGGCAGCGAAGTGCTCGGCGGCAGCCGCGCTGTAGAAGTCGGCGATCTGGGGAGCGGCAGCGACCAACGCCGCATCCTGCGCCCGCTTGGAGTCGAGCACGCGCAACGGGTTCTTCTGCAGCGTGATCCGGCTCTCCTCGCTGAGCGCGTCGAGGTTGGCCTCGAAGTGGGCCTTCAACGCGTCGACGTATGCCGCTCGGTCGGCGGGCTCGCCCAGCGAGTTGAGCAGCAAGGTGACCTGCTGCAGCCCGAGCGCGCGGAAGAACTCCCAGCCGAGGGCGATGATCTCGACATCGAGGTACGGGTCGTCGGCGCCGAGCACCTCGATGCCCACCTGGTCGAACTGGCGGTAGCGGCCGCGCTGCGGCTTCTCGTAGCGGAACTGCGAGCCGGTGTACCAGATCTTCCACGGGGTGAGCGGCCGGTGCTGCACGAAGGCCCGGCAGACGGACGCGGTCAGTTCGGGCCGCAGGGCGACATGGCGACCGCCCTTGTCGACGAAGTCGTACATCTCCTTGCTGACCACTTCGGTGGCGTCGCCGATGCGCTGGAACACCCCCAGGTCCTCCAGCAGCGGTGAGACCACCTGCCCGTAGCCGGCGCCCTCGCAGATGCGCGCGAACACCTCCACGAACCGGCGCCAACGGGCCGATTCGGGCGGAAGGATGTCGCGCATCCCCGGGCTGGTCTGGAACTCAGGCACGAGGAGCAAGGCTACCGGCCCGCCTGCACCGAGCCCGGGAACGTTTTCGGTACGGCTCGCCGTAGCACCTCGTTGAACGGATCCAGGCGCCGACAACATCGTCCCGGCGCCCAACCACACCGCGGCGCCGCACGGAGCGCCGCCTTCGCCCGATCAGCTTCCCTTGCCCGGCACCAGGCGGTAGGCGTCGTAGACGGCGTCGATCTGCTTGATCGTGCGGAGCACCGAATCCAGATGCGACGGGTCGGCCATCTCGAACTCGAAGCGCATCTTCGCCACCCGGTCGCTGCCGGTGTGTGTGCTGCAGGCGACGATGTTGACGTGCTGCTCGCTCAGCGAGTTGGCCACGTCGCGCAGCAGCTTGGAGCGGTCGAGCGCGATCACCTCCACGCCGGCACGGAACACGGCACGCGACTGGTCACCATCCCATTCGACGTCGATGAGGCGCGCCGCCTGCTCCGACATCAAGCTCTCGGCGTTAGCACAGTCGGTGCGGTGCACGGACACGCCGCGACCGCGAGTGACGAAGCCGACGATGTCGTCGCCTGGCACCGGCGTGCAGCAGCGCGACAGCCGCACCAGCACATCGTCGAGGCCTTCCACGTGCACGCCGGCCTCGTTGCGTGGGCGGCGTGGGCCCCGCCCGCGAGGCAGCACGGTGGCGGCCGGCTGCTCGGCATCGTCGCCGGTGCGGAACGTGCGGGCCGCCTTCTGGGCGATCGAGCGAGCCGAGACATGCCCCTCCCCCACCCCGGCGAGCAGCGATTCGAGGTCGGCGTACGACGCAGCTTCGATCTCCGCCACGAGAGCGGGATTGGTCCACATCCGTTGGATCGGCAGGCCCTCGCGACGGAACTCCTTGATCAGCTCATCGCGTCCGGCCTCGACCATGTCGTCGCGTCGCTCGCGAGAGAACCACTGCTTGATCTTGTTGCGCGCCCGTGGCGACTCGACGAACTGCAGCCAGTCTCGCGACGGCCCGGCCGACTCGACCTTGGAGGTGAAGATCTCGCACGTGTCGCCGCTCTTCATGAGGTGCGTGAGCGGCACCAACCTGCCATTGACCTTGGCCCCGATGCATGCGTGCCCCACCTCGGTGTGCACGGCATACGCGAAGTCGACGGTGGTGGAGCCCACCGGCAGCGTGACCACCTTGCCCTTGGGCGTGAACACGAAGACCTCGTCCTGCTCGAGATCGGTCTTCAGGTTCTCCATGAACGCGGCCGGATCGCTGATCTCGGCCTGCCAGTCGATGATGCGGTTCAACCAGTCGATGTCGCTGGTGGCGCCTTCGTCCTTGTAGGCCCAATGCGCGGCGACGCCCCACTCCGCCCGCTGGTGCATCTCGCGCGTGCGGATCTGCATCTCCACCGCCTTGCCACCTGGCCCGATGACCGTGGTGTGCAGGCTCTGGTAGAGGTTGAACTTGGGCATTGCGATGTAGTCCTTGAAGCGCCCAACCACCGGCTTGTACCGACCATGGATGCAGCCCAGCGCCGCGTAGCAGTCCTTCACCGACTCGACGATGACACGCACTGCGATGAGGTCGAAGATGTCGTCGAACTCGCGGCCCTTCTGCACCATCTTCTCGTAGATGCTCCACAGGTGCTTGCCGCGACCGGTGACCTCGGCGGTGATGTTCAGCTCCTGGAGCCGGCCCTGCACCTCGGCGATCGCCTTCGCCAGGTACAGCTCGCGCTCGGGCGATCTGGTGGCCACGAGGTGGTCGAGCTCGGCGAACCGCTTCGGGTACAGCGAGGCGAAGGAGAGATCCTCCAACTGCTGCTTGAGCTCCTGCATGCCCAACCGGTGAGCCAGCGGCGCATAGATCTCCAACGTCTCGTGGGCGATGCGCTGCTGCTTCTCACTGGGCATGGCCGCGATGGTGCGCATGTTGTGCAGCCGATCGGCGAGCTTGATGATCAGCACTCGCAGGTCGCGAGCCATGGCCACCAGCATCTTGCGCATGGTGGCGGCCTGCTGCGCCTCCTTCGAGTCGAACTGCAGGCGCTCGAGCTTGGTGACGCCGTCGACGATCTGCGCGACCTCGGGGCCGAACGCCTTCTCGACGTCGGCGAGCGTGATCTCGGTGTCCTCCACCGCATCGTGCAGCAGGGCGGCAGCCAGTGAGATCTCGTCGAGGCCGAGGTCCGCAACGATCAGGGCGACCGAGAGTGGATGGTTGATGTAGCTCTCACCGCTGCTTCGCTGCTGGTGGCGGTGAGCTTCCTTGGCCGTCTCGTAGGCCTTGTTGATCATCGCCACCGAGGCCTTCGGATGCCGACGGCGGTACGCGGTGAGCAGGGGGGTCAGCTCTTCCGCCGTCGCGTTCTGATGGCGGCGCCAGGGCAGAACACGATCGACGACTGCCATCAGTACTGAGCCAGGCTCTCGACCAAGCGACCCTTCAGTTGGTCACGCCCGTGCAGGGATTCGATCTCCAGCAGGAAGCCGAGCCCGACGACCACACCGCCGAGCGCCTCGACCAGCCGGCACGTTGCCGCCGCCGTGCCACCGGTGGCCAGCACGTCGTCGATGATGAGGATGCGTTCGCCGGGGTGGATGGCGTCGCGATGGATCTCGAGCTTGTCCGCCCCGTACTCCAGTTGGTACTCCTCGCGCACCACTGCCCACGGCAGCTTGCCGGCCTTGCGCACCGGGATGAACCCGGCGCCCATCCGGTACGCCACCGGAGCGGCAACGATGAACCCGCGAGCCTCCATGCCGAGCACGCGATCCACCGGCACGTCGCCGAATCGGTGCACCAGCTCCGTGATGGACTTGGTGAAACCCTCGGCATCGCCGAGCAGCGGCGTGATGTCGTGGAAGGTGACACCGGGTTCGGGGAAGTCGGGGATGTCCCGAACCAGCCCAGTGATCCAGTGCTGCGATGACGGCATGGTGAGAGGGTAACGCGCGCCGTCAGACGCGACGCTTCTTCTTCCGAGGACGGGGGGTGTGCGTGAGGACTGCCTGGGCGCTGAGCGGAGCAGCGGCGACCACCGATGCCTCACCGGCAGATGCCCGGCGCTGCTCACGACGACCTGTCGGCGTGCCGCCGTGCACCAAACGCTCCAGCTCGGCGCCGGTGGCGTGCGAGCCTCGCAGCGACTTGAAGCGCGGCTCGCGCTCCTTCGCCATCGCGACCAGGGGTGAGGCCACGAAGATCGAGGAGTACGAACCGGTGATCAGGCCGACCAACAACGCCAGGGCGAACTCACGCAAGGTGACCGCCCCGAGGATGCCCGAGCCGAGCACGAGCAGCGAGAGCACCGGCAAGATGGCTGCGAGGCTGGTGTTGAGCGACCGCATCAGCACCTGGTTCATCGACACGTTGATGACATCTGCGTACGGCATGCGAACCGCGGCGTATCGCTTCTGGTTCTCCTGCACCTTGTCGAACACCACGATGGTGTCGTAGAGCGAGAAGCCGAGGATGGTGAGGAAGGCGACCACGGTTGCCGGTGTGACCGCGAAGCCGAACAGCGAGTAGACACCCACGCTGAGCAGCACGTCGTGCAACATCGCGGCGATGGCGGCGACAGCCATCCGCCACTCGAGGCGCCAGGCGATGAACGCAGCGACCAGCACGAGGAACACGATCAGCGCCCGCAGTGCCTTCTCGGTGATGCTCTTGCCCCACGTGGAGCTGACGGCGTTGGTGCTGACCTGCTCGACCGTCACGCCCACCTTGTCGGCGAACACCTGCTGGACCTGCTGTCGCACCTCGTTGGTCTGCTCGCCCACCTGCACCTCGAGCGTGCGCAAGCCGGTGTCCTGGTTGACGAACTCCTGCACCTTGGCATTTGCCCCGGCGAGGCCCTCCGCGTCGAGCACCGCCCGGGCATCGGCTTCTGTGAGCGTGTCGGACGGCACCGCCCACACCACGCCGCCCTTGAAGTCGAGACTGAGATTGAGTCCCTTCGTCACCAGCGACCCGACGCTGAGAAGCAGCAGGATGATCGAGAAACCGAGGCCGAGCCAGCGTCGACCGTAGAAGTCGATGGCCGTCTCGCCGTGGTACAACCTGCCGAAGACGCCACGGCGATGAGCGATCAGCCGGGTGCTCGCCTGGTCGGCGGCGAGCACGTCGCCGACGACGTCGGTATCGATGTCGCTCATGACGCAGCTCCAACGGGGGTGACTTCGATGCCCATGACCTTGCGGCGCTCCATCCATTTCGTGCGGGCCAGCAACAGCACCGTCGGCCGCGTGAAGAAGTAGGCGACCAAGAGGTCGCAGGCGGTGGACAGGCCGAGGAAGAAGGCGAACCCACGCACCGCGCCGACCGTCAGGTACCACAGCACGAACGCACCGATCAGCGACACGAGGTCGGCGATCACGATGGTTCGCCACGCGGCGGCGAACCCCCGCTGGGCGCTGTTGCGAAGCGTCTTGCCGCTGCGCACTTCGTCCTTCAACCGTTCGAAGAACACCACATAGGAGTCGACGGTGACGCCCACCGAGACGATGATGCCGGCGATGCCCGACAACGACAGGGCCAAGCCCTGGGTGCGGGACAGGATCGAGATGACGCTCCACAGGATGGCGCCCGACACGGTGAGACCGAACGCCACGATGATGCCCAGCGCCCGGTAGTAGAACACCATGAACAGCAGCACCAGCAGCAGGCCGACGAGGCCGCTGATCCAGGCTGCGCGAAGGGAGTCCTTGCCCAGCGTCGGCGAGACGTTCTGCACGGAGCGCAGCTCCAGCTCCACCGGGAGCGAACCGCTGTTGATGACCCGAGCCAGGTTGCGGGCTTCCTTTTCGCTGAACGAGCCGCTGATCTGCACGCTGCCGTTGAAGTTGTCGGTCTGCACGTTGGCTACCGACTGCAGGCTGCCGTCGAGCTCGATGGCCAGCTGCCCGGTGGGGCATGAGGCCTGCTGGTTGAAGCACTGAGCGGCGAGCGCGTTCCACACGTCGTTGCCGGCGGCGCCCGAGCGGAGATCGACGGTGACGCCCCACCCGGAGTTGGTGATGATCGTCGCCGTCGCATTGTCCTGGAACACCTCGCCGGTGCCCTGCTGCGGGCCGACCAAGCAGTACTGCGGCGGGTTCGCCCCGTGCACGGGGAGGAACTGCTGGTTGTTGGGGTCGCTCTCCGGGATCGGCAGGCCGTTCTCGTCGACTGCCGGCGACGTGGTGCTGGTGGTGGGGCCCGGCGTGGTACTGGTGGTGGACTCACCCGTCACGGTGGTGGTGGTACTGCCATCAGCCGTGGTGGTGGTCGACCCTGCGTCGGTGGTGGTGGAGCCGCCGACCGTCGTAGTGGTGGAGCCGGCCCTCACCGTCGTGGTCGTGTTGGTGCCGCTGACCGCTCGGCTGGGCCCGCCGGCTGCCGTGGTGCTGGGAGCGTTGATCGAGTTGCCGCCGTCGGTGGTGGCACTGCCGCCGGTGGTATCGCCGGGGGCGGTGGTGTCGGCAGGCGCCGTGGTGTCGCCCGGGACCGTGGTGTCGCCCGGAACGGTGGTGTCGCCGGCGACGGTGGACGACGTGGGTGTGAGGTTCAGCGTCTGGCACTGACTCATGACAGGGCGCAGGTACACCTGGCCGGTGACCTGCACCAGCTCGATGGCCTGGTTCTGGTTCTGGACACCCGGCAGGTTGACGACGATGGCGTCGCCCTGGCGCAGGATCTCCGGCTCGGCCACACCGAGGGCATCGACGCGCTCACGGATCTTCTCGACCGCGAGATCGAGGCTGGCGCTGCTGTAGGTGGAACCGACCTTGGGCTCCTGGGTGACCGAAACACCACCTTGCAGATCGAGGCCCAGCGTCGGGTGCGTGCCGGTGGCGAGCACCGTGATGAACGAGCCGAACGCAGCCACCACGATGATCACCAGTGAAAGAATGAGCTTCTTACGCATGAGGTGAGGTCAGTCGTCCGTCGCGTCGGTGGTGTTGATGACGTCGTCGATCTTGGTCTGCTTGGCCTTGGTGCCGTCGTCGGAAGGCACCGCACTCTCGCCCTTGGCGGTGTCGACCTTGCGCTGGATCGCCTGGCGGGCGATGCGAACCTGCACGTTGTCGTCGATCTCCAGCCAGGCGAGGTCGCCTTCGAACCCGGTCACGAAGCCGTACAGCCCCGAGGTGGTCATGACCTCGTCACCGATCTCGATCGCACTCTGCAGCGCTGCGGCCTCGCGCTGACGACGGCGCTGGGGCCGGATGAGCAGGAAGTACATCGCCACCGGGATGAGCATGAAGATGATGAGCGACGGCAGCGGGTTCTGATTGCTGGCTGCGACGAGCGGGGACAGATGCATGGGGAGTCCAGGTGTTCACGATGGAGGACGGAGCCTCGTTGACCGAGCGGCGATTCTAGCCAGGCCCACCCGCCTAACGGCAGATCACCCCCACACGGACAGCACGTCGCGACGCAACGCGTCGAAGGTGCCGGCGGCGATGGCCTCACGCATCTGCGCCATCAGCTGCAACGTCCAGGCGACGTTGTGCAGGCTGAGCAGTCGGGCGGCGGTGGGCTCGCCCACCTGGAACAGGTGGCGGATGTAGCCGCGACTGTGGCGAGCACAGACCTCGCAGGCACACTCGGCGTCGAGCGGCCGATCATCCAACGCCCACTTCGCGTTCTTCACGTGCAGCTTGCCCTCGGCGGTGAGCGCCGTGCCATGTCGGCCGATGCGCGTCTGCATCACGCAGTCGAACTGGTCGACTCCCAGGCCGACGGCTTCCACGAGGCTCGCCGGGTCGCCCACTCCCATCAGGTACCGCGGCCGATCGGCGGGCAAGTGGGCCAGCGCCGCAGCCAGAGCGGGCAGCATCTCTTCGCGGGTCTCCCCCACGCTCAGGCCGCCGATGCCATAGCCGTCGAAGCCGACATCCACCGTGTGCTGTGCGCTCTCGGCTCGCATCGCCTCGTCGAGTCCGCCCTGCACGATCCCGAACAGCGCCTGGTCGGGGCGCTGGTGAGCAGCCTTCGCCCGTGCGGCCCACATCGAGGTGCGCACCAACGCCTGGCGGATGACGTCGGGCGCGGAGGGCAGCGGCGCGCACACGTCGAGCACCATCTGGATGTCGGCGCCGAGCAGTTCCTGCGTGTGCACAGCGATCTCCGGCGTGAAGCGATGCGACGACCCGTCGTAGGTGCTCTTGAACGTCACACCCTCGTCGTCGACCTTGGGTTCGAGCGAAAACACCTGGAAGCCGCCGGAATCCGTGAGCGTGAGACCGCCCCACGCAGCGAACTTGCCCAGCCCACCGAAGTGCGCCACCGTCTCGGCGCCGGGCCGCAGCATCAGGTGGTAGGTGTTGCCGAGCACGATCTCTGCGCCGAGCCGTTCGTAGTCGGCGGCACTGAGGTACTTGATGGCACCCCTGGTGCCCACCGGCATGAAGCACGGCGTTCGATAGCTGCCACGCGCAGCATGAGCGACCCCGGTGCGGGCCGAGCCATCGGCGGCCGTCAACTCGAATCGGACGGGGTGCATCTAGTTCAGGCTCCTGTCCAGCAACATCGCGTCGCCGAAGCTCAAGAATCGGTAGCCCTCGCGCAGGGCTTCCTCGTACAGTGTGCGCCAGCGAGGGCCGACGAATGCGTCGATCATCATCAGCAACGTCGTGCGCGGCAAGTGGAAGTTGGTCATCAACACGTCGACGACCTTCCACTCGTAGGGCCGGTGGATGAACAGCCGTGTGCGCCCCTCGGACACCCCGAACGTCGCCGCGCTCTCCAGAGCACGCACACTGGTGGTGCCGACGGCGACCACCCGGCGGGCGGCGGCACAGGCGGCCGCCGTCGCTGCCGGCACTCGGTAACGCTCGCTGTGGATCTGGTGATCACGAGGGTCGTCGACGCTGACCGGCTTGAACGTGTCGAGCCCGACGATGAGCTCGACCTTCGCGGTCGAAACGCCCCGCCCAGCCAGTGCTGTCAGCAGTTCGGGTGTGAAGTGGAGACCGGCCGTCGGCGCCGCCGCCGACGCCGGTTCGTTCGCGTAGACCGTTTGGTAACGGTCCTGGTGCTGCAGCCGAGCGGAGATGTACGGGGGCAACGGCATCTCGCCGTGCGCCTGCAGCAGGGCGAGAGGGTCGCCCTCCCCCACCAGCTCGACGATCATCGTGTCGCCCGCCTCGCTACGGCGCAACACGGCCACCAGCGGTGCGTCAGCGGCGAACAGCAACTCGCCGGGCTTCATCTTCTTCGCCGGGCGCACCATCGCCTCCCAGGTGCGCCGGTCGCCGTCCAGCGGTTCCAGCAGCAGCACCTCCGCAGCGCCGCCCGTCTCGCGGTGCAGCCGCAGCCGGGCGGGGATGACCTTCGTGTCGTTGACCACCAGCAGGTCGCCGTCACGCAGGTGGTCGCCGATGTCGTGTACGTGGCGGTGCAAGGGCGCCGCCGAGCCTTGATCGACCAGCAGACGCGCGGCATCGCGGGGCTCCACCGGGTGCTGGGCGATCCGCTCCTCGGGGAGCACGTAGTCGAAGTCGGCCAGCCGCATGGACGCACCACGCTAACGGCGCTGGGTACGGTGGGCACATGAGCGACCCTCACCGCATCGGCTCCGTCGAGGCCTTGCGCACTCTCTACCGCGAGCCGTCGCAGCTCGTCGTCGACAAGGTGCGCACCAGTCTCGACGAGGCCACTACCGCCTTCGTCGACGCCTGCCGGTTCGCGGTGCTGGCCACCGAGGGCGCCGACGGCCTCCCTGACGCCTCGCCGCGAGGCGGGCCGAGCGGCTTCATCCGTGCCCTCGACGAGCAGCGCGTGGCCATCGCCGATCTCGGCGGCAACAACCGGCTCGACACGCTGCAGAACGTCGTCCGCAACGGCCGGCTGGGCCTGATCCTGGTGATGCCCGGGCGCGGGGAAACGGTGCGCATCAACGGCACGGCATGGGTCACCACCGACCCGGATGTCCTCGCCGAGTTCGAGTTGCCGAAGCCGCCGAAGACCGCCCTCGTGCTGCAGGTCGCCACCACCTTCGTCCACTGCGCGAAGGCATTCCTGCGTTCGGGCATGTGGCAGCCGGAGGTCTGGGCCGAGCTGGCCGACGCTCCCGATGGCGCGACGATCTTGAGCTGCCAGCGAGTGGCCGACCTCGATGCCGACACCCTGCGAGGGCTGTTGGTCGAGGGCTACGCGGCCGAGTTGGCCGAAGAGCGCTGAAGCGTGAGTGGCCTCACGCCATCTTGGCTTGGAGGCGGCGATCCAGCGCGTCGAGGAAGTCCTCGGTGGTCATCCACGGAGCGTCCTTGCTGATCAGCAGCGCCAGGTCCTTGGTCATCTCGCCGGCTTCGACGGCCTCGATGCACACGTTCTCCAGCGCTTCGGCGAACGCCACGACCTCGGGGGTCTCGTCCATCCGGCCACGATAGGCAAGGCCCTGCGTCCAGGCGTAGATCGACGCGATCGGGTTGGTCGACGTCTTGTTGCCCTTCTGGTGTTCGCGGTAGTGACGTGTCACCGTGCCGTGCGCAGCCTCGGCCTCGACGGTCTTGCCGTCGGGGGTCATCAGCACGCTGGTCATCAGGCCGAGCGAGCCGAAGCCCTGGGCCACCGTGTCGGACTGCACATCGCCGTCGTAGTTCTTGCAGGCCCAGAGGTAGCCGCCTTCCCACTTCATCGCGCAGGCAACCATGTCGTCGATCAGGCGGTGCTCGTAGGTGAGGCCGAGGGCGTCCATCTCGGCCTTGAACTCGGTCTGGTAGACCTCTTCGAAGATGTCCTTGAACGAGCCGTCGTAGGCCTTGAGGATCGTGTTCTTCGTGCTCAGGTACACCGGGTAGTTGCGCAGGATGCCGTAACGCAGCGATGCGCGGGCGAAGTCGCGGATGCTGTCGTTGTAGTTGTACATGCCCATCACCACGCCGCCGTCGTCGCCATAGTCGGCCACGTGCAGCTCGGTGGGGGCACTGCCATCGGCGGGCGTGAAGGTCATGGTGACCTTGCCGGCGCCCGGCACCTTCCAGTCGGTGGCCTTGTACTGGTCGCCGTGGGCGTGGCGGCCGATGACGATCGGCTTGGTCCAGCCGGGCACCAGCCGCGGGATGTTGGAGATGACGATGGGCTCGCGGAAGATGACGCCGCCGAGGATGTTGCGGATGGTGCCGTTGGGCGACTTCCACATCTTCTTCAGGCCGAACTCCTCCACGCGCTGCTCGTCGGGGGTGATGGTGGCGCACTTGACGGCCACGCCGTGGCGCTTGGTGGCCTCTGCCGAGTCGATGGTGACCTGGTCGTTGGTGGCGTCGCGGTGCTCGATGCCGAGGTCGTAGTAGTCGAGCTCGATGTCGAGGTACGGCAGGATGAGCTTGTCCTTGATGAACTGCCAGATGATGCGGGTCATCTCGTCGCCGTCCATCTCGACGACCGGGTTCTTCACCTTGATCTTGCTCATCGCAACTCCCTGGGCACTGCCGGCTGCGTACCGCCGGACTTGTATCGGACTTGTATCACCATAGCCGTCGGCAGGCGGCGCTGGGCAAACCCCGGAGTTCGCGTGCCACCGACGGCACACCTAGCATCGATGCCGATGGACTTCTCCTGGACTCCCGCACAGATGGCCCTTCGCGAGAAGGCCGCCCATGTGGCCGCCGACGCCGTCGCCCGCTTCGGGCGCAGCAACGATTCGTGGATCAACGGCTACTCGAAGGAGTTCTCCAAGGAGCTCGCCGGCCACGGCTGGATCGGCATGACATGGCCCGACAACGCCTACAGCGGCGCCGCCAGCCCAGCGATCGACCGATTGATCGTCGGCGAGGAGCTGATCAAGGCCGGCGCCCCCATCGCGGCCTCGTGGTTCGCCGACCGCCAGATGGGTCCGTCGCTGCTCACCTACGGCACGCCCGACCAACAGGCTGCCTTCCTGCCCGGCATCGTCGCCGGCGACACCACCTGGTGCATCGGCATGAGCGAACCGAACGCCGGCAGCGACCTCGCCAGCCTGAAGACCACCGCCGAGCGCGAGGGCGACGTGTTCGTCATCAACGGCCAGAAGATCTGGACCAGCTTCGGCGCAGTGAGCGACTACTGCTACCTGATCTGCCGCACGTCGCAGGAAGGCCCGCCGCATGCCGGCATCAGCGAGGTCATCGTGCCGATGAACCTGGCCGGCATCGAGGTGCGCCCGATCAAGGACATGACCACCAACCGCCACTTCTGCGAGGTGTTCTTCACCGACGTGCGGGTACCGGTGGAGAACCTGGTGGGCCAAGAGGGCGGCGCGTTCAAGCAGACCATGCGCCAGTTGGAGCACGAGCGTGGCGGGATCGACCGCCTGGTCAGCAACCACGCGCTGTACTTGCTGGCGCTCGAACGAGCCGACACCTCCGACCCCGTGCTCCGCGACCAGATCGCCCGCCTGGAGATCGGCTACCGGATCGGCCGCATCCTCGTGATCCGCGAGGTGCTCAAGCAGGCACCGGCCGGGTTCAGCGCCGCCACCAAGTGCTTCTGCACCGAGCACGAGATCCGGGTCAGCGAGTTCGTCTCTCGTGTGCTCGGCCCCCAGGCCACGCTCTGGGACGACGTCACCCGCGGTCTCGCCTACGCGCCGGGTTACACGATCATGGGCGGCACCTCCAACGTGATGCGCAACATCCTCGGCGAGCGCGTGCTCGGCCTCCCCCGCTGACCTCGGGTGGGCGCCATGAGTCGGCGCTGAAGTGCGGTACCACCGCATCTCCACGCCAACTCGTGCCGTACGAGCGGGCTACGGTCGGCGCCATGGCTGATCTCCTCGGGCTCTCCGCACGCATCATCGACAGTGGCCACGCCGACCAACCGGTCAACCGAGTCACCAACGAGCTCAGCGAGATCGGCGACGGCCTGGCCATGGTCGAGAGCTTCAGCCACTGCGTGGCCCTGCAGACCGACGACGGGTTGGTGTGCTTCGACGCGTCGGGCGCCCAGAGCGGCAAGGCCGTGCGCGAATCCTTGCGCTCCTGGAGCCGCGATCGCGTCAGCCACCTCGTGTACACCCACGGCCACGCCGACCACGTCGGCGGCAGCATGTTCTTCGCCGACGACGATCCCAACGTGGTCGGCCACGACAACGTCGCCGTGCGCATGGACCGCTACGAGTACACCAACAACTGGAACCTGCTGATCAACGCTCGACAGTTCGGCGGCGTCTCGGGCGATCTCAACCTGAACGTCGGCGGAGAGGGCGATGGCATCTCGATGAAGGCGAACCCGAACGCCCGTCGCTTCCTGCCGCAGGCGACGCTGCGCCCGGCCACCACCTTCGCCCACCACGGCGAACTGCTGGTGGGCAACGAACGGATCGAACTGCACCACGACCGCGGCGAGACCGACGACCATCTGTGGGCCTGGATGCCCGAACGCAAGGCGCTGATGACCGGCGACTTCCTGATCTGGAACTTCCCCAATGCAGGCAACCCTCAGAAGGTGCAGCGATACCCCATCGAATGGGCGGCGGCGCTCCGCAAGATGATCGCGAAGGAGCCGGAGCTGCTGCTGCCGGCCCACGGCCTGCCGATCAGCGGCAGCGATCGCATCGCCCGAGTCCTCGACGATGTCGCCACGGCGTTGGAGAACCTGGTGGCGGCTGTGGTCGGCATGATGAACGCAGGCGCCAACCTCGACACGATCGTGCACACCGTCAGCGTTCCGGCGGATACCTTGGCGAAGCCGTACCTGCGGCCCTTCTACGACGAACCGGAGTTCGTGATCCGGGGCATCTGGCGGCAGTTCGGCGGCTGGTGGGACGGCGCCGCGTCCCGGTTGAAGCCCTCACCGGACGCCCACCTTGCCGGCGTGTTGGCCGACCTCGCCGGCGGCGTTGAGGTGCTGCTCCATCGTGCAGAGCGGGCCCTCGGCGACGGTGACGCTCGCCTGGCCTGCCATCTCGCCGACCTCGCCGGCTGGGCGGCGCCCGACGACCCGGTCATCCACGGAGGAAGGGCGGCGATCTACCTCGCCCGCCGGAAGGCGGAACCCAGCCTGATGGCAAAAGGCATCTTCGCCGGCGCCGCCCGTGAGAGCCAGGCCATCGCCGACGCAGCCCTGCCGGCTACTGACGGCTGAGACTGACGAGCACCAACGCCAGTGCTGCGGCTCCGAGGCCGAGCGCCTGCCATCGCGTCAGACGTTCCTGGTCGACCGCGAAGGCCAGCGCCACCGTGCTGGCCGGGTACAGCGACGCGACGACCGACACGATCGTGAGCAGTCCACCTCGCACTGCGGCGAGGTACAGCACGTTGGCACCCATGTCGAAAACGCCGGCGGTGACGGCCAACTGCAGAGAACCCCGGTGACGCAACGGGCGCACACCCGAAGCCCCGGCAACCAGCAGCAACAACGGCACCGATGCGAGGCGGGCGATCACCAGGGGCCACATGCCAGAGCTCGCATCGGCACGGTCGAGTGCGACGAACAGCAGGCCGAAGCACGCTCCCACGGCGACCGCCAGCGCCACGATGCGCGGCGGAGTGTTGTGCTGATGGGTGCCGAGGGCTCCGCTCACCAGCGCCACCGCAACCACTGCAATGACGACACCGACGAGCGCAAGAGCGCTCGGGCGCTCGCCCAGTGCCAGCCCGACCACCAACGGCACGACAGCGCCCACGACGGCGCTGGTCGGCGCCACCACCGACACCTCACCGTGGGCGAAGCCGTGGTACAACCCTGCGATGCCCAGCGCGCCGACGACACCGCCGAACGCGCTCCATCCCCAGGTCGCATCCGATGGCGCCGGGGTACCCATCACCAACACGGCAGCTACGACCAGGATCAGGCTGATCAGCTGCCCGAGCGCGGCGACCACCACACTGGCCTGGTTCCTGCTGGCGCGCCCGCCGAAGTAGTCGCCCACGCCGTACACGAGGGCGGAACCGAGAGCGAGCAGGATGGGCACGAGCCGCTCAGTCAAGCAGCAGGTGGGTATGGTCGCGCGCATGCAGTACACACGATTCGGCAGCACCGGGCTCCAGGTGCCGCGTCTCACCCTCGGCACGATGACCTTCGCCGGCCAGTGCGACCGCTACACGTCGTTCGCGATCATGGACGCCGCGGTGGAAGCCGGCATCACGTTCTTCGACACCGCCGACATGTACCCCGTCACCAGCTACCCGAAGGGCGTGGGCGATACCGAACGGATGATCGGCGGGTGGCTCCACGGCCGACGGTCCGACGTCCTGATCGCGTCGAAGTGCTTCTTCCCCACCGGTCACCGGCCGTGGGAGGGCGGCAACTCGCGGCACAACATCATGCGCGCCATCGACGCCACGCTCACGCGCCTGGGCACCGACCACGTCGATCTCTATCAGGTGCACTCGTGGGATGCGAACACCCCCATCGACGAGACGTTGCGCGCGCTCGACGACATCGTCCACGCCGGCAAGGCTCGATACGTCGGGTGCAGCAACGTGTTGGCGTACCAGTTGGCCCGGTCGCTGGGGCGCAGCGAAGCGTTGGGCACCGTGCGCTTCGACAGCGTGCAGCCTCGTTACAACCTGCTGTTCCGCGAGTTCGAACGCGAGCTCTTCCCATTGTGCGACGAGGAGGGCATCGCGGTCATCCCTTACAACCCGCTCGCCGGCGGCATGCTCACCGCCAAGCACCGGCCCGACGACGCGGCGGATGGCACCAGGTTCGCCGCCGGCAACCAGGGCGACCGCTACCGCGAGCGCTACTGGCACGAGCACATGTTCGCCACCATCGACGCCGTCCGTCAGCTGGCGGCCGACTCGGGCGTGTCCGCCGCCACGCTGTCGATGCAGTGGGTGCTCGCCAATCCTGCGATCACCAGCCCGATCGTGGGGGCGTCACGCCCCGATCAGCTCGCCGACGCGGTCGCCGCCGTGCTGAACCCCATCGACCCGGCGGTGAAGGCCCGGCTCGACGAGCTGACCCACGAATACCGCCGAGGCGATGCCGGCCGGTGACCCAGCTCGCATCGGCAACGTGGCAGACGATCAGGTGGGGCACTCGGCGATCGCGCCCTTGGCGACGACTTCTCCGGAGGTGCCCTGCGCAGCGTCCTTCGGCGGCGCCACGGCTTCCTTCGTGACGGTGATCAGTGGGAAGTCCTCGGGTGCCACGCCCGCCCATGCGATCGCATCGTCGAGCTCGTGGAACGACCCTGCGGGCACCAGCTGCGTGCCCTCGCAGTTCTTCAACCACACCTGATAGAAGTCGCCGTTGTCGCGCCGCGGCAGGCCGGGTAGGCGCAGCTCGATCTCCACCCCGGAGGCAACCGTGGTGAGCTCGGCGGACCCGGAGATGCCGGGTGCGAGATCGGTGCCGACCACCGCGACGCGTGCGTCGGCCACCGGCGACGGGTCGCGAGTGACAAGGAAGGTGATGACACCGGCGGCGGCGGCGCCGACGACAGCCGCGCCAGCCGTCGTCAACCAGCGACGGCCGCGACCGGGCCGGCGGTACACGTGATAGGTCGACGTGGAGGCACCCGCTGCCGCGGCGACGATGGCAGAGACGGCGACTTCCTCCACCTCCGGCGAGGCCTCCGTCCACAGCGACGGGTCGGCCAACATCGCCTCGATGTCGTCGAGCAGCAGCACTTCCTCGGCGGTCAGTTCGTCGTCGGACACGGTTCCACCCCCTTCCGCACAGGCGAAGGTGATACGTCCACAGC
>JBAVTH010000325.1:0-2850 GCA_049696035.1 Ilumatobacteraceae bacterium
AGCCGCCTGCAGGAGCACGACGGCGATCAGCAGCGACCGGTAGCGCCGGAGGTGCGTGCGCAGCAGTCGGATCAACATGAAGCGGCCATCATGCCGCCGTTTCGTGCAGTTGCACGAACCCTGAGCGATACCTGGGGGTGCCCGGGCCGCGCCGCGGTAGCAGAGCTGGCCGCTGCGCCGGCTACGGCGCGTAGCGGGCGACGAGGTCGGCCTTGATCCGTTCGGCGGCGTTGACGGCTGCCTCGCGCACCGACGCCGAGCAGGTGTAGTCCTGTTGGGCGATGCGCAGCTCGTTGGCCTTGGCGGCGACGAGAGCATCGCCGGTGGGCAGCGTGTCGGCGAGGGCGGTGAGCTCGGCGATGATGGTGTCGCGGTTGTCGTAGTCGAGGCCGGCGGCCTTCATGCACGACTGCCATTCGGCTTGTGCGGCGGTCATCTCCGGCGCGGACAGCAGCAGTGACTGGTACTCGTTGAGGATCTTCTGCATCAGCTCCGACGACGCGATGTCGCTGAGCTGCTGCAACGCCGCCTGCTGTTTCCCGAAGCAGCTGGTGGGCGAGATCGGCGCGACGCCTTGCTCGTTGCCCACCAGGGCGAGGTTGTAGGCGCCCTGCTCGGCGGGCGACATCGCGTCGAAGATCGCGAGGTTGGGGTCGTCGCCGGCGGCCTCGACGGGGGTCGAGAAGATGCCGTAGCCGTACGACTGGACGTAGGTGGCGTCGGCGATTGCGGCGGCCGGGTCGGCGGCGGCGACCACCCACTGGAAGCCGCTGTCGGCCATGCAGTCCGCCACCAGCCGATCGGTGTCGGTGGTGTTGAACATGTTGCCGTTGAGCGCATCGACGATCTGCTGGCGAGTGATCTCCGGCGGCGCGGCGGCCGGCGCTGCGGACTGGACCGTGCCGTCGGACTCGGAGTCGGAACAGGCGGCGAACGCGGCCATGCAGATCACGACCGCCAGCGCGGCACACCCGCGCATCACTGGCCGACCGTTGCTGTCACGACCAGCGCACACGCGCCGGCCAGGTCGGTGGGAGCGTCGACATACGGCTGCTCGGTCGGTTGCGGCCCGGCGGATGCGTCGTCGTAGGAGAGGACGGCCACGGTGATCTGCCGGTTGTCGGCCGTCATGGTCCATTGGCCGTCACCGGCTGCTTCGAAGGCGGCCGTGCCGAGCAAGGTCTCGTACTCTCCTTGGGCGGCAGCGAGGTCGGCGCACGGAACGACCTTGCCGCGGCTGATCGACGCGGGTGGGCAGTCCGTCGTGCACGAGCCACCGATGTCGGTGCTGAGGTAGAGCACGCCGGTGGGGATCTCGGGCACGTGAGAGCGCAGGAGGGTCATGCCGCCGGTGTCGTTGCCGCTGGTGCAGCCGGCCGCGACGCCGACTGCGAGGAGCAGCATGGACACCGGCCACCGCCCGGCCATGCGCCGCAAGCCGACCCGGCAGTCAGCTTGCGAGCGTTGGCGTTGCCACATGCAGCGTTAGAACTTCCCGAAGTTTCGAACGGCCGTGTAGAAGATGAGGGCGTTGGCCCGACACAGTGGCTCTTGCCCGCTGAACCTGATCTCCCATGCGCCGCAGCGTGCCTGCATTCGGCCGTGGAAGTGGTCGTCGACCGAGTTGCGGCGGCTCTCCGTGGGGTCGAGGCGCAGGCTGCCGCCGAAGTTGCGGTAGCCGAAGTCGTGCTGCTTGCACTGGTCCTTGAACTGCCACGAGGCATAGGCCATCACCGGTGCCACGATCTTGACCGCGAGCGGCACCGAGCAGCCGTCGTCGGTCCACACGTAGCCACCGCCGCCTTGCGCCTTGCGCGCCATGAAGCTGCCGGTGCCCTGGTAGAAGATGTCGATCGCACCCTGTTTGGTGGGCGCCGCCAGTGCGGTGGACGCACCACCGCCGAAGGCGAGCGAGGCTGCAACCAGCAGCGCAGTACCCAGCCGGGTGAAACGGGAAGCCTTCATGGGACGCTCCTTCCGTACGGCCGATTCCTCGGCCGGTGCCACGTGGCGTGGCGTTGCGCTCGACCCTACGCGGCGTGGTGGCCACGGTCAATGAATCCGGTCGGAGCATCTGCGCGTTCGCCGATTTCGAAGGTCGCTCGCCGACGAAGCGCCTGCTCGGGCAGGTTCGTTCAGCTGCGGAGGGTTTCGGCGGGTGGGGTGCGGGCGGCGCGGGTGGCGGGGAGGATGCCGGCGAGGGTGCCGGTGGTGAGGCCGAGGAGCGGTGCGATGAAGATGGTGGTGGGGTTGATGGTGACGGTCCACTGCCGTTGGTAGGCGATGAGTGTGATTGCGATGAGGGCGATGGCGGCGCCGAGGATGCCGGCGAGCGTGCCGGTGATGGCGGCTTCGGTGGTGAACTGGCGGCGGATGTGGGGGCGGGTGGCGCCGAGCGCGCGACGGAGGCCGATCTCGTGGCGGCGCTCGATCACGTTGAGCAAGGTGGCGTTGGTGATGGCGACCATGCCGATGAACAGGGCGAGGCCGGAGAGCGCGTAGAACAGGCTGGTGACGTCGCCGGTGACCTGGTTGCGGAGGCGTTTGGGGTCGGGTGGTACGAGGGCTTGCAGGCGTGCCGGGTCTTGCGGGCGCAAGGCGTCGGGTGCTTGGCGGCCGGCGAGGTTGGCGGCGCCGGGAGCGGTGTCGATGATGACCTGGTAGGTGGCGCCCGACGCGGGGAGGTCGGCTTCGGCGGTGGTGCGCGGGATGATGATGGACAGCAGCAGGTCGGGGTTGCGTTGCACGTCGTCGATGATGCCGACGACGGTGTAGGCGGTGTCGCCGATGAACACCGCGGGCTGGTTGTCGACGCGGGTGATCCCCATCTGGGCGGCGGCGGCACGGCCG
>JBAVTH010000326.1:0-1568 GCA_049696035.1 Ilumatobacteraceae bacterium
GTTCTGGCGCGAGTTCCTCACCAGCCTCACCGACCGCGGACTCGCCGGTGTGCGCCTCGTCATCAGCGACGCGCACGCCGGTCTGATCAAAGCGATCCGTCGCTGCTTCCAAGGCGCCAGCTGGCAACGCTGCCGCGTGCACGCGATGCGCAACCTGCTCTCCGCGGCGAACCACCGGCACCGCCAAGTGATCGCCGCGCTGATCCGCACGATCTTCGTCCAACCCGACACCGCCACAGCGACCGCCCAGCTTCGTGCCGTCGTCGAACAGCTGCGCCCCTACGCACCAGGCGTCGCCGAGCGCCTCGAGGCAATGGAAGCCGACTTGCTCGCCTACACCGCGTTCCCGCCGGCGCACTGGTCCAAGATCTGGTCGAACAACCCGATCGAACGTCTCAACCGCGAACTCAAACGCCGCACCGACGTCGTGTCGATCTTCCCCGACCGGGCCTCCGTGATCCGTCTCGTCGGCGCACTCCTGGTCGAGATCAACGACGAAATGATCGCCGCCGAACGCCGCTACATCGCCGCCGCATCCGTTGCCGATCTCACCGACCAACCCGCCGAACTAGCCTTGCCCGCAGCACCCCGAACCTGACCAACAGCTTCGAGGAACACACGAGCTTCTACACCACGCTCTGGGACGCCATCGGGCTCGGTTCATAGTTGACGTGTTGGCTCCGGTAGGCGTGTTCCAGTTCCGGGACTGGCTCCGGTAGCTGGGCACCCGTTGAGCGCGGGCACCTGTCTGTCATGCCGATGGGTTCGTCTTCGTGGGCCGGTCGCCGGTGGTGCCCGCCTGCAGCGCGACGAGGGGGTCCATGCGGAGGACCCTTGTAGGTGGGCGACCGTCGGCTAACTCGATGTCGGCGACGCGGTCGCCTCGATGGCTGAGTTCGAGTGGACACCCAGCGCCATATCGACGCTCCTATGTTTGTCAAGGTGCTTGTTGCCGGTGTTTCGGGCAGGCCAGTGATGGGCCACTCGGGTGAGGGCAGGCTCTTATGAGGCCACGTGTCCGGCGGTGGTGTGCGGTGACGGGACGGCATGTCGTTCGAAGGACAACCCGGGGGTGTCACGATCGGCGAACAGACGCAACAAGACGCGGTGCTCGTCGAGGCCGGTGACGACGTTGAGGGCCGGGTTGTGCCAGGCGACGATCGCGGCCGAGCGGGCATCGTTGGGGTCGGTCTTGTCGATCTTGCCGCGCTCGAGGAGCCGCACCCGCGACGACAACTTCGGTGGCACATCCACCACGTGTTCGCCGGCAGCGACGAGCTGCTGGGCAAGCAGGGCACCCATGCCTGTTGCGCCTTCGATGGCCCAGGTGCGAGGCGAGAACGGTGCGGCCCACGCCAACAGTCGGGCCCGTTGATGCCGATCAGCATCGACGCGGATCGTGTCGATCACCGCCTCGGCCCGGTCGACCGCAGCAGCGGTGTGGGACCCCTTGTGGGGGTCGATGCCGATCATGAACATGATGTGTTCCCTCGTCTCGTGGTTGGGTTCGCCACGGTGGGCACACCTGATATGTGGTTGATGCCGTTCCTCTTACGAGCCACACCGCG
>JBAVTH010000327.1:0-6487 GCA_049696035.1 Ilumatobacteraceae bacterium
GTCGCTGAACTGGGCGCCGGTGGTCCACACCTTCTGGCCGGTGATGACCCACTCGTCGCCGTCGCGCTCGGCCTTCGTCTGCAGACTGGCCAGGTCGCTGCCGGCGCCGGGCTCGCTGAACAGTTGGCAGCCGACCAGGTCGGCGCGGTACATCTTCTTCAGGTAGAGATCCTTGGCGACGTCGCTGGCATGGGCGAGGATCGTCGGGGCCACCATGCCGAGGCCGATGACGAACGGGCTCTGGCTGGGGATCTCGTACTGGGCCTCCAACTTCAGGTAGGCGCGCTCGTGAGCGCTGGTGAGCGCCGCGCCGCCGTACTGGGTGGGGCCGGTGATCCAGCCGAAGCCGGCATCGAACTTCGTGCGCCGCCACTCGCAGGCCTTGGCGACGTCGGCGAGCTCCTGCTCGCGGTCCTTCTCCTCGAACACGGCCACCTTGTCGGGACCTTCGCCCCACACGAACTTCTTGTCCGATTCCTTGCGCGGCGCGTTCGCGTCCAGGAACGCGCGGGCGCTCTCCTCGAACTCTTCGACGGTGCCGTTCAGTGTTGCGTCAGCCATGCGCGGAACCGTAGACGCGGGCCTTCCCGTCGGTCGATCCGTGCGGCACCACCCCCCCCAGGGGCAGCTGAGGCTGCATCGTCTCACGGCGGTTTCAGAGGCGGCATCGTCGCGGCTTCCGAGACTCGTTCGACACAACTTGCTGCCGCAATTCGTCCGTTCCCGCCGTTGATCGGCGGTCACGGCAGCTGCGCCGGTTAGCGTTTTGTCAATGCCTCGCCATCTCGTCGTCGCCGCCGCCCAGATGGGGCCGGTCCAGAAGGAGCACACTCGCGAGCAGGTGGTGGCTCGCCTCGTTGCGATGCTGCGCCAGGCGCACTCGATGGGTGCCGAGTTGGTGGTGTACCCCGAGCTCGCGCTCACCACCTTCTTCCCGCGCTGGTTCGTCGACGACATCAGTGAGGCCGACCACTGGTACGAGCGCAGCATGCCCAACGCGGCCACCCAGCCGCTGTTCGACGAGGCCGAGCGGCTGGGCGTCGGCTTCTGCCTCGGTTACGCCACCATCGACGCGGCCGGTCATCGCTGGAACGTGCAGACGCTCGTCGAGCGCGACGGCAGCATCGTTGCCACCTACAAGAAGACGCACATCCCGGGGCACGAGCACCACGAGCCGGATCGGCCGTTCCAACACGCCGAGCGGTACTACTTCGAGCCGAGCCCCGATGGCTTCGGCGTCTGGCGGGCATTCGGCGGCATCGTCGGCATGGCGATCTGCAACGACCGCCGCTGGCCGGAGACCTACCGTGAGATGGGCCTGCAAGGAGTGGAGCTGGTGCTGATCGGCTACAACACGCCGATCCACTACGTGCCCGACCCCAGCCAGGACATCCTGCAGGGCTTCCACAACTCGCTCGTGATGCAGAGTGGCGCCTACCAGAACGGCACCTGGGTGGTCGGTGTCGCCAAGGGCGGTGTCGAGGAGGGCGTCGACTCGCTCGGCCAGTCCATCATCGTCGCACCCAGCGGCCAGATCGTGGCCCAGACGCTCACCACCGACGACGAGGTGATCGTGGCTCGTTGCGACCTCGACTGGTGCGCCAAGTACAAGGACACCCTGTTCGACTTCGACCGCTACCGGCGCCCGGAGGTCTACCGCCGCATCACGTCGCAGCGCGGCGCCGTGCTGCCCGACTGACGGCTGCACCCACATGTCGCTCACCGATGCGATCGTCATCCTCTTCGCGGGCATGGCCGCGGGCACGATCAACACGATCGTCGGCTCCGGCTCGCTGATCACCTTCCCCACCCTGATCGCCTTGGGGTACCCGCCGTTGCTCGCCAACGTGTCGAACAACATCGGGCTGGTGCCCGGCTCGTTGTCGGGCGCCTACGGCTACCGGCGCGAGCTCGGCGGGCAGGCCACACGGCTGCGCAAGCTGGTTCCCGCATCGATGATCGGCGCGCTCGCCGGCTCGACGCTGCTGCTCACGATGCCCAGCGATGCGTTCGACAAGGTCGTGATCGTGCTGATCGTGATCGCCCTGGTGCTGGTGATCGCGGGCCCCACCATCTCGCGTCGGTTGGTCGCCCGGCGAGCGGCAGGTGGCGTGGATCAACACGACGTGACGCCGGCGTTGATGGGCCTCGTCGCCGCCGCCGGTGTGTACGGCGGCTACTTCGGCGCCGCGCAGGGCATCATCCTCACCGCGGTCCTGGGCATCTTCCTCGACGACCACCTGCAGCGGCTGAACGCGTGCAAGAACGTGCTGGCGCTCACCGTCAACACGGTCGCTGCGGTCGTCTTCATCCTCACCACCTCGGTCGATTGGAAGGTGGTCGGCTGCATCGCCGTCGGTTCGACGATCGGCGGCCAGATCGGAGCGAAGTACGGCCGCAAGCTCGACCCGCGAGCGCTGCGCGGCCTGATCGTGGCGGTCGGCCTCACCGCTTTGGTCCGCCTGCTCTGACATCAGCGAATATCGTTGCGTGGCATGTCAGACAACCTGTCGCCGCCGACCGTCACCGAGGTGCCGCCCACCTTGGCACCGCCTACCAGGGCCGCGAAGCTCCATCGCGTCGACAAGCTGCTGATGGCCGGTTTCGCTGTCGCCGCGATCGTCGCCGGTGTGGTCACCTGGCAGCTCCGCAAGAGCGACTCGAGCGATGCGGCAGGAGCGGCGCCGGCTGGGTCGGCGGAGGAACTGCCGGCGGGAGACGCCCATCTCGGAGCGATCCGAGAGGAGGGTGTGGTCATGCTCGACGGCAACGGTGCGGTGACCGCCACGCTCGAGCTGCCGGCCGGCTTCAGCCCGATGCCGAAGCCTTCGATGGGTCGTTGGCTGGTCAGCGACGTCGATGGGTCTGCGCTCGCGTACGTCGACCTGGAGACACAGGAAGCGCACTCGGTCGAGCTGCCGGCCGACGGCCTGCAGGCTGCGCTGGCGACGCTGCAGCCGGGTGGTGACCAGCTGCTGCTGACCTCAGCGGGCAGTCCGGGGCCGGTGGTGGTTGCCGACCTGGCGAAGGGCAGCGTGGAGCAGCTCGGCGACCCAGGCGGCCAGTACTTCTCCACCGGTGCTGCACCCGGTTTCCTGCTGTTCATCGAGAAGAACGGCGAATCCGCCGTTGTGGTGCCGATCGACGATCCGCGAGCAGGCTGGGTCGTACCCGGACCGGGCGTGATGAACGTCCAGGGCACCGACACCTTGGTGGTGTTGAACGGCGGTGACGAGCTCGCTCGCTTCCGGGGGAGTGAACAGCAGGGCAGGTCGGTGCCGCTGACGGCGCCGCTCGTCGGAGGCGTGCTCACCGCTTCCGGCGCGGTGGTGGTCGACACCGGCGGTGGGTTGTTCTCGGTCGACTTCGACGCCGGCGAGAAAGCCTCGCTCGGCGTGCTCGGCTTCGGTCTCGATCGCGCAGTCCCAGTGGGTGCCGATCACGTGCTGGCGATCGGCTCGGACACTTCGGCGCTGGTGGCCGCCGATGGCAGCATCGTCGCGTCGTATCCGGCGACGGAGGATGCCGATGGCGAGCTGCAGCCGATGGAGCTGGTGGGTGGTGGCACGAAGTGCATCGTGTTGCAGCCCGGCCCGCGGCCGCGGTTCGAAGGCGCCGGGGCGATCGTGGTCGACGGGCAGACAGGCGCCACGCTCGCCGAGTTCGATTCGACGCCGAACGCGGTATCGCCGGACGGGTGCACCATGGTGCCCATCGGTGGAGGTGGTCGGCTGTTGGTCGACGGCGCGGTCGTCGATGTCGGACTCGACAGGTTCTCGGCACTGTCGCCGGATCGTCAGCGAATCGTCGGCTCCGACCTATCGAGCGGCGACCCCGAGTGGTTCCTGGTCGACATCGCCAGCACGTCGCGCACGCCCGTGGAGTCGGGTTCGTACTTCTTCGCCACCTGGTGAGCGCGCCGGACCTGCGCGACGCATCTTGACGATTCCTTGCCGGAGGGGCTCTGTTGCCGAGTGGCCGGTCAGGAATATGGTGGAGCCATGACCGACCCGGCGGAACCGACCTTCGCACCCTTCCTACCGCCTCGGGCACCGTCGGCGGCGCCTCCACCCACGCTGAGCGTGCTGCCCCCGTTGCCCCCGGCCGGTCCGAGCGCGCACTCGTTGCCCGCGACGGGCTCGGCGATGCGGCCGCCGATGGGTTCGATGCTGAGCGCCGAGCTGATCGACGTGGCACCCGCGGTGCGCCCTGCCAAGCGCCGGCGGTGGGTCGCGGTCGCCGCCGTCACCGGGGTGGTGGCTCTCGGAGCCGGCGCCGCCGCGGTGGTCATGGGGGGTGGACACAAGGCCGAGGCCGGCTACTCGCTCACCTCCGCCGCGGCATCCGCCGAGTCGGCGCAGAACGTCGGCTACGAGATGACCATGGCGATCGGCACCACCACGGTGAACGCCACGGGGCGCCTCGATGTGGCGCATGGCCTGCTGGCGATGGACATGACATTGCCGATGGACGACGCGAAGGTAGGAGCGATCCTCGACTTGAACAACGCGACGATCTACATGGAGACCTCCGCCTTCGCCGACCAGGGCGTCAGCGTGCCCGCCGACTGGGTCAGCCTCGACGCCGGCGAACTGCCTGGAGTGGGCGACATGCTCCAGCAGAGCGCGTCCACCAACCCGCTCGACGTGGCGCAGGTGTTCGACCACGCCAAAGAGGTGGTCGACGCCGGAGTGGAGGACTTCCGCGGCGAGCAGGTGAAGCACTACAGCGTCACTGTCGTGACGGCGGATGCGCTGGCCGCATACCCGGCCCTGCAGCAGCAGATCGCTCAGATGGGCAGCGAGTTCCCGGCGGAGATGCACTACGAGGTGTACGTCACGGCCGACTCCCAGCTGCGTCGCGTGGTCTACGCGATGCCCGTTGCAGGTGAGACCGTGAGCGCCGACATCGTCTTCACGGCGGTGGGAACCATCGAACCGATAGTCCTTCCGGCCCCCGAGGACGTCATCGACTTCTCCTCGATGATCAACTCACTGTCGGCAGGCTGACGCGCGCACAGTTCATGTGACGAACGGCGTGTTCGTTCGCATTCCGGCCGCGTCTTTGACAAAGTGTAAAGCGTGACGGTCGAGTTCATCCTCAACGGCGCGCCGGTTTCGGTGCGATCCGATCATCCGCATCTGCTCGCCGCGCTCCGCGAGGAGCTCGACGTCACCTCCCCGAAGGACGGATGCTCACCTCAGGGCCAGTGCGGGTGCTGCACCGTGATGATCGACGGCAAGGTGCAGATCTCGTGCACCTACGCACTCGACAAGGTGGCGGGCCGCACCGTCGTCACGCTGGAAGGGGTCGACGAGGCGGAGCGCACTCGCTACTCGGATGCGTTCGCCGCCTGCGGTGGCCTGCAGTGCGGTTACTGCATCCCCGGCATCGTGATGCGCGCCAAGGCGCAGGTGGACAAGAAGGGCGCTGCCCTGGAGCGCGACGACATGGCTCGGCACCTGGGTGCCCACCTGTGCCGCTGCACCGGGTACGTGAAGGTGCTGGACGCGATCGAGGCGGTGGCCAAGCGCACGCCGGTCGTGCCGGCGCTGCCCGGTGGCATCGGTACCAGCGGCGCCAAGTACCAGGCCGCTCAGCTCACGCTGGGCGACCGCGGCTACGTCGACGACATCCGAGTGCCCGGCATGCTGCACGGCGCCGTGCACCTCACGGCGCACGTGCGGGCCGACATCGTGCGCATCGACACCTCCGCTGCCGCTGCAGCGCCGGGTGTGGTGGCGGTGTTCACTGCCGCCGACATCCCGGGCGACCAGTACGTGGGCATCATCTACAAGGACTGGCCGGTGTTCGTCGGTGAGGGCCAACGCACCTCGTACGCCGGCGATGTGCTTGCGTTCGTCGTGGCCGAGACCAAGCAGCAGGCTCGGGAAGCGGCCAAGCTGGTACATGTCGAGTACGACGTGCACCGACCCATCGTCGATCCCGTCGCCGCCATCGACGACCCCGAGATCGCCGTGTTCGGCACGAAGGACAACGTGCTGTCGGTCAGCCAGTACACACGTGGTGACGTGGATCAGGCGTTGGCTGCCAGTGCGCACGTGGTTCACGAGGTGTTCCAGACGCAGCGCATCGAGCACGCCTTCCTCGAGCCGGAGAGCACGCTGGCGGTTCCGCTGGCCGACGGTCGCCTGCACGTCTACTCCGGTGGTCAAGGCGTGTGGGACGACCGCGACCAGATCGCCGCGTTGCTGGGCGTCGGCACCGATCAGGTGACCGTCGAGCTGGTCTCCAACGGGGGCGCCTTCGGTGGCAAGGAAGACATGAGCAACCAGGGGCAGACGGCGCTGGCCGCCTTCGTGCTGCGGCGCCCGGTGAAGTGCACGCTGTCGCGTGAGGAGAGCTTCCTCGTTCACGCCAAGCGCCACCCGGTCCGCCTGGAGTACTGGGCCGGCTGCGACGCCGACGGCCACCTCGGCGCGCTGCGAGTGCGTGGCATCGGCGACAGCGGCTCGTACGCGAGCGT
>JBAVTH010000328.1:0-4210 GCA_049696035.1 Ilumatobacteraceae bacterium
GTCCATCAGTGCACGCAGGACATCGGGACTGAGGCTGTAGCCGGGCCCACGGAAGCCCACCGGCCGCGTGCCGGTAACGTCTTCGATGGCTTCCTCCGTGCGGCGCAACTCGGTGTGGATCTCTTCCAACGAGTAGCGGTGCAACCAGGGTTGGTGGCGAAAGCTGTGATTGCCGATCTCGTGCCCGGCGGTGGCGAGCGATGCGATCGCCGCACGGTTCTGCTCGAGTGCGGCATCCTGCCCGACGACGAAGAACGTGATGCGAAGGCCCAACTCGTCGAGTGCAGGGAGCACGACGGCGGCTAGTGCATCGAGGTAGCTGGGGTAGCTGTCCCAGCCCGGATCGCCGTGGGTCATCTGGTACGCCCACAGGTTGTCTGCATCGAGCGACAGTGATGCCAGCGGTCTTGGTTCAGTCACGCAGGGTCCTCTCCCGTTGAGGTCTTCGTCACAGTAGCCGGTGGCTCGACCCCCGCTTCACGGAGCACTTCGTCGACCAGCGAGAGGGTGTCGTTCACGTTGAGCGTCGAGAACGGCAAGTGCGCTGAGCCGGCGAGGAACAGCCCGGGCACGGACGTGCCGATCGAGGGTGCGTCGTCGCTGAAGCCGAGCGACGGCACCGCGAACACCTGCGCGACCTTCGACACCCGCGCGATGAGGATCTGCTCGGGCAACAGATCGGGGTACATCTGCCGCAGGTAGGGCGTGAAGGCAGCCACCACGTCGTCGTCGGTGGCAGCGAACAGCGGGTCGTCGGTCGAGGTGTACTTCGGCAGGTAGACGAGGGACTTTCCGCCAACTTCCGCAGGGTCGATGAACGACGTCATCTCGACAACGGCGGTGAACGGAGTTGCGGGATCGGTGATGTAGGTGAGGTAGTAGGGCGCCAACGGCCGATCAAGGAGCAGCGACACGCACACGATGCCGAGGTACTCGACGCGCTGCAGCCGCTCGCGTTCACCTGGCAGCAGGCCGGGGCACATCGTCGCGGCACGTGAGGCACTGGTGGTGACGACGACGCGGTCGAAGGTGTCGCGCTGCCCGCCGATCGGCTCGACCGACAAGGCGCCGTCGACCTGCTCGAGGCTGCGGACAGGCGTGCCCAACCGGACCTCGACGCCTGCATCGGCCAACGCGACAGCGAAGCGCTCGCAGACGAACGCGTAGCCGCCCGCCGCGTATCCGAACATCTCCTTCTTCAACCCGCTCCGGCGGGCGGCATACAGCCGCTGGATGGTGGCCCAGATGAACGCGGCCGACGCCTTCGGGTACGCGTCGCCGAGCTTGGCGCGCAGCAGCGGCTTCCAGAAGGTCTCGAACGCGCTGTTGCCGCTCCAGCGGCGAAGCCAGCGCTCGACCGTGACGCGCTCCATCTTACGACCGTTGCGAATCTTGGACCCGACCACGATGGTGGCGCCGAGTCGTCCCTTGTCGATGAGCGACAGCCCGGGCAGCTGCAGGAACTCGATCGCGTTCGACACCGATCGAAGCGTGCGGTCGGGGCCGTAGTAGCCGGTCCTCGTCTCCACCCAGCGCAGCTCGTCCTCGCCGATGCCGACGGACGAGTACATCTCGCGGGTGCGGCTGTCGGAGAGCAGCGTCACGTGATAGTGCCGGTCCCACGTCACGTCGCCCAGCTCCCACGGGCTGGCCAGCCCACCAAGCACCTCACCCGCCTCGAGCAGGGTCACATGGTGGCCTGCCCTCGCGAGGCGCAGGGCGAGCGACATCCCGAGCACGCCTGCGCCGACGACGGCCCACCGCAGTGGTTCGTCGCTTGCACAAGAGGGAGTTGCGGTACCGCCACGCACCCGGCCAGCATACGGAACGAGATGGGTAGGCTGACATGATGGGTGTCGAACGGGACGACGCAGGGCGAACAGGAGCGGTCGCGTGACCTCGACGAACCACCCCACAGCGATCATCGAAGCGGGCGCGGTCATCGGCGCCGGCACCTCGATCTGGCATCACAGCCATGTCAGATCCGGGGCCACGATCGGCAACGACTGCACGCTGGGCAAGAACGTGTACATCGACGCCGGCGCTGTCGTCGGCAGCCGGGTCAAGATCCAGAACAACGTCAGCGTGTACTACGGCGTCACGATCGCCGACGACGTGTTCCTCGGTCCGTCATGTGTGTTCACCAACGACCGCTACCCACGTGCGGTGGGCGAATGGGCGGTCGTCGCCACTCACATCGCGCAGGGCGCGTCGATCGGCGCGAACGCCACCATCGTCTGCGGTGTCACGCTCGGCGAATGGTCCGCTGTCGGCGCCGGGGCGGTCGTCACCCATGATGTACTGCCACACCAACTGGTGTTCGGCAACCCGGCGCGGCCGGCCGGCTGGGTGTGCAGGTGCGGTCGGGTGATCGACCGCGGCGACGAACCCCCACCCGACCTGCTCTGCGAGCACTGCACCGAGGCTGCCGAATGATCCCCATCACAGTGGTCGAAGTCGGCCAAGAGGAAGAGGCACTCGTGCTGCAGGTCCTGCGCTCGGGCATGCTCGCGCAAGGCTCGATGGTCCAACGCTTCGAAGACCTGTGCCGTGAGATGACCGGCGCCGCGCACGCGGTCGCGGTGAACAACGGCACCACAGCGCTCGTCGCTGCACTGGAAGCGCTGCGACTGCAGCCCGGCGACGAGGTGATCACCAGTCCCTTCACGTTCGTCGCCACCCTCAACGCCGTTCTCGAAGCAGGCGCCACCGTCCGCTTCGGCGACATCGCCGACACCGACTTCAATCTCGATCCGGGCACCGTGCCGGAAGTGCTCGGCGAACGCACGAAAGTGCTGATGCCCGTACACCTCTACGGCCAAGCGGCCGACATGGCTCCGCTGGCCGCCCTGGCCACCGAGCGCCACCTGGCCATCGTCGAAGACGCTGCGCAAGCGCACGGCGCCACCTACATGGGAACGCCGATCGGCACCTACGGACAGGCGACGTTCAGCTTCTACGCCACCAAGAACCTGCAGTGCGGTGAGGGAGGCGCCGTCACCACCAACGACGAGCAGCTCGCCGATCGCCTGCGACTGCTGCGCAATCACGGCATGCGAGCCCGTTACCAGTACGAACTCGCGGGCCACAACTATCGGCTCACCGACCTGGCCGCCGCCGTTGCGGTCCCCCAGTTCGGTCGGTTGGCAGCGATCCTCGCCGCTCGTGCTGCCAACGCCGGTTACTTCGGCGAGCACCTCGCCGGGCTGCAGGGCGTCGTCTCGCCGGTCACGCTCCCGGGCCGAGGCCACGCCTGGCACCAGTACACCCTGCGCGTCACCGCCGACTGCCCCGTCGCACGCGACGAGGTGCTGCGGCGATTGCAGGCCGACGGCATCGGTGCCGGCGTCTACTACCCACGCCCTGTCTACGACTACGACTGCTATCGCGCCCATCCGCGTGTGCAGATCGACCACCGCAGCCCTGTCGCCGAGCGCGTGGCCGCAGAGGTCATCAGCCTTCCTGTGCATCAGCACCTCACCGAAGGCGAACGCGACCAGATCGTCAGCGCCGTCCACCGTGCCGTGAGTGCCCGGTGAGCGACGGAACGGTCGCGGTCGTCCTCGGTACCCGCCCGGAGCTGATCAAACTCGCACCGGTCATCCAGCGTCTCGGCGAACGCGCCCTGGTCGTGCACACAGGCCAGCACTTCGACAGCAACATGAGTCAAGCCTTTCTCGATCAGCTCCGCATCGGACGGCCGCACCTGCACCTCGACGTGGGGGGCGGCACACGCGGCGCGCAGATCGGCCGGGCCACAGAGGCGATCGAACGCTTTCTGCTCGACGCCCGCCCAGCGGCCGTCCTCGTGCAGGGCGACACCAACTCGGGGCTGGCCGGTTCACTTGCGGCCAACGCCGCAGGGACACCGCTGGCTCACCTGGAGGCCGGCCTGCGCTCCTACGATCGAGCGATGCCCGAAGAGCACAATCGGGTGCTCATCGATGCGATCGCCGACCTGTGCCTGGCGCCGCACCAGTCGAACGCCGATCTACTGCAGCGAGAGGGAATCCCAGCCGAACGCATCCGCATCACTGGCAGCACCCTGCTCGACGCGCTGGCAATGATCATGCCCAGTCCAGCCGAGCAGGCCGCCCTGCTCGCGGAGCACCTCGTGCAGCCTGCCGAGTACGTCCTCGCCACCATCCACCGTGCCGAGAACGCCGACCACGCCGACAACCTGCGAGCGATCCTCACCGAACTGGTCGGT
>JBAVTH010000329.1:0-3359 GCA_049696035.1 Ilumatobacteraceae bacterium
TTCGCTCGCCGGCGATGGAACGGGTCTTGTCCATGATCTCGGCGAGGAACTCAGGGAGATACTTGGCGTCGTCGATGAATTGACACGGCTTCACCACGAACGTCCGGAAGCCGGCGCCGAGTCTGGCGGCGAACTTCCCGAGGGCTTCGTCGAGGTCGGCGCACGAGGTGGCGTCCGCGAACCGACCGCCGATGCCGCTCACGAGCTCCAGCTCGGCGGGATCACGGCCGGCCGCGACGAAGGCCGAGCGAACGCGCTCGATGTCGGCCGGCCGAATCGGCCCAGTGCCCATCAAGCCCGATCCGTGACGCACCAGGCGGCGCAGCACCCGGTCGTGCACCGAGCCGCCGCCGAACCACAGCGTCGGACCTTCCGGGCGCCACGCCTTCGGCTCCACCCACACGTCGTCGAAGTCGAAGAACTCACCGTGGTGCGACACTGGCGACTCGGCCCACACCGCACGCATCGCGTCGAGAAGCTCGTCGAGCAGCTCGCCCCGGCGGGCGAAGGGCACGCCCAATGCTCGGTACTCGGCGTCGTGCCAGCTCACGGAGGGCAGCACGACGAGCCGCCCCTCGGCCAACAGATCGAGTGTGCCGAGCTCCTTGGCGAGCAGCAGTGGGTGTCGAAGCGCAGCCAGCACAGCACTACCAATGATGCGGACGCGTTCGGTGGCTGCGGCGACGGCGGACATCAACACGATCGAGCTCGGCCACGGGTAGGACGGGTGCTGATTGCCCGGCATGGCGAACTCGCGCGGGTTGATGGGAGTGCCGTTCGCGTCGGCGCCAGCGCCGAGTACGAGATGTTCGCTGAACATCACGCCACCGAACCCCGCCCGCTCTGCCTGCACGGCAGCGGCGACCTGAGAGCGCACGTCGCGGGCGTCCCAAATGGTCCAGTTCTCGCTCATGTTGAGCACGAGTTCGTAGCCGGGCATGTGGCCTCCGTTTCCCCTTCAGCGGCACGCAACCGCAGTTGCGTGCGGCAAAGCTAACAGTTGTGAACCAAGCAAATGCTTGTTGCAATCTCCAAGAGGTCGTGTCATGCTCACATCCGTGGCATCGCAGGGGGCGATGCACGAGCCAGGAGGTCCGCGGATGTCCGCCACCCGTCCGTCCATTCCCGCCGTCTCGCACCTGGTGCTCAGCGTCCGCGACATCGCCGCGTCGCACCGGTTCTACACCGAGTTGCTCGGCTTCGAGCAGTGCGGCCAGCTGAAGTTGCCGCCCGGCATGGACGTCGACATGCGGTTCTATCGCGGCGACGGCACGCATCACCACGACATCGCCTTGGTCCAGCTCGCTGACCCGTCCACTGCACCCGAAGTCGTCCGGTGGAAGATGTTCCCCAACCAGGTGGGCATTGTGCACCTTGCGTTGGCCTACGGCGGCCGCGACGAGTGGCTCGCTCAGATCGCGCACCTGCAGGCGAACGATGTCGAGTTCTTGGTTCGCGGCAATCACGGCATGACGCACAGCGTGTACATCGCCGACCCGGATGGCAACGGCATCGAGGTGCTGTACGACCTTCCCGCTGAGGTGTGGGAAGGCGACGTCGACGCCGCACTCAGCTACTTCGAGAACCTGCCGCGCGTCGGCGAAGAAGCCTTAGCCGACAGCGTCGAGTACCCGGTGTTCGGCAAGAGCTGACCACCACTTCGAACGACACCCATCTCCACTTCACACGCAAGGAACACGCAATGGGAGCACGTACCGGCGAGGCCTACCTGAAGAGCCTCCGCACCACGACACGAGAAGTCTGGCTGGACACCGAGCGGGTCGACGACGTCGTCGGCCACCCGGCGCTCGCCGGCGGCGCCGAGGCCATCGCCGCCTACTATGACCTCCAGTTCGAGCAGCCTGAAGTGTTGCTGATCGACGACCCCGAGACGGGTGAACCGATCAACATCAGCCACATGCAGCCGCGCAGCATCGACGACCTGCGTCGCCGCGGCGAGGGCCTGCGCGCCATCGCCGAACTGAGCATGGGCGTGATGGGCCGCACCCCCGACTACATGAACGTCACCTTTGCCGGCTTCGCCGACGACAAGGTTCGCTGGGCCGGCGCCGACGGCAGCAACGAGGCGGGCTACGAGAACATCGTCGCGTTCCAGAAGCGGCTGCGACGCGACGACCTCTCGCTGACCCACACCATCATCCATCCGACCGTCGACAAGCAGCGCGACCGCGTGTACACGGACAACCCGGTGCCGCTGCACAAGGTGGGCGAGACGAAGGACTCGATCATTGTTCGCGGTGCACGTCTGCTCGCCACTCTGGCGCCGTACGCCGACGAACAGACCGTCTACCCCGGCGCTGCGCTGCCGCCGGACGCCCCGCCGGAGTACGCACTGTCCTTCACGGTCACCATGGATGCTCCCGGCCTGGTGTTCCTCTGCCGCGACAGCGGGCTGCGGGCCAACGCTGATCCGGTCGACGCTCCATTCTCCACGCGCTTCGACGAGCAGGACGCCTACTGCATCTTCGACGACGTCGAGGTGCCGAAGGCGAACGTCTGGATCGACGGCAACATCGGCGTCTACAACCAGGTGATGGCCCCCAGCTCGTGGTGGCCGAACATCATGCAGCAGACCACCACTCGTGCGTTGGTGAAGCTGGAGTTCGCCTACGGTCTCGCCTGCCGTATGGCTGCCGCCGTCAACGACACGTCCGAGCGGACGATGGAGCTCCTCGGCGAGATGCTCGGCTACGTCGAGATGACCCGCAGCGCGCTCACCTGTGCGATCGACAACGCCCAGCCATGGGAGAGCGGTGCCGTCTACTGCGAGGGTCGCGCGCTGCACCCGCTGCGGTCGCTCCTGCCGGACTGGTTCACGCGGGTCAACGACCACCTCAAGACCATCGGGAGCCACAACTTGCTGGCGACCGCGAGCCAGCATCAGTTGGCCGATCCCCGGCTGCGCCCGCTGATCGACGAGTTCATGTCGGGGGCGAACGGCATCTCCGCCGAGGATCGCACCACGCTGTACCGCATCGCGTGGGACTTCACCGGTTCGGTGGTCGGCAGCCGCGGCGAGCTGTACGAGAGGAACTATCTGCAGTCGGCACGCTCGAATCGGATGGTGTCGCAACGACTGCACTCGGCCGCAGCTCGCCAGCGGGGCGACGAGCTGATCCAGAAGCTGCTCGACGACGCCCGGAAGCGCAGCAAGCACTGAGGTCCGCCGCGGCGGGCCCGGAGCTCAGCTCCTGGCCCGCTCGAGGTCGCTCGTGAATGCCGCCACGACGGGACCCTGATCGAAGCCGACAGTGATCATGCGGAACCCGGCCTCGCGCCTGGCCGATGCCAGAGCAGGGTTCGCGTGCACGCCCGGTGTCACGCCGTGGCGTTCGCAC
>JBAVTH010000330.1:0-25198 GCA_049696035.1 Ilumatobacteraceae bacterium
TCGAGCTGGCCGAACCCCCCGGTCATCGGTTCAACTACGCCTCCTACCTCACCAACCTGCTGCCTGCCTGCCTCACCGAGACGTACGGCCGTCCGGCCGTCGAGCTGTTCGAGGAGCAGCTCCACCAGCGGCTCGGTTGCGAGCGCGATGCGCTGGTGAACTGCGACCGCACCGGGGCGCCGATCGTGGAGGGGCAGCTGTGCCTCACGCTGCGCGACTTCACCCGCTGGGCCTTGTTGTACCTGCACGGCGGGCGCAACCTGGCGGGCGAGCAGGTGGTCCCGGGCGCGTGGATCGCGGAGGCCACCGTCGCCGACCCCGGCCGGCGCGTCGCCTTCACCCGCGGCGAGTCCGCCGCCCGATTCCCCGGTGCCGAGTACCACAACCAGGCCTGGGTGCTCGACCCCGAGCACGACGTGGTCGCGATGCTCGGCATCCACGGCCAGTTCGCCTATGTCGACCGGCAGCGCGGCCTGCTGATCGTCGGTCTCGCGTCGTACCCGACGCAGGTCGATCCGCTCGGCTTGGCCTGCACCAAGGAGCTCTGGCGTACGGTCACCGCGTGCGTCGACGGTACTGTCGACGCATGAGTTCGACGATGCGGATCCTCACCGGTGGCCGGGTGTTCACGGCCGACCCCGAGCAACCATGGGCGGAGGCCGTCGTGATCGACGGCGAGCGCATCGCGTTCGTCGGTGGCCGGCAGGCCGCTCGTGAGCACGCCGGCGAGGGCGCCTCCCTCACCGACACCGGGGGTGGGGTCGTGGTGCCCGGGTTCGTCGACGCCCATGCACACGTGGTGATGACCGGCGCGGGCATGTTGAAGGCCCAGCTGCGAGACGCACCCGATCTCCCCGAGATCCAACGCCGCCTCGTCGAGTGGTCGCGCGCGAATCCGACCGAGCCGCGGGTGCTCGGCATCAGCTGGCAGTTCTCGTCCGTCCCAGGTGGCGCGCCGACCGTGGCGATGATCGACGCGGTGATCGACGACCGGCCCGTGTACCTGGAGGCCAACGACCTGCATTCGGCGTGGGTCAACAGCCGTGCGCTCGAGGAGTTGGGCATCACCGGCGACACGCCCGACCCGATCGGAGGGCAGATCGTCCGCGACGCAGCGGGAGCGGCCACCGGTCACCTGCTGGAGACCGCGCTGGTCGAGCTGGTCTGGCCGGTGGTCGGTCGCGTCGGCGACGCCGAACGCGATCGCCATCTGGCGGCGGCGATCCGGGCCTACACCGAATGCGGGGTCACCACTGCGGTCGACATGGCGATGACCGAGGATTCGCTGGCGGCGATGATCCGCGCCGAACAGCGCGGTGCGCTCGACGTTCGCATCGTCGGTCACTGGATCGTGCGCCGTTGCGCCGATCCCGCCGACGAGGTCGCACAGGTGGCTCACGCGGCAACGCTGGCGGCGACCTACGGCTCCGACCGGCTGCGCATCGCCGGCATCAAGATCATCGTCGACGGCACCATCGACGGGTGTACGGCGGCGATGATCGAGCCGTACTCGAACGGTTCGAACGCCGACCCGATCTGGGACTACGACTCGCTGGTGCGGGTGGTCACGGCCGCCGACGCCGCCGGCCTGCAGGTTGCGATGCACGCCATCGGCGACCGCGCCGTGCGCAGCGCGATCGACGCCCTCGAGCAGGCCATCGCCACCAACGGTTCGTCGGGCCGTCGTCACCGCATCGAGCACCTCGAGTACGTCGACGAAGCGGATGTGGCCCGGCTGGCGCAGCTCGGCATCACCGCCTCGATGCAGCCGGTTCACATCGATCCGGCGATCCTGCCCAACTGGGCGGCGATGCTCGGCGACCATCGAGTCGATCGAGGCTTCGCCTGGCCCGAGTTCCTCGCGGCCGGGGCCACGCTCGCGTTCGGCACCGACACCCCGACCGCGCCCCACCTGCCGCTGCACAACATGTACATCGCCGCCACGCGCAAGTCGCCGGGCGACTCCACGATCGAGCCGCACCGGCCCGACTTCGCGCTGCCGCTTGCGGAGTCGGTCGTGCACGCCACCCGCGACGCGGCGTGGGCGAGCTTCCTCGACGATCGGGTCGGCACGATCCGCGCCGGCAACATCGCCGACCTGGTGGTGCTCGACTGCGACCCGTTCGCCCTCGGCCCGGATTCGCTGCTGACGGCCCGAGCGGTGGAGACCATCGTCGGGGGTGGCACCGTCCACCTGGCGCGCTGACGATCGTCAGCCGGTGCTGCCCTCCAGCACCTGGAACATCTTCAGGTCGCTGTAGAAGTCGAGGGCGTAGTCGCCGCCTTCGCGACCGATGCCGCTGATGCCGCAGCCGCCGAAGGGTGCGGTGAGGTCGCGTACCAGGAAGCAGTTCGTCCACACCGTGCCGGCGCGCAACGCCCGGCCCATGCGCTCGGCCCGCGCCTGCGACGACGTGTAGACGATGGCGCTGAGGCCGTAGGCGGTGCTGTTGGCGAGGCGGACGGCATCGGCCTCGTCGGTGAAGGTCTGGAAGGTGAGCACCGGCCCGAAGATCTCGCTCTGCACCACTTCGCTCTCGTTGGAGACCGGCTCGATCAGCGTGGGCTCGAACCACAGCCCGTCGCCGCCGCCGAGAGCGCTGCGGTGCCCGCCGCGCAGGATGGTGTCGCCGTGCTCGCGGGCGCGCTCGACGAAGCCCTCGACGCGGGCGACGTGCTCGGGGTGGATCATCGGGCTGATCGTGGTGGCCGGATCGTGCGAGTCGCCCAGCACGTGTTGGTCGGCGAACCCGTGGAACAGGCGCAGGAACTCGTCACGCACTCCTGCCTCCACCAGCAGGCGGGTGCCCGCCAGGCACACCTGGCCACTGTCGTCGAACTGGCCGGCGGCCTTCTTCGCGGCGGCCTCGAGGTCGCTGTCGGCGAACACCACGAACGGGCCCTTTCCGCCGAGCTCGGCGGTGAACGGCACGATGTTCCGGGCGGCCGCGGCACCGATGTGGCGGGCCGTCTCCGGCGAGCCGGTGAAGCTGATCCGCTTCACGCGGGGGTCGTGCACCAACGCCGCTCCCACCTCCTCGCCGATGCCCTGCACCACGTTGAACACGCCGGGCGGCATGCCCGCCTCGTGGGCCAGGTCGGCCAGCAGGCTGCACGACAACGGGCTCCACTCGGCCGGCTTCAGCACCACGGTGTTGCCGGCCGCAAGAGCGGGGGCGCACTTCCAGGTGCTCAGCATGAAGGGCGCGTTCCACGGCGTGATCACCACCGTGGGGCCGGCGGGCATGCGGATCACCCGGTTGGCCGTGCCGTTGCTCGACCACACCCGCTCCGCGTGGTCGCGCGCCAGATCGGCGTAGGCGCGGAAGTTACGGGCGCCGCGGGAGAGCACGCGCAGGCGCAGGCTCTCCTCCAGCATCGCCATGTCCAGGCACTCGACGGCGGCGAGCGACGGGATGTTGGCGTCGATGAGATCGGCGAGACGGTGCATGATCTCTGCCCGGCCACCGGCGCCCAACGCCGCCCACGCCGGGAATGCGTCCTGCGCCGCTTGCACGGCGAGGTGGGCGATCTGCGGGTCGCCGCGCGACACGTCGGCGAGCTTCACCGACCAGTCGAGCGGCGAACGGTTCTCGAAGGTGAACGGCGAACCCACCCGTTCGCCGCCGATGTAGTGATCGGTGCTGACGGCGACGCCGCCGACATCGACGCGCGTGCCACCGACGAAGGGTGTGGTGCTCATTTCAGTACCCCGGTGCGTTCGGGCGGATGCGGGGGATGGGCAGGGCTTCACGTGGCGTCGGCTCCGGCCGGCGGGTGCCGCGGGGCGGCCAGTCGCCACCCATCGCCGTGGACAGCACTTCGTCGGTCTCCGTCGGCTGAGCGCCCACCTCGTCGCTCACCGGCAACGGGCCGTCGACGATGTGGTTGGTCAGCGCGCCCAGGCCTTCGACCTCCACCGTCACGACGTCGCCGGGGTAGACGGTGCGGCTGATCGCCGGCGTACCGCTGAGGATGACATCGCCGGGCACGAGCGTGATCAAGCGAGCGATGTCGGCGACGAGGTAGTGCATGTCCCACGCCATCGTGTCGGTGTTGTCCTCCTGCTTCACTTCGCCGTTGACGATCGTGCGGATCCGCTTGTTGCGGAAGTCCCAGTCGGTGACCAGGCCGGGGCCCAGCGGGCACAGCGTGTCGGCACCCTTGACGCGCAGCATGCTGCCGCTGTCGGTGTCGCGGAAGTCGTGCAACCCGTAGTCGTTGGCCACCGTGTAGCCGGCGATGTAGTCGCCCGCCTCGGCGTGGCTGACGTTGCGACAGGTGCGGCCGATGACGATCGCGATCTCGCCCTCGTAGTTCAGCCACTTGCAGTTGGAGGGCCGGACCACGGCTGCCTTGTGCGCGTTGAGCGCGCTGATGGGCTTGTGGAAGTAGGTGGGCGCCGGTGGCAACGTGACGCCGAACTCGCTGACCCGGCCGACGTAGTTGAGGTGGACGCAGATGATCTTCGTCGGCTCCACCGGCGACAGGTGCACGGCGTCGTCGACCCCGATGGTGCGCCCGTCGCGTGCGACCAGTTCGTCGCCCTCGCGCACCATCACGGTGGGGTACCCGTCGAGCAGGATCCTTCTGATGTCGGCCATCGGTGCTCCCTTGGAGGCGCCCCGTCGGGGCGCGTTCGTTCGGCACCAAACTACATGGCCCCGCTCACGTCGGCGCCCGACCGGGAACAGCCCGGTCGGGCGATGACATGAACGAGGGCGGCGGAGATCTGGTGGCCGATCGGCCCTGTCGCTCGGACGGAATCGGCGCGTACCGTGCAGGCGCGGATGCGCGCGGAAAGGCGGTTGCTGCGATGTTGCGTCGATGGGTCGGTGCACTTGGGTTCGTCGGTCTGGCGGTCGCGGCGTGCAGCGACGGCAAGTCGTCGTCGGTTGCCTCGACGACCGAGTCGTCGCCCGCGGTCACGCAGCCCCTGACGACGGATCCACCCGCGGTCACGTCGACCGTGCCACCGCAGACCGTGCCGTTCGTACCGTCCGGGCGGATGTGCCCGCCGAGCGCGGCGGGCCGCATCGCCTACGAACTGGGCTTCGAAGGCGGAGGCGCCGACGGATCCGACCTGTGGACGGTGCAGGTGGTGCACACCGACGGCTCGAGCGACTCACTGCTCATCGGCGGCGAGCAGTACCTCGGGATCGGCCAGCCGGCGTGGTCACCCGACGGTACGCGGGCGGTCGTGGCAGCGACGGAGGCCGGCTTCGAGAAGTTCCTCGTCGTCCGTTGCGACGGCACGATCGAGACCGTGCTCGAGGGGCTGGAGATGGAAACCGCCTCGTACCCGCTCGCGATCGACTCGCCTGCCCATCCCAGTTGGTCGCCCGACGGTTCCACGATCGCCTTCTCGTCCGCCGACGGACTGTTCCTCATCGATCCGGCCAACCCCTACCCGACGCGCCAGGTGGACATCGGCATCGACCTCACCGTCGTGCGAGGTCGCGCGGCCTGGTCGCCCGACAGCACTCGACTCGTGTTCGGCGCCACGGACCCCGACGGCAACACCGACCTGTACGCCGTGGGCACCGACGGCAGCGGACTCACCCGTCTCACCACCGATCCTGCCGACGATTACCAGCCGGCGTGGTCGCCCGACGGCACCCGCATCGCCTTCCGCTCGATGCGCGACGGGAAGCTGTGGATGATGGCGGCCGATGGTTCGCAGCAGCGGGCGCTGTTCTCCGGAGAGGGCGCTGCGCCTGCCTACCAGCCCTCGTGGTCGCCCGACGGGAGGGAGCTGGTCTACGTGTCGGGCGTGGTGGGCGACACTCGCGTCCACATCGTCGGCGCCGACGGCAACGGCGACCGGCAACTCACCGCCCCCACCCCGTCGCCGCGCTTCGAGGGCTGGCCCGTCTGGGTGAGCCCGTAGCCGAGACCTGCCGGCCCCGGGCGGTCAGAACTTGTTTGGGGCCAAACTATAGTGTCGGCTCATGACGCACATGAACGGCTTCATCTTCCCGCGCACCGAGCTGGGAGGGGCCTCGATCCTGCCGCAGATGCCGTGGCACTACAGCGGCGATCTGCTGACGGTGGAGTACCGCACCGACCCGTCACGCGTTGCCGAGCTGCTGCCCGAACCGCTCACGCTCGTACCCGACGACCACGACCCCGGCGCGGTCGCGATGATCTTCGCCGACTGGCAGAGCTGTGGTGACGACTTCAGCGAGCTCGACGACCCGATCCGTTCGCAGTACAAGGAAGCGTTCATCGTCATCCGCTGCTTGTACCAGGGCACGATCTACAGCCGCTGCGCCTTCATCTGGGTCGACAAGGAGTTCGCACTCGTCCGCGGCCACTTCCAGGGCTATCCGAAGAAGCTGGGCAGCATCTGGCAGACGCGCCCGGTCACGCTCGGCAAGGCCGGGCCACGGGTGGCCCCCGGTGGTCGCTTCGCCGGCACGGTCGGCTACTACGACCGGCGCATCGTGAACGCTCGCGTCACCTTGCGCGAGGAGAGCGCAGGCAACGGCTTCGTCAACGGCCACCCGATGATCCATTCGCGCTACATGCCCCGCATCGAGGGCGACGGCACCGACACCTACAGCGAGCTGGTCACCATGAGCGGCCGCGACGTGGAGCTGGGGCAGGCCTGGAAGGGCGACGCCGAGCTGGAGCTGCTGCCCAGCCCGGTGGAGGAAGTGGCACGGCTGGAAGTACGGGAGATCATCGGGGGCTACTGGCGATCGGTGGCCACCACGTTTGCAGGAGGGCGCACACTATGAGCTCAGGTCCCGATCTCGACATGGCCCTCGGCCGCGATGATCTCGACATCGTCGACCCGGATTCGTACCTGCGCGGCTTCCCGCACGCGACGTTCAAGCGGTTGCGCGACGACGACCCGGTGAGCTGGTGGCCGGAGCACGACGGGGGCAAGGGCTTCTGGGCCGTCACCCGCTACGAGGACCTGCTCTTCGTCAGCCAGCACGTCGAGCTGTTCTCCAGCGCGCAAGGCGTCACGCTGGAGGAGATCGAGGGCGACGACTTCCACCTGCGCCGCAACATGCTGGAGTACGACCCGCCCGAGCACACTCGCTACCGCCGGCTGGTGAGCAAGCCGTTCAGCCGGCGCGAGGTGTACACGTACGAGGACGGCATCCGCGGCCTGGCCCGCGACGTGGTGCTGGAGGCTGGCGAGGTGGGCGAGCGGTTCGACTACACCGAACTGATCGCCAAGCAGCTGCCCATGCGCATGTTGGGCCGCATGCTGGGCGTGCCCGACAGCGACGGTGACTGGCTGGTGAAGCAGGGTGATGCGCTGCTCGGCAACCTCGACCCGGAGATGACCGACCACCCGGTCGGCTTCACCGACACCGACCAGTTCAAGCACATCCCGTTCCGGTCGCCCGCGGCGCTCGAGCTCTACGAGTACGCCGAGCGGCAGGCCGAGCTGCGCCGCGAGTGCCCCGGCAAGGACCTCATCTCCGCCCTGCTGGCGCCCACGATCGACGGCGAGCGCCTCACCGAGCTGCAGTTCAAGAACCTGTTCGTGCTGATGATCAGCGCCGGCAACGACACCACCCGCTACACGATGGCCGCCGGGCTGAAGGCGCTCGCCGAGCGGCCCGAGCAGTTCGCCGAGTTGCGCCAGGCGTGCATCGACGGCAACACCGACCTCGTCGACAGCGCCGTCGAGGAGGTGCTGCGCTGGGGCTCGGTCACCATGCACTTCCGCCGCACCGCCACCCAGGACGTGGAGCTGCACGGCAAGCTGATCAAGCAAGGCGACAAGGTGCTCGAGTGGTTCAGCTCTGCCAACTACGACGAGCGCCAGTTCCCCGACCCGTTCCGCTTCGACATCCACCGCTCGCCCAACGACCACGTCGCGTTCAACCTGCGCAGCCCGCACCTGTGCCTCGGCGCTCAGCTGGCCCGGATGGAGCTGAAGCTGCTGTTCGAGGAGCTGCTGCCACGCCTCGCTTCCGTCGAGCTCGACGGCCCCGTCGAGCGGCTGCGCAGCAACTTCATCTGCGGCATGAAGCGCCTGCCGGTGAAGGTCAAGTGGGCGTGAGCGCGGCGAGGCGGCCACCACTGATCGGTCTGTCGGGCCGGCGTTGGCCGGCCGAGTCGATTCCGCTGTTCGACTACGCGGCACTGCACGGCGAAGAGGTCGACGTGCACCTCAGCGAGTACCCGAAGGTGCTGGAACAGGCGGGCGCGCTACCCGTGCAGCTGACACGCAACACCGACCCGGTGCAGATCGTGCAACGCCTGGACGGCCTGGTGATGACCGGCGGCGCCGACCCCGACCCGGACCTGTACGGCGAGGACCCGCACCCGCAGCTGGGCAAGGTGGAACGCGGCCGCGACGACTGGGAGCTGGCACTCATCCGTGCCGCGCTCGACGCCCGCATCCCGATGCTGTGCGTGTGCCGCGGTGCCCAACTGCTGAACATCGCGCTCGGTGGCACGCTGGTGCAGCACCTCGACGAGGCCGACACACACGCGTTGTGGCACGTGCCGCGCAGCGAACGTTGCCACACCGTCCGGGTCGTGGCCGGCAGCCGCGCAGCCGAGATCTACGGCGGCGACATCCCCACCAACAGCTTGCACCACCAGGCCGTCGGCCGTCCGGGCCAGGGTGTGATCGTCACCGGCACCGCCGAGGACGGAGTGGTGGAGGCGTTCGAGCTGGAAGGCCGGCCGGAGGTGTTCGCCGTGCAGTGGCATCCCGAGATGCTCAGCGATGCCATCGACCCTGCGTTCGTCTGGCTGGTGCGCGAGGCCGCCGCCCGCGGCTGATCTCCTCAGCGGCTGATCGTGGCAGGGCCGGACGGCCCTTTCGCCACGCTCGATGCCGGGAGGATGATGATCGGAGAGCGCCGAGGCTCCGCCAGCCCGCGCCGTCACCAGTGGAGGTCGTCATGTCCATGACCGACGTCGAGCTGGTCGAAGTGACCAGCATCGCTGCCAGCGCGAGGAACGCCGTCAAGATCTACGGCGCCGGTGACAACGAGGTGAGAGCACTCGATGGGGTGACCGTCGAGTTCCCGTGCGGCGAGTGGACCGCGATCATGGGGCCGTCGGGCTCCGGCAAGTCCACCCTGATGCACTGCGTGGCAGGCCTCGATCAGCTGACCTCGGGAAGCACCTTCATCGGAGATGTCGACCTGACGACGCTCAGTGAGGCCGAGCTCACCCGTGTGCGGCGCGACCGCATCGGGTTCGTGTTCCAGGCGTTCAACCTGATCCCCACGCTGACCGCGCTGGAGAACATCACGCTGCCCGACTCGCTCGCGGGGCGGCACACGGACAACTCGCTGCTCGACGCAGTCGTCGATGCGGTGAACCTGCGCAGCCGGTTGCGGCACCGGCCCTCCGAGCTGTCCGGCGGTCAGCAGCAGCGGGTGGCTGTGGCCCGTGCTCTCGTCAGCAGGCCCGACATCGTCTTCGCCGACGAACCGACGGGCAACCTGGACAGCCGCTCGGGCGCGGAGGTGCTGGCGTTCATGCGTGACGCCGTTCGCGACTTCGGGCAGACGATCGTCATGGTCACGCACGACCCCGTCGCGGCGTGCTCGGCCGACACGATCGTGTTCCTCTCCGATGGTCGGGTGATGGGACGCATGGACCATCCGACGGTGCCCAAGATCCTCGAGCACCTGAAGCGTCTCGGTGGGTGATCGTCATGCTCCACCTCACCATGCGGAACATCCTCAGCCACAAGCGCAGGGTGATCTCATCGCTCTTCTCGATCGTCCTCGGTGTCGCGTTCCTGGCCGGCACGTTCGTGTTCACCGACTCGCTGCAACGCACCTTCGACGACCTGTTCGGATCCGTCTATGCCAAGACCGACGTCGTCGTGCGTTCCACGCAGGAGATCGAGACCGACTTCGGCTTCCAGGTCCGCGGCCGCATCTCCGACGAGCTGCTCGCAGCCGTCGCTGCCGTACCCGGTGTGAGCTCGGTCAACGGCAGTGTGTCGGGCTACGCCCGCATCCTCGATGCCGAGGGCAATCCGCTCGGTGTCGATCAGGGCTCGCCGAACTTCGGCATGGACATCATCGACTCGGAGTTCTCCGTGTGGACGCTGCGGGAGGGCCGCGTGCCCAAGGGGTCGCAAGAGATGGCGATGGATGCCGGGTCGTTCCGGCTGGGCCACTTCACGCTGGGTGACCAGGTGAAGGTGATGGGGCAGCGCGGCATCCGCGAGTTCGCCCTCGTCGGCGTGGTGAGCTTCGGCAGCACCGACTCGCCGGCCGGGTCGCGGGTGGCGTTGTTCGAACTGGCGACCGCTCAGGACTTCGTCGGCCAACCCGGTCAGCTCGACGGCCTCAACATCCGCGGTGACGGCAGCCTCGGCCAGCAGGCCCTGGCCGACCGCATCGGTGCGACGCTCCCGTCAGGGATGGAAGCCATCACCGGCAAGGCGATCGCCGCCGAATCCAGCAACCAGGTGAAGAAGGCCATGGGGTTCTTCAACACCCTGCTGATGGTGTTCGCGTTCGTCGCGCTCTTCGTCGGCTCGTTCATCATCTACAACACGTTCTCGATCCTGGTGGCGCAGCGCCGGCGCGAGAACGCCATGCTGCGCGCGATCGGCGGCAGCGTGCGCCAGGTGCAGGCGTCGTTGCTGATCGAAGCACTGGTGATGGGCACGCTCGGCTCGGTGATCGGGTTCGGCGCCGGGTTCGGCATGGCGGTGTTCCTTCGCCGGATGATGACCGCGCTGAACATCGACCTCCCCGAGAGCGGGCTCGTGCTGCTGCCGCGCACGATCGTGGTGTCGCTGGTGGTCGGAGTGGTCATCACGCTTGCAGCCGCATTGCTTCCCGCGCTGCGTGGTGGCAGGGTGCCCCCGATCGCCGCCTTGCGCGACGTAGCGGTGGAACAGCCGTCGTTCTCCCCGCGGCGTCTGATGTCGGGGCTCGCCATCCTCGCGGTGTCGGTGGTGTTGATCATCATCGGCCTCACCGGCGAGATCGCGGTGCTCGGCGTGGGCGTCGGGCTGCTGTTCATCGGCATGTTCGTGCTCGGTCCGCTCATCGCCCGCCCCGTGGCGGGTCTGCTCGGAGCGCCCGCGGCACGGCTGCGCGGGCTGGCGGGAGCGCTCGCCCGCCAGAACGCGATGCGCAACCCGAAGCGCACGGCGCGTACGGCCGCAGCGCTGATGGTGGGCGTCGCCCTGGTCGCGGCGATCACCGTCTTCGCCGCCTCGGTGAAGGGGTCGATCCGTGCGATCATCGGCGAGCAGTTCACCGGCGACCTCGTCGTGTCGACCAAGACCTTCGGTTTCGGTGGCCTGCCGACGACGCTCGCGTACGAGCTCGGCGACGTACCCGGTGTGGCTGCGGCCACCGGCATCCAGCTCGGGCAGGCGCGCATCGACGGAGCGGACAAGGCCGTCACGGTGGTCGACCCGGCGACGGTCGGCGAGCTGTTCGACATGCAGTTCGTGTCGGGCGCAGTGACCGCCTTGGACGACCAGGGCCTGCTGGTGTCGCGTGACCAGGCGGGCACATCGCACCTGGCGATGGGCGACACCGTGAAGATCGAGTTCCTCAACGGCACGTCGCGGACGTTGAAGGTCGAGGGCATCTACGCCAAGGACGAGATGGCCGGTGCGTTCACGATCTCGAAGTCGTTGTACGCGACGAGCGGTGGTGACCAGTTCGACTTCAGCGTCTTCCTCATCGCCGACCGCGGAGCGTCGATGTCGGCTGTGGAATCGGCCGTGCGTTCGGTGGTGGACGCGTACCCGATGTCGAAGCTGGAGACCCGTCACGGTTACATCGAGTCGCAGGCCGCGCAGATCGACACCTTCGTCAACCTCGTGTACGGCCTGCTCGCGTTGGCGGTCGTCGTCGCGGTGTTCGGCATCGCGAACACGCTCAGCCTGTCCGTCTACGAACGGACGCGTGAGCTGGGCCTGCTGCGTGCGGTCGGCGCGACCCGCGCGCAGGTGCGCTCGATGGTCCGTTGGGAATCGGTGGTGACGGCGCTGCTGGGCGCGGTGCAAGGTGTCGTGGTGGGCACGCTGCTGGGCTGGGCCGTGGTGCTCGCACTGCGCGACCAGGGCTTCGGCGAGTTCATCGTGCCGTACTTCACGCTCGCCGTGGTGTTGATCGTGGCCGTGGTCTGTGGCGTGGTGGCTGCCACGCGTCCGGCGTCGCGCGCCTCGCGTCTCGACGTGCTGGCCTCGATCCACAGCGAATGAGCTGCGAGCACGGCACCGGCAACCGCGCCACTGTGGGCTGCTGCGGCCGGCTTGGTGACCTCAGTCGATGATGGCGCTGTACACGAGGCTGCGCAGCTGGCCGCGGAAGTCGAACGAGGCCGAGGGCATCAGCTGGGTCATGAACACCACCCACAGATCCTCGATCGGGTCCACCCAGAAGGCGGTGGACGCGGCGCCTCCCCAGTAGTAGTCGCCGCGCGAGAGCGTGCCGGTGGCCACCTGGTCGATGGTGGAGGCGAAGCCGAGGCCGAACCCGACGCCCACGCTGCCGTACAGCGCCAGCAGATCGACGTCGAGCGAGGCGAGGTCGCCACCTCCCGGCAGGTGGTTCATCCGCATCAGGTCGAGTGTGCGCGGGCCGATGATGCGGTTGCCGTCGAGCTCGCCGCCGCGGCGCAGCATCTCGCAGAAGCGGCTGTAGTCGGCCAGCGTGCCGGTGAGCCCGCCGCCACCGGACTCGAACGTTGGCGGCCGGGTGAACGCGCTGGTCCGCGGGTCGTCGAACAGGGTGGTGGTCTTGTCGGGGTTGCGGGCGTAGTTGGCCGCGAATCGGGGCAGCTTGTCGGCGGTCACCTGGAACGAGGTGTCCACCATGCCCAGTGGGCCGAAGATGTGCTGCTGCAGGTACTCGGCGAACGGCGTGCCCGAGATGCGTTCCACCAGCGCGCCGCACACATCGGTGGCCAGCGAGTACATGTAGGCGGTGCCCGGCTGGAAGCGAAGCGGCACGCCGGCCAGCTTCTCGATGAACTCGGGCATCGTCTGCTGCACGCCTGCGCTGCGGATCTGCTGCGCCCGGTAACGCGCATCGACGGCGTGCTGGTCGCCCATGCCGGGCAGCATGCCGCCGTACGTGAACCCGCTGGTGTGCGACAGCAGGTCGCGGAACGAGATGGGCCGGTTCGCCGGCTCGGTGACCATCTCGTCGCCGGCGCCGGAGACCCACACCTGATGGTTGCGCCACGATGGGAAGAAGCGGGCGACGGCATCGTCCAGTTGGAACATGCCCTGCTCGAACAGCTGCATCAACGCGATCGACGTGATCGGCTTGGTCATCGAGTAGATGCGGAAGATGGTGTCGTCGCCGATGGCCACGCCACGCTCGCGATCACGCAGCCCGAGCGATGCGTGGTAGGCGAGGTGGCCGTGCCGGCCGACGGCCACCTGGCAGCCGGCGATCTTGCCGGGGCAGATGTAGTGCCGTTCCAGATGGGTGGCGATGCGGTCGAGTCGTGTTGCGTCGAACCCTGCGGCGGCCGGTTGCAGATCCATCATGCCCGGCATGCTGGCAGACCACCCGGCCTGGGCGTGGATCGTGCGCGAGAACACCGGGCGCCTCACTCGCTCAGCCGGCTACAGGTCGATGGCCTCGACGGTGCGCAGGATGGTGCGCAGCGCATGGGCGAGGTCGACCTGCTCCTCCTCGGTGAGGGCCTGCGTCACCAGCCCTTCGTGACGGTTGAACGCGGGCATGATCTCGTCGACGACCCTGCGGCCCTTCGGTGAGACACCCACCAGCACTCGGCGGCCGTCGGCGCGGTCGTGCTTGCGGCGCAGCAGTTGCCGCGCCTCCAACGTCTTCATCACACCGGTGAGGGTGGCGGCCGTGACGCCGGCTTCGACCGCCAGCGAACGGGCATCCATCTCGCCCCACACGCGCAGCACGAACAGCGTGGTGAACGCGCTCCAGCTGAGGTCGTGCTGCGCCAACACTCCGCCCTCCATGTGGTTGCGCACCGCGGTGGCCGCACGGAAGATGTTGGAGACCGCGGCGAGCGACGTGAGGTCGAGGTCGAGCCCGGTGAAGGCCGCGCGGACGTCGCGCTCTGCGCGCACGAGGTCGCGGTCGTCGTCGCTGGCGAACAGGCGAGGCACGTCAGTCCTTCATGGTGGCGAGCTCGTCGACGATGATCGCGCGCACTCGATCGCGCAGTTCGCCCACGTCGGCTCTGGTGAGGCCGGTGGTCTCGATCGGCTGCAGCACCCGAACCTCGGCGCTGGTGACGTTCCAGCGCCAATCGCCCGGGTTCATCGCCTCGCGCGTGCCGGCGACCACCATCGGCAGGATCGGGCAGCCGGTCTCGATCGCAAGGCGGAACGCACCGTCCTTGAACTCGCCCATCTCGCCGGACCGGCTGCGCGTGCCCTCCGGGAACAGCATCACACTGACCTTCTTGTCGAGGCGGTCGTGGCAGTCCTTCATCGCCTCGACGATGCTCTGCTTGTTGCCGCGGATGATCTTGACGTCGCCGGCCATCATCATCAGCCAGCCGACCAGCGGGTACTTGAACCAGGCTTCCTTGGCAAGCCACTTCATCTCCCACGGCAGGTGCGAGATCAGCAGCATGTCGGCGAAGCTCTCGTGGTTGGCCACCACCACGTAGGGCCGTCGCGGATCGGTGATCTCGAGGCCACTGGTGCGGAAGCTCCACAACGGGTTCAGCCACGTGTGCACCACGCACAGGCGGCGGAACGTGAACCCCGCCCAGTAGCGGCCCCTGTCGAAGGGAGCGGTCGTGACGAACACGATGAAGGTGAGCGGCACGAAAACGATGACGACGACACCGATCATCAGCCAACCCCAGATGGAGAGGATGGTGCGCGACACGGGGTTGCCGAGCAGTCGCTGCCGGGTGGGAGACACTTTCATGGGGCCATGCTGCCATGCGGCAGGGCTGTGGCCGCACCTAGCCTGCCCCTCATGGCGTGGCGACGATCGACGGTGCACGCAGCAGCCGCAATGGCTGCCGCGTGGGTGGCCGTCGCGTCCTGCGGTGGCGGTGCGCGTGGCCCATCGCCCGGCGATGGCGTGCTGGCGCCCTTACTGGCCACGCCGTCGGCGGGCGGCTGGCGGACCCAGGGCGACGACCCGTTCGAGGTGTGGGTCTGCCACGTGCCGGCCGACACGACCGCGGCGATCTACGGGGGGCTGCCGCTGAGGTTGCCGCTGACACCGGTGGCGGTGACCGCGGCGGTCGCGGCCCGAGTGCCTGCGTACTTCGACGAGTTGTCGCACGGCGCGTACCGGCCGGTGTTCACCGCCGGCGGCGAGGTGACCATCGGTCGCGACGATCAGCCACAGGCATGCGTCGATGCCGCCATCGCCGCCGCCGGCCCTGCTGCCGAGGCCGTCCTGGTGGTGGCCGACGCCGAGCACGGAGCCGACCAGGCGGGCGGTTTCGGCACCGGTGGCGACCCGTGCCCATCGGCGGGGGCCTGCGCCGTGGCGCTGTCGCGGAGGGCCGCGTACGTCGGTGCCAGCGACTTCCACGCGGACTGGGGCGACCAGCCGCCGATGGACCTGGTGGAGCACGAGATCGGCCACACGTTGGGCTGGGTGCACAGCGGCACGGACGCCGCCGGCCGCTACCTCAGCGGGCTCGACGTGATGAGCAACAGCGCCGCGCCGCGCGAGGCCGACCCCGCCCGTCGCGATGCCCCGGGCACGTTGGCCGTGAACCTGTTCCTCGCCGGCTGGCTGCCCACCGCCGATGTCGAGGTGGCGTGGAGCGTTGCCGATGTGCAGTTGGCCCCGTCGATCGGTGGGAAGGGCACCCGTGTGGTGGTGGTGCAGGGCCACGACGGAGCGCTGTACACCGTGGAGCTGTTCGCGAAGGCCGGCCTCGACGACCACCTGGACCGAAGTGGTGTGGGAGTGCACCGCATCGAGGTCGTGAACGGCGCGATCGTCAGCATCGAGCCGGCGCTCGGCGCCGCCCACGACGGACCGGTGGTGCTGCCCGGCGAGCAGGTCTGGTTCACAGACGAATGGAGCGTGACGGTCGGCGACGATTGGAAGGTTCATCTCGTCGACGAGACCACGCTCGACCGCTGATGCGACCCCAACCGGCCGGGTTAGTGTCCGGGGCATGACGCCCGGCCAACAGGAGATGTTCGATGCGGCACTCGCGGCACATGCGAACGCGCACGCGCCCTACAGCCACTACCCGGTCGGCGCCGCAGTGCGCAGTGGCAGTGGCCGCGTCTATGCCGGCTGCAACGTGGAGAACGCCGCCTACCCGCAGGGCTGGTGCGCCGAGGCAAGCGCGATCGCGGCCATGGTGACAGCAGGTGAGCGCCACATCGTGGAAGTGCTCACCATCAGCAACGGCGAGATGATCGGCACCTGCTGCGGCGGCTGCCGCCAGAAGATCCGCGAGTTCGCCGCGCTCGACACCCCGATCTACTCGTGTGGCCCCGAAGGCCTGCGGGCGACGTTCACCCTCGAGGGCCTGTTGCCGCACAGCTTCGGCCCCGAGAACCTCCTCGGCTGAACGGCCCATCGGCGTGCGCGCAGTCCTGGCGGCCGCGGCCGTGCTCGGCTTCGTCGGTTGCGCGGCCGATCCGGACGATGCGCTGATCACCGTCCCGGTCACCTCGTCCGCTGCCCCGACGGCGGAGGCCGGCGGGCCCGCGACGACCGAGCCGCCATCTCCGGTCGTCATCGAGCTGTTCGAGTTCCAGCTCGCCGCGGCGGTCATCGCCGGGCAGTCGTTCACCATCGTCAACATGGATGGCGCCGACCACACGTTCACGGATCGTGAAGGCGACTTCGAGGCGTACGTGCGCGCCGATGCGACAGCGACGCTGACCGTGGACCGGCCGGGCACGTACGCGGTGTGGTGCCGGATCCATCCCTCCATGGTGGGCACCTTGGTCGTCGTCTGACGGCTGCGGCCGCAGCGCCGGTGCCGTAACGTGGCCACCGTGCCGTCGCAACGAGAGCCGTTCCTCACCGCCAAGCTGCAGGGCTTCGGCACCACCATCTTCGCCGAGATGTCCGGCCTGGCGCTCGCCACCGACAGCATCAACCTGGGCCAGGGCTTCCCCGACACCGACGCCCCGCGCGAGGTGCTCGATGCCGCGATCGCGGCGATCAACGGTGGCCTCAACCAGTACCCGCCCGGGCCCGGCATGCCGGTGCTGCGCCAGGCCATCGCCGACCATCAGCAGCGCTTCTACGGCCTCACCTACGACCCCGACCGGGAGGTGCTGGTGACCGCCGGCGCCACGGAGGCGCTCGCCGGCGCGTTGCTGGGCCTGCTCGACACCGGCGACGAGGTCGTCGTCCTCGACCCGATGTTCGACAGCTACGCACCGTGCATCGCGCTGGCCGGCGCGATCGCCCGCCCGGTGCTGCTGCGCCCTCCGCTCTACACCTTCGACCCCGACGAGCTGCGCGCAGCCGTCAGCCCGAAGACGAAGCTGATCCTGCTCAACACGCCACACAACCCGACAGGGCGTGTGTTCAGCACCGAGGAGATGCAGTGCATCGCCGACCTCGCGATCGAGCGCGACCTGATCGTCGTCACCGACGAGGTGTACGAGCACCTCGTGTTCGACGGTGCGCAGCACATCGCCATGGCGTCGTTGCCGGGCATGCGCGACCGCACGCTCAGCATCTCCAGCGGTGGCAAGACGTTCAACGCCACCGGCTGGAAGATCGGTTGGCTGTGCGGGCCACCGGCCCTGGTGCAGGCCGCGCGCACCGCCAAGCAGTTCCTCACCTACGTCAGCGGCGGCCCGTTCCAGCCGGCGATCGCGCTGGGCCTCGGCCTGTCCGATGCGTTCTTCGAGGGTGTCGCCACCGATTTGCAGGCCAAGCGCGACCGGCTGCTGCCCGGCCTGCTGGAGGCCGGCTTCACCGTGTTCCCCACGAGCGGCACCTACTTCGTGACCGTCGACATCCGCCCGCTGCAGCCTGACGGCGACGGGATGGCGTTCTGCCGGGCGCTGCCACGGCACTGCCGCGTGGTGGCGATCCCCAACGAGGTGCTGTACGCGAACAAGGTGGCCGGGCGGCACCTGGTGAGGTTCGCGTTCTGCAAGCGCCTCGATGTCATCGACGAAGCCGTCGCCCGCTTGAAGACGCTCGGCTGACGCGGCGCCGGCCGCGCTCAGCGCCGGTCGGGGAGGAAGCGGAAGCGGTCGCGCACGGCGGCCACGGTGGCCGGTTCGATGTCGGCGAAGAGGATCGTCTCACCCTGCGACCCGGTGGCCAGCAGCTCGCCCAGCGGGTCGACGATGCGGCTGTCGCCGACGTAGGTGAGGCCACCACCCTCGCCCACCCGGTTGCAGCCGATCACATACGCCTGGTTCTCGATCGCCCGCGCCTGCAGCAGCGCCATCCAGTGGAACCGGCGGGGTTCGGGCCAGTTGGCGGGCACCAGGTACAGGTCGGTGGTGGGCGCGAGGCCCCAGAACTCGTCGGCGAAGCGCAGGTCGTAGCACACGAAGAGGGAGATGCGAACACCCTCGACCTCCACCTGCACGAAGCCGCTGCCGGCGCGGAAGTGGAGATCCTCGCCGCCGAAGGTGAACGGGTGGATCTTGTGGTAGCGATGCACCGTGCCGTCGGGCCCGGCCAGCACGAAGCTGTTGGCCGGCCGGGTGTCGGCGGGGTCGGAGGCCGCGGGGATCTCGGGGCAGCTGCCGCACACCCAGATGCCGTGCAACGCAGCCTGCGCGACCAAGAACTGGGCCGACGGGCCACCCTCGGGTTCACCCAAGTCGGGGTTGTCCACCGCGAAGCCGGTGGAGAAGGTTTCGGTGAGCATCACCAGCCGGGCCCCTCCGGCTGCGGCAGCAGCGATCATCGGGGCCAGGCGGGCGAAGTTGGCCGACCGGTCGTTCCAGACGATGTCGTGTTGGATCGCGGCTACTCGCATCGCCCCATCGTAGGGGAGGCCGCTGCGTGCCGTAAGGTGCTCAGCGATGCAGGAACTACGCACAGCTCCGCGTCAACGACGCAGCCAACAGTCGATCGACGCAATTCTTGACGCGGCGGAGCGTCTCATCCACGAAGACGGGCAGGTCAGCTTCACGGCGGCTGAGCTCGCCACCGGCGCCAACATGTCCATCGGCCGCGTCTACTACTGGTTCCCCGACATTCCGTCCGTGGTCGCTGCGCTGGTCGAGCGTTGCGTCGAGCGCATGGTGCAGGTGTTCGGTGCGGCCTTGGGCAGTGGAGCGGACACGTCCACCCCGCTGCTGGTCAAGAGGGTGGTGGGTGCGCTCTGCGAGCACATCGACGCCAATCCGGCCACCGTGGCCCTTGCCCTCACCGGTGGGGCGAACAGCAAGGGCGGCGCGCTGCAGCGCAGCATGATCGACATGGTCGGCCAGGTCGTGGTCGCACGGGTGCCCGACGTGCCCCCGGCAGAGGTGGATCTGGTCGCCCGCACCGCGGTGGGCATCACCCTGGGAATGCTGCACGACTACACCCGCGTCGGCGAGCACAAGCCGCTGCTGCGCCAGGAGCTCATCTACGTGCTGTCGGGATGGCTCTACGCCCGTTACCCGTCCACCGACGACCCGGTGTGGAACGACCCGGAGTGGCCGCTGCAACCGTCGCGCCGGCCGCGCCCCGGCTACGTCGAGTTCAGCCCCGTGTGGCCGGCGCTGGCGCCGAACCAACCGTCACCTGGATGAGTGCAGACGAGTGAGTCGGCGTTGCGGCTCTCGCCCGCTGGCCCCGGCCTAGCCCTCGTCGATGCCCAGGGGCAGGGCGAGCAGGCTGACGGTCTTGTTGCCGCCGTCGGTGTCCTGCTGGCCGACCTCGCGGAAGCCGATCGAGTGGTGGAAGTGCAGTGACGCGTCGTTGCGCGGCCGCACGTTGACCTCGCAGGTGAGCACCGGCCAGGCGCCGGTGAACTGCTGCACCAGCGCGTCGTAGAACGCGCGGCCGATGCCGAAGCGCCGGAAATCGGGGTGCACCGCGATGCGGTCGAGGTACAGGAACTCCTCGTACTGGCGGCTGAACCAGCCGTAGTTGAGGCTGCCGTAGGGCTGCGCCGGCCCGATCACCCAGCAGAAGCCGGCGAACTCGCCGCCCACCTCGGCCACCAGCGCTGTCTCGGCGAGCGCAGCCAGGCGAGCAACCTCGGCCGCGTCGAGCTCGTTGAGCTCGGGCACGTTCGCGTTGTTCAGCGCGAGCACAGGGTGCACGTCGTGGGCGGCGAACTTGCGGATGTGAACGGAGGAGTGCACCACGAGTGCCCAAGTTACCGCCCGCAGCGGGCCAGCTGCCCGAACCCGCGGCCGGTCGCGGGTCGGCGATACTGGTGCCATGGTCGTTCGTGGTTGCGCACTCGCAGGGGTTGCGGCGCTGATGGCGTTCGGCGCGGCCTGGCCGAGCTCGGCCGACACCGCAGCACCCGCGCGCATGGCCCCGACTGCCGTCACCCGATTGGACGGTCCGGCCGTCGCCGGCGCGGTCGCGGTGCGGCTGACACCACCGACGGGGAACCCGGGCGCCGTACCGTTGCCCGCCGAAGCCCTGCCCATCGACACCTCCCATCCGACGCGAGTGGTGGGCACGGGAACGCCCGCCAGCTGCACATCGGCGGCGGTCGTCGCCGCGGTGGCGCTCGGTGGCATCATCACCTTCGACTGCGGGCCGTCGCCGGTCACGATCCTCATGACGGAGACGGCGAAGGTGGTGAACACCTCGCCGGTCGTGGTGCTCGACGGCGGCGGCAGGGTCACCCTCAGCGGTGGCGGCCAACGCCGGATCCTGTACATGAACACCTGCGATCAGGCGCAGGTCTGGACCACCTCCCACTGCCAGAACCAGGCCGAGCCGCAGCTCACCATCCAACGCATGGGCTTCACCCAGGGCAACAGCACCGGCAACCTGGTCGAGGGAGGTGGTGGCGGCGCCGTCTTCGTGCGCGGCGGCCGTCTGAAGGTGATCGAGAGCGTGTTCACCGCCAATCGTTGCGACGCCACCGGCCCGGATCTCGGCGGCGGCGCACTGCGGGTGCTCAGCCAGTACGAGGGGCTGCCGGTGATCGTGGCCACCAGCACGTTCGGTGGCAGCGGTGCGCTGGGCAACACCTGCTCGAACGGCGCCGCACTGTCCAGCATCGGTGTCTCGTGGCAGGTCTACAACAGCGTGTTCGCCAACAACAACGCGGTGGGCAACGGCGCCAACCCTGCTCGCGGCGGCTCACCGGGCGGCGGCAGCGGGGGCGCGATCTACCTCGACGGCAACCGGTTCACGCTCGAGCTGGCCGGAAGCGTCGTGCGCGACAACAGCGCCAACGAGGGCGGGGGCGCGATCTTCTTCGTGTCCAACAACCGCACCGGCGAGCTGCGCATCACTCAGTCGACCCTTGCCCACAACCCCAGCCGAGGGTTCGAGACGCCCGGCTTTCCCGGCATCTACTTCCTGGGCAGCGGCGCCCCGCAGGTGACCGCCTCCTCGCTGAGCTGACGCGCCGGTGCGGCCCCGCCCCCGATGGCGTCAGGGGCAGTTTCGAGAACGTTCACCCTCTCGCTCTGGCACGTTTCGCACATGCCTCGTAGCCTTTGCGCATGCTCTTCCGCCACAAGTCCGAGATGGTCACGCCCGACGACGCGCTCCCTGGGCGCACCGACCAGACGATGCCCGTGCCCGAGCAGCACTTCGTGCTCGGTACGCCTCTCACCGCGCCGTGGCCCGAGGGCACGCGGACGGCAGTGTTCGGCCTCGGCTGCTTCTGGGGCGCCGAGCGCAAGTTCTGGCAGACCGAGGGCGTCTACTCCACTGCAGTCGGCTATGCCGGTGGCTACACCCCCAACGCCACCTACGAGGAGGCGTGCAGCGGCCGCACCGGGCACGCCGAGGTCGTGCTGGTCGTGTTCGACCCGGCGAAGGTGAGCTACGAGCAGCTGTTGAAGGTGTTCTGGGAGAACCACAACCCCACCCAGGGCATGCGCCAGGGCAACGACATGGGCACCCAGTACCGCAGCGCCCTCTACACCACCGACGCCGAGCAGTCGGCGGCCGTGGAAGCCAGCAAGGCCATGTACCAGCAGCAGCTGACGGCGGCCGGGTACGGCGAGATCACCACCGAGGTCGCCCCGCTCACCGAGTTCTACTACGCCGAGCCGTACCACCAGCAGTACCTGGCCAAGAACCCCAACGGCTACTGCGGCATCGGCGGCACCGGCGTCAGTTGCCCCATCGGCCTGCGCGCCTGACCGAATTTTCGTCGAAACCACGTCATCGAAACCGGTCGACTGCGTCGACAGTACGGCAGCACGCACCGCCCCCCGGAGCGTGCCGCCGACATCCCGCACTGAACCATCCGCACCAAGGAGCACACCGATGAGTTTCCTCGACAAGGCCAAGGACATGGCCGAAGACATCAAGGACAAGGCCGGCGACGTCGTCGACAAGATCGAGGACACGATCCCCGACAGCGTCAAGGACAAGCTGGGCGACGTCAAGGACAAGGTCGGCGATGTCGCCGAGAAGATCGGCGACAAGCTGCCTGGCGGCCTCGGCGACAAGATCGAAGGCATCATCCCCGGCGACAGCGATGGTGACGGCAAGTAAGCCGTCCCACCTCACACCACCCTCGGCAGCGGCCGCCCTTCGGGGCGGCCGTTGCGCGCTAGGGCTGGGCGGCGCGGAACTGTGCCAGCGCGATCCGCAGCTCGTCCAACGACCGCACCATCTGGTGCAGCGAACACTCCAGCATCAGGTTCACCACTTCGTGGGAGAACCGCATCCGCCAATCGGTGTGCAGCCCGATCAGGTGCTTGCCCATGGCGTAGGCGTAGCCGAGCTCCCAGGCGGTGCCATCGTCGGTGATGATGCCGTTGAGGCTGGCCACCACGACATCGCACTCGTCGATGCCGCGCTTGTCGTTCTCGAAGATCTGGCGCACGTTGAACTCGTCCTTGGGCGGGTTGTCGCGGTGTGGCAGGAAGGTCTCGAAGCCGGCATCGGCCACGAGCTGTTCCACCTGCTCGATCCACCAACGCTCGCCCTCGTCGAACAGCGCCCCTGCCACGTATGCCTTCATCGGTTCCAGCCCTTCTCCTTGATCTCGTCGCCGTCGGCATCGGCTGCCCGGCCCTGCCAACGCAGTGTGCCCGGCGTGGCGCTCAGCTTCGCCAACAGGCCCTGCATCGGTGTGCCTTCCAGCTCCACGATGGCGTCGCGCGCCGCGTAGTGCGGATCGGTGCTGATGTCGGCCATCGTCATCACCGGGCCGATCGCCGCCTCCGCCTCGCTGAACGCGCGCAGCACCTCGGCCTGCGGGTGCCGGCGGCACCACTCGCTCATCACGGTTTCGAGCTCGGCGCGGTGCTCCATGCGGGCGGCGAAGGTGGTGAAGCGCTCGTCGCCCTCCACGCCCAACACGCGCAGCACGCGGGCAGCGACCGAATCACTGGACGTGCTGAGGCCCACCCACTTCCCGTCGCTGCACTGGTAGGTGCCGCGCGGCACGCTGTAGGGCAGGCCGGCGCCCAACCGCTCCTGCTCCTGCCCGGTGAGGCGGTACAGGCCGATGAGCGGCCCCATCAGCTGGAACAGGCTCTCCAGCAGCGACACGTCGACCACTTGGCCGACACCACTGTGCAGCGCCACCATGGTGGCGAACGCGGCCACCACACCGGTGACCTCGTCGGTGAGGGCGATGGGTGGCAGCAACGGCTGGCCGCCGGGCAGCCCGCTGATCGCGGACAGGCCGCTCATCACCTCGGCAATGGTCGCGAACCCCGGGCGGCCGGCGTAGGGGCCCGTCTGGCCGAAGCCGGTCACGCGGGTGATCACCAGTCGTGGGTTGAGCGTCAGCAGTTCGTCGGGGCCGAGGCCCAGCCGCTCGAGCGTTCCCGGCCGGAAGTTCTCCACCAGCACGTCGGCCTCTGCGAGGAGCGTGCGCAGCAGTTCCAGGTCGTCGGCGCGCTTGAGATCGAGGGCGATCGTGCGCTTGTTGCGATTGACCAGCTTCCACCACAGGCCGGCGCCGTCGCGCGGGTCGCGCCAGGCCATGTTGCGCAAGCTGTCGCCACCGTCGGGGCGTTCGACCTTGATCACGTCGGCGCCGAAGTCGGCCAGGTAGCGCGCACAGTTCGGGCCGGCGAGCACCGTGGAGAGATCGATCACCCGCAAGTCGGCGAGCGGCCCGGCGGTGGGTGGCGCAGGGTTCGATGGTGCGCCGGTCATCGGGTCCACTGTTGCAGCCGGTCGCAGGCCTCGGCGATGTCGCCGGCATTGCCCGCGTAGCTGAAGCGTACGAAGTGCTGGCCGCGAGCGAGGTCGAAGTCGAGGCCGGGGGTGGCGGCCACGCCCAGCTCGGCGAGCCACTGGATGCACAGCGCCATCGAGTCGCCGGCCTCCTGCGCGAAACCGGTGACGTCGGCGTAGACGTAGAAGGCGCCGTCGGCCTCCGCGATGCGGGTGATGCCCGCGGCGGCGAGGCCGGACGTGAGCAGCTCGCGATTCGTGGCGTAGCGCTGCACGTGGCCTTCCAGCTCGTCGGTGGCGTCGAACGCGGCCAGCCCGGCGACCTGCGAGATGTGCGGCGCGCAGATGTAGAGGTTCTGCTGCAGCCGTTCGACGGCATCGCGCAGGTGCTGCGGCACCACCATCCAGCCGAGCCGCCAGCCGGTCATGCTGAAGTACTTGCTGAAGCTGTTGACCAGCACCGCCTCGCGCGATACCGACAGCACGGTGGGCGCCGGCCCGCCAAAGGTGATGCCGTGGTAGATCTCGTCGGCGATCAGCTGCACGCGGTTCGTCGCGCACCACTGGGCCACCAACGCCAGACGGTCGGCGTCGAGCACCGTGCCCGTCGGGTTGGACGGCGAGGCGATGATCAACCCGTCGAGCTTGCCGGCGGCGTCGAGCAGCTCGATGGTGGGTGCCCAGCGGGTCTCGGGCCCCACCGGGATGGCCACCGGCTCGATGCCGAGGGCGATCAGTGTGTTGCGGTAGCACGGGTACCCGGGCTCGAGCACGCCCACTCGGTCGCCGGCGTCGAAGGCGGCGAGGAAGGCCAGGGTGAAGCCGGCCGAGGCGCCGGCCACCACCAGCACCTCGTCGGCGGTGACGGAAGCCCCGTAGTGCTCGGCGTAGTGCCGGCAGATGCGCCGCCGTAGCGCCATCGAGCCCGGAGCGTTGGTGTAGCCCAGCGGGTCGGCGCGTTCCATGGCCGCGACCACCGCCGCCCGGGCAGGCGCCGGCGCGCCGGTGGCCGGTTGGCCCACCTCCAGGTGCAGCAC
>JBAVTH010000331.1:0-5233 GCA_049696035.1 Ilumatobacteraceae bacterium
GTTCTGGCCGATCGACGAGCACACCACGCGGCTGGACTGGATCTACTACGCACCACCGCCGAACGGTGCGGACCGCTTCGATCCCGAACAGTTGCCCGAACACTGGATCGAACGTCGCCGCCAGTACAACACGATCATGGCCGAGGATGAGTAGAACATGGCACCGATGCAGCGGTCGATGGAGTCACCCGCGTTGCGTGGCATCCCGCTCAACTACCAGGAACGGCGCATCTGGCACCTGCACGAAGAGATCGATCGGGTCATCGGCGTGGACAACGTTCCCGCTGCGCTTCGAATGAAGAGCGTGCTCGGGCCATACATCGAGCACGGCGCCTGCTGACACCACGTTCAGCCCGGGGCGATCAACGTCCGCGAGCGCGCGTCTGCAGTGGCACGAGCGGCCTGCGCCTTCGACCTGATGCCTCCCGCGATGCCTTCCGGGTTGAGCACCGCAGTGAGGATCAACAGCACGCCACCGATCAGCGCTTCCCACCGGCCGAGGCTGCCGGTGACTTGCGCCATTGCGTAGAACGCCACTCCGGACGCGGCGGTGATGCCGGATGCGACCGCACCACTGACGCACGTGATCCCACCCAGGTACGCGATGGCCAGCGCTGTGAGCGATGCAATCGTCCCGAACGAGGCGTCCGACACGCTGCCGAAGCGGTACGCGATGAGGCAGCCGCCGATGCCGGCGATGAACGACGACGTTGCGAACACCTGCAGCTTCACCCCCGACACGCTGATGCCGACCGCACTGGCTGCCCGCTCGTTCGACCTAGTGGCCAGCATCCGCCGCCCTGACGCGCTCCGCCGAATGTTGGCGACTCCCAACGCGAGCAGCACCGCAACGACCACGAGGAACACACCGAAGATAGGTCGCGACGCTTGGTTGCCGAGGATCAAACCGAGATCCCAACCACCCAGCTTCGGGTTGGGAACCTTCGCGCCGCCTGTCGACGCATCGCCGACGTAGTCCGGGTTCTTGAACACGAACTCGGAGATCGCCACCCCACCGGCCAGTGTGATGATCGCCAGGTTGGTACCTCGCACACGCAGTGCAGGAAACCCGACGAGCACACCGAAGACGGTGGCCACCGATGCGGCGAGGATCGGCGCGATCGGGAACGGGATGTCCCACCGGATCGCGAGCTTGGACAGGGCGAAGCCAGCGACACCCGCGAATGCCATCTGCGCGAGTGAGGTCTGGCCGCCGAAGCCGGTGAGCACCACCAACGAGAGCGCCAGCACCACTGCGATCGTCGAGGTCATGATCGCGCCCCGCCAGAGCGGGCCGAGCACGAACAGACCGCCAACCGCCAGCGCCACCGGCACCGCCACGTTCATCGCGGTGACCTTGGCAGGTGGTACGGCCGGGAGTTTCCAGGTGTCGACCGCGCCGCGTTCGGGGAGCCGGTCACCCAGCACGACCATGGCAATGATGATCACGATGAACGGAAGGCCTTGTCGTGCGCCGTACTCGGGGAACCAACTGATGTCGCCCTGCATCTTGGTGAACGTGGATTGCACCATGCCGATGGCCATCCCGGTGACGACCGTCGGCCAGACATGACGGAACTTCCCGATCAAAGCCGCGCCGAGGGCAGGAATGAGATATAGGAACGTGAAGATGCCCGACGACAACTGGATCATTGGTGACGCCAGAATCGCGACGAAGGCACCGACCAGCGACGACAGCACGAAGCTCGCGCCCGCGAGGAACGTCGGCGAGTAGCCGAGCAGCACCGCCCCCTTCTCGTTCTCGGCAGCGGCTCTGGTGACCAGACCGACCCGCGTGTGACGAGACGCAGCCCACAACCCGGCGCCGAGTACCAGCACCACCGCTGTCAGCCACAGCCCGTCACGCGGCAGGGTGATGCCCTTCGCGAACGTCACCGGCTCATCGGGCAGGATCGCCTTCACCCGCAAGCCCTTGGACTCGGCGAAACGACGCTCGATGAGCGAAATGAAGACGATCACCAGCCCGATGCTGGCGACCACTTTGGCCAGCGCCGGCGCCCGGAACAGGGGCCGGAACACCAGCAGGTACACCGCCGCGCCGAGCAGGACAGCCGTGAGCAATGCCAGCAACAACGCCCACCGAAACCCAACATCACCACTCGCGAAGTGGTAGCGCGCGGGCAAACCCGGGAACGGAAACGGATAGGCGCCGCGACGCAGGTCGGCGTAGACGTAGGCGGCCCACGCCGACATCGCCCCGAAGCCGAAGTTGACGACTCCAGAACCCTGATGGGTGATCAACAACCCGAGCCCGAACGCCGCGATGATCGCGCCCGCTCCCGTGCCAGCGAGGAGGTAGTAGAGGTAGTCGGTCACGTCACGGCGTGACCAACGCCCACGGAAGAGGTACGAGACAACTGACGCTCCTTCGAAACTCGACATCGCTGACGTTGAGCAGGCAGGCGGGCCCGCGAAAAGTAGCACCTCACCGAGATCGGCCTGTGCGCTGATCGTCCCACCGTTGCTTCATCGAGGGATGCTGCTCCACGGACCGGTGTCGGCCCGCGGCTCGCGCGGCAATCCCAACACTCGCTCACCGATGATGTTGCGCTGCACCTCGTCGGAGCCTCCGGCGATGCGATAACCGGGCGCACCGAGGAGATGCTCGTTCCACTCGTAGGTGCCCCACTCCCCGGTGTCGGCGAGCAGGCGCGCGCCCAGGATGTCGCCGATGAGATCGCTGACGGCATTCATGCCCTCGGTCCACAACAGCTTGCCCAGCGACCCTTCCGGCCCCGGCATGCCCGAACGGGCAAGATCGGCAGCTCGCCGATTCGTGAACGACTCGACGCGGCTGTGGATGTAGATCTTCATCAACTTGTCGCGCATCACCGGATCGTCGGTGACGCCCATCCGTCGTGCGGTGGCGAGCACCTGCTTCCACGAGCCACCCGAGGCCGAGCTCTCCGCTCCGGACTCGGAGTGGTCCCGTTCGAAACTCAGCGTGGTCGTGGCCACGTTCCAGCCGTCGCCCACGTCGCCGATGCGCAGGTCGTCGCCGATGCGCACGTCGCTGAAGAAGACCTCACAGAACGAGGAGCCACCACTCATCTGTCTGATCGGCCGCACCTCCACGCCGGGTGCATCCAGGGGCAGCATGAATGCCGTCAAGCCCTTGTGCTTGACCGCACTCGGATCGGTGCGGGCGATCAGCTCCCCCCACTGGCTGAACTGGGCACCGGAGCTCCACACCTTTTGGCCGTTGATCACCCATTCATCACCATCGCGCTCGGCACGGCACGAGAGTCCTGCGAGATCGGAGCCGGCGCCTGGCTCGCTGAACAACTGGCAGCAGAGGATCTCGGCGCGGCGAAGCGGCGCGATGAACCGTTCCTTCAGCGCGGCAGAGCCGAGCGCTTGAATCGTGGGGGCGATGAGACCGACAGTGACGCTGATCAGTTCGTGACGGCCGGGCGACTCGAACTCGCGCTCCACGCGACCGAGGGCTCGCGCGTGGGCACGGCTGAGCCCGAGACCGCCGTACTCGGGCAGCCAGTCGACAGCGTGATAGCCGCGCGTCGCCTTGCGCTGGATCCATCCGGCGATCTTCAGGATGTGCGCCCGTTCGTCGTCGAACGACATGTCGGCGAACACCGAGACGTCGAACTCACCCTCACCATCGGCTACCGCAGTGACGTCGACCCGCGGCGCTGCGTTGGCCGCAAACCACTCCCGCGCACGAGCGACGAACTCGTCGACGGAGATGTCGGAGTTCTCGAGGGAGGCACGTTCAACGGTGGAGGACATGTCAGACCTTTCGTTGGGGGACGTCGAGGAGCGGGCTCGTGGAGATCTCCGCGATCTCCCCCGCCAGCCACGCGTCACGCAGCCGGCGTTTGTTGATCTTGCCCATCGTGTTGCGGAGCAGGTCGCCGACGACGTGATACTCGCGAGGGCACTTGTAGTGGCTGAGCCGCTCGCGCAGCCATGCGGATATCTCCGCCGGGGCGGGCGGATCGGCGATGTCGCGAGGCATCACCAGCGCGATCAGCATCTCCCCCATGTCCGGGTGGGGAACACCGATGCAGCCGACGTCGGCCACACCCGGATGGTCGATCAGCAGTTGCTCGGCCTCAGCCGGGTAGATGTTGGCACCGCCCGAGACCACCATGTCGCTGAAGCGATCGGTGATGTAGACATAGCCGTCGGCATCGAGGTACCCGATCTCGCCGAGCGTGAAAAGACCGGGCTGCGGGTTCGACGACGCGGTCTTCTCCGCGTCGTGGGGATAGACGATCCCACGACCGGTGGCGTCGCGGAAGAACAGTCGGCCTTCCGTCCCCGAGGGCAACTCGTGCATCTCCTCGTCGAGGATCAGCGCAGTGAACTGACCGATCGAGCGGCCTACCGAGCCCCGGTGCTCCATCCACTCCTGGCTGGTGATCGAGCAGACCGTGCCGACCTCCGTGGCGCCGTAGGCGTCGTTGAACACCGGGCCGAACCACTCGATCATCGCGGCTTTGACGTCGATCGGGCACCTGGCGCCGGTGTGGGCGACGAGGCGCATCGAGCTGACGTCGTACTTCGCCTTCACATCCTGGGGCAGCGCCAGCATGCGCACGAAGTGGGTGGGCACCATCACGGTGGTCTCGGTCTTGTACCGGTCGATCGCAGCGAGCGCTGCTTCCGCGTCGAACTTCGCCAGGATCACCGACGGCACGCCGGCGCACAGCAGACGCATGCCCGACAGCGGGCCGGTGTGGTACATCGGGCCAACGACGAGGTGCGTGCCGAAGCCGGAGAACGTGCCCTTGGCGAGACGGTCCAGGTGCTCGTCCATGTCGACCCCACCGGCGAACATCGTGGGTGGCAGCTCGGTGCCCTTGGGGCGACCGGTGGTGCCCGACGTGTAGAGCAGGTTCGGTCGCGGCACCACATCGCCGGGAGGGTCGGTGGTCGCCCCACCGGCAAGCCACTGCTGCCAGTCGACGACACCGTCGACACCCGCGCAGCCCCAACCGATCACGGTCTCGATGCCCGCCTCGCGTGCAGCGGCGAGGCCGCGCTCGACGGTCTCGGGGCCGACGAACACGATGCGGCTGGCAGAGTCCTCGAGGATGTACGCGGCCTCGGAGGCGGTGAGGTGGAAGTTCACCGGCACCGTCGATGCGCCGGCGAGCAGGCCACCGAGGTGGGCGAGAGCGGTCTCTGCGGCGTTCTCGGCGAACACCGCGATGCGATGCGCCTGGCCGAGCTCACCAGCCCCGCCGGC
>JBAVTH010000332.1:0-4984 GCA_049696035.1 Ilumatobacteraceae bacterium
CCCGGCGACAGCATCGCGAACCTGCTGATCGCGTTCACCGGCGTGAGCCCGGCCGCATCGGCACGGCGGCTGGCCGCAGAACGAGCGGCGTTGTCGCCGATCGCGACGAAGACATGCCGTACGGACAGCTCGGCGGCCACCGCCACGAGGTCGTCATCGCGACCGACGACCGGGCACGGCAGACCCGGCACCCCGTCTCCATCGCTGCTGACGCAACCGACCACCAGGTACCCGGTGTCGGTCAGTGCCTCGATGCACACTCGCGCATGGCCGCCGGCGCCGACCACGAGCACGGCGGGCAGGCCTTCGGTCACCATCGGTTTCACCCTACCCCCAGTATCCTCCGCTCGATCGGAAGCATGATGAGCACTCCTGCCACGACCATGCACACCACCAGCGACGCCAACCGTTACGACAACTGGTGGCGCACGATCGTCGTCGCCGCCAGCGATGCGCTGTGCTGGCCGGTCGCCGTCGGATTCACAGCAGCGGTCGAGGAGTGGCCGCTGACGTCGCGACGGGTGGTGCTGCTCGCCGTGTTCTGTACCGCTGCGCAGGTGGCGACCGGGTTCGCCACGGGCTTGTACCGACGCCGCTTCCAACCGTTCAGCTTCGAGGAGATCGGCACCACGGGCATCACCGTCGGCCTTGCCGGCGTGCTGTCCATCGCCGCCGACCAGCTGATCGGTGGCGAACAGTTCGGTCATCGCTGCGTCTGGGCCACCGCCACCGCCGGGTCGCTGGTGCTCACGCTGCGCTACCTTCGCCGCTTGCGGGCCCGGCTTGCGCGCAGCCGGTCGGCCCGCCATCGGACACCCGTCGTCGTCGTGGGGGCAGGAGAAGGCGGGGCCCGAGCCATCAGGGCGATGCTGTCGTCGCCGATCAGCCCCTACCGACCGGTCGCGCTCCTTGACGACGACCCCGGCAAACGAGGGCTGCGCCTCATGGGCGTGCGGGTCATGGGACGCTTCGCCGACCTCGACACCGTCGCCCGACACGTGCGCGCCCAAGCGGCCGTCCTCGCCATACCGTCGGCCACCGCGGAACTGCTCCAACGGCTGCACGTCGCGGCGCAGAGCTCCGGCCTCGAGACGCTCGTGCTGCCACCCGTGCAACAGTTGATGGGCACCGGTTCGACCGCTGAACTGCGGTCGTACACCGACGAGGACGTTCTGCGCCGGACGCTGGTCACCATCGACATGGAGGCGGTGGCTGCCATGATCGGCGGACGCCGTGTGCTGGTCACCGGAGCCGGCGGCTCGATCGGCTCCGAGTTGTCCCGCCAGATCGCCCAGTTGGACCCACAGTCGCTGGCACTGCTCGACCACGACGACTCGCTGCTCCATGCTGTGCACCGGTCGTTGTCCGACCAACCCGCCGTCGTGCCCGTGCTCGCCGACATACGCGATCGAGCTCGGCTCGCCGAGGTATTCGCCACCCATGCACCCGACATCGTCTTCCATGCCGCCGCCTTGAAGCACGTGCCCGCCCTCGAGGCCGCTCCCGACGAAGGGTGGAAGACGAACGTGCTGGGCAGCCGCAACGTGCTCGCCGCCGCCGAGGCCGCCGGAGTGGAGCGGTTCGTGAACATCAGCACCGACAAGGCCGCCGACCCGGTCAGCGTGCTGGGTCGCACCAAACGCCTTGCCGAGCAGCTGACAGCTGCGGTCGCCGCCCGCACCGGCCGCACGTTCGTGTCGGTGCGCTTCGGCAACGTGATCGGCAGCCGCGGCTCCGTGATGGAGACGTTCCAGTCGCAGATCGAGCACGGGGGCCCCGTCACCGTGACCGATCCAGAGGTGACCCGGTTCTTCATGGCCTGCCGGGAGGCGGTACGCCTGACGTTGCAGGCCGCATCGATGGGGGCGCCCGGCCAGGTGATGGTGCTCGACATGGGGGCACCCGTCAGGATCGACGACGTCGCCCGCCAGCTCATCGAGCAGTCGGGCCGCCGAATCGACATCCGCTACACCGGCCTGCGCCCGGGCGAGAAGCTCCATGAGGTGCTGCTCGCCGCCACGGAAGCCGCAACACGACCCCACCACCCGTCGATCGACCACGTGAGGGTGACCCCCGTGTGGCCCGAGCTTCCCGAGAAGTACGACGCCCTGATCGTGGACGCCATCGTCGCTGGGGCGCCCAGTGGCTATGATGCCCGGAGCACGAGCACGAAGGAGGCCGGCCGATGATCAAGCGCACGCTCTTGGCCCTGTGCACCATCCTCCTGTCGGTGACAGCGATCGCCCGGCCCGCCCAGGCCTACCCGCCGGGCGGCACCGGTGTTGCCACCGACAAGTCCAGCTACACCGTCGGCTCGGATGTCGTGATCACGGCCACCGGCTTCGCGGCCTGCGCAGGTCATGTCGTCACGTTCACCATCACCCCACCCGGCGGTGGTCCGGTGATCGTGCTCACCGCCATCGCCAACTCGGCCGGCATCGCCACCGTCACCCTGAAGGCTCCCTCTGTGTTGGGCGCCTACTCGGTCATGGCCACCAGCGACGGCTGCGCCACCGCCTCCACCGTGTTCAACGTCTCGAAGCTGCCGCAGACGGGCGCAAACTCCCGGTCGTGGGTCATCACGGCCGCCGCCTTGGTGTGCACCGGCGCCGGCTTCTTGTTCGTCGCCCGTCGCCGGCGCCAGCCGGCCACCGCTGTGTGACCAGTCGGTCGCGCTGACCGACTCATCAGCATCACTGTCTGCTGCATCAGTAAGTAGCAACGAGGTTCCGGGGTCGTTATTGTCGCATCGCTTTGTGCCGGAAGGACCGGCCGAAAGGAAGCGATCTCACCCCCACTACGTCTCGAAAGGACGCAGCGATGAACACTCTGAGCACCACTGTTGATGCCAGCCAGTCCTACTTCAGCCAGAACGGTCGCAAGGGCGTCTCCTACGACTGGCAGAGCCTCTACGCTGCCGCCGAGGCCTCCACGATCGACTGCGAGCTCGCTGCGCTCGCACCTGCGCTGGCACCGACGTCCACCCGGTGAGCCGCACCCCTGAGCGGGTGCTGGTGCTCGGTTGCGGCTCGGTTGCCCAGTGCACCGTTCCGCTGCTGATTCGAGATCTGGAGATCGACCCGACCAGGGTCACCATCGTCGACTTCGTCGACAACCGAGCGCGCATCGCCTCGTCGCTCGCCGCCGGCGTGACCTACGAGCAGGATCGCCTCACGGCCGACAACCTCGACGCATTCCTGTCTGCCCGCGTGGGCGACGGCGATCTGCTGCTCGACCTGGCGTGGAACATCGACAACCCCACGATCCTGCAGTGGTGCCGCGATCACGGAGTCCGCTACCTGAACACGAGCGTCGAGGTCTGGGACCCGTACGAGGATCTCGCGGCCACGTCGCCGCTGGCCCGCACCCTGTACGTGCGCCACATGCGGCTGCGCCGGATGAAGGCCGCCTGGGGCGACAACAAGGGCGCCACCGCGGTGCTGGAGCACGGCGCCAATCCGGGCCTCGTCAGCCACTTCGCCAAGCAAGCGCTGGGCGAGATCGCCACCCGCATGCTGTCCGACGGCCTGGCCTCCGACGTGCGGGCCATGGAGGCCGCGCTGGAAGGTGGCCTCTACCACCACCTGGCGATGCTGACCGGCACGAAGGTGATCCACATCTCCGAGCGCGACACGCAGATCTCCTCGGTGCCCAAGCGCCCGAACGAGTTCGTCAACACCTGGTCGGTCGACGGTCTGTACGAAGAGGGCGTGGCCCCGGCCGAGATGGGCTGGGGCACCCACGAGCGCCGCCTTCCCGCCAATGCGTTCGTGCACAGTGGCGAAGGCCCGTGCAACCAGATCTGCATCGCCCGACCGGGCATCGAGACGTGGGTGCGTAGCTGGGTGCCCAGTGGCGAGATCCGCGGCATGGTGGTGCGCCACGGCGAATCGTTCACGATGAGCGAGCACCTGACGGTGCTCGACGCCCACGGGCAGGCCGTGTACCGCCCGACGGTGCACTACGCCTACCACCCATCCGACGCCGCCATCAACAGCGTGCTCGAGCTGCGCATGCGCGGCTGGGAGATGCAGCCCGAGCAGCGCATCCTCAACGACGAGATCGTCAGCGGGCGCGATGAACTCGGCGTGCTGCTGATGGGCCACCCGTACAAGAGCTGGTGGACGGGTTCGCTGCTGTCCATCGACGACGCCCGCGCCATCCTCCCCCACCAGAGCGCCACCACCGTGCAGGTGGCGGGCAGCATCGTCGGTGCGGTGGCCTGGATGATCGCCAACCCGAACGAGGGCGTGTGCGTGCCCGACGACCTGCCGTGGGAGACCGTGCTCGGCGTCGCCCGCCGCTACCTGGGCGAGCTGCACTCCGGCCCGAGCGACTGGGACCCCGTCTCCAGCCGCCGCGACCTGTTCGCCCGCTTCAGCGATGAAGCGCACCACGTCGACGCCGACGACCCCTGGCAGTTCACCAATTTCCTCGTCGACGGTTGAGCCCGCCGAGCAGGCCTGGGCGACCACCGTTCGGCGTCAGCAGACCCTCAGCGTGCTCGGGCCGCTCCTAGGGGAGCGTCGACACCGGTGAGACCGGTCATCTCGCCGGCACGCGCCGTCACATGCAGCCCCTTTGGGTCGCGTTCGGCACACACCCGAGCGCAGCGTCGACGAACACCTCCAAGAAACACCGTGCCCGCCGCAGCGTGAGCAGCGCGCACGCGCGGTCCCGGCCGGCGCGAGAGGGGCTGATGACCCCGGGACGATGGCCACCAGCCCGGCGTCGGCCATCCGCCGGACCGGTCTCTCGTCATCCGGCGTTGACAAACGACAGGCGGCTGGGCAGACTTGCACCCGTGACTCGCACCCGTGGCCTCCTTCTGCTTATGTAGGGCAAGCGCCACATACTTCGCGCTTGCCCGCACGCCCCAGCCGAAACGGCCGGGGCTTCTTGCTTTTTCACCCCACTCGCCTCGCACCCCGTCTCAAGGAACCGAACTCAGATGTCACCGCAACCGATCAAGCCCAAGCAGATG
>JBAVTH010000333.1:0-6649 GCA_049696035.1 Ilumatobacteraceae bacterium
GCGCTGGGTGGTGATGCTGGTGGCGCCGGCGTGCAGCGGCCGGTGCAGCAGCGTTGCCAGCCGCGGCGCGAGGTCGCGGCCGTCGGGCGAACCGGGCAGCACGATGCCGTCCTGCGCGGTCAGCAGCGGGGCGATGGCATGGGCCCATGCCGCAGGGAGGAAGTCGCCCAGCTCGACGAGGGTCAGTTCCGTGGCGATGCCGCTCAGTTCGGCCGCTGCGTCGGCGAGGCCGGAACCGACGAGCAGGGCACGCCCGGCGCACTCGGCCACGGCCTCCGCACCGCCTGCCGGAAGCTGCCCGGCGCGCACCACCACCACTGCGATCATCGTGCAGCAGGTTAGGTGGTGCGGTCGACGAGCGCCGCCTCCGGGAGTGCGTGGCCGGGCGGCGCTGCTTCCGGAAGCGTGTTCGTGGCGCTGTGACCTGCCGAGTGCTTCCGGAAGCATGGCGGGTCGGGGAGGGCCCCAGGCCCACCGAATCGGACGGGGTGCCCACAGCACCAGCCAGCGCCCTTGCCCGGCGGATGGCCAACGGCTAGACCGGGCACCATGACTGTCATCGACGAAGCCGGCGCCACGTCGGTCGTCCACACCGCCTGCACGCTCGACTGCCCCGACGCCTGCTCCCTCGCAGTCACCGTCACCACCACCAGCGCCGGTCGGCGCATCACCAACATCGATGCCTCGCCCGACAACACCTTCACCGACGGCTGGATCTGCGCCAAGGTGAAGCGTCATGCTCAGCGGGTGTACGCGCCCGAGCGCGTGCTCACCCCTTTGGTGCGCACCGGGCCCAAAGGCGCCGGGGAGTTCCGCGAGGCGACGTGGGAGGAAGCACTCCAACTGGTTGCCGGCCGCATGCATGCAGCGATCGACCGCAAGGGCCCGCAGGCCGTGGTCGCGTTCACCTACAACTCGTCGGCCGCGGTGCTGGAGAGGGCCAGCTTCACCGAGGCGTTCTTCGCGGCCGCCGGCGCCACGATCGCCGAGCACACGATCTGCGCGGCCACGATGGGCGCGGCGTGGGACAGCGTGTACGGCGACATGGCGTCGGCCGATCCGCGCGACGTGGTGCACAGCAAGCTCGTCGTCGTCTGGGGCGCCAATCCGACGGTGAGCAACACCCACTTCCCGCCGCTCGTGCAGCAGGCCGCCAAAGCCGGCGCGAGAGTGGTCGTGATCGACCCGCGGGCGACAGCGATGGCCGCACGCGCCGACCTGCACCTGGCGATCCGTCCCGGCACCGACGTCGTGCTCGCCTTGGCCATCGCCAACCATTGGGCCGCCAACGGCCATCTCGATCGCGAGTTCGTCGCCGCGCACGCCGAAGGAGCCGACGCGTTCCTCGCCGCGGCCGCCGAGTGGACGATGGAACGAGCGGCCGAGGTCACCGGTCTGGCGGCCGCCGACATCACGACGCTCGCCGAATGGTGGGGCACCACTCGGCCCACGATGCTGCGCATCGGCTGGGGGCAGGAGCGCAACGCCAACGGCGGCGCGGCCTGCCGGGCGATCCTCGCCCTGCCCGTGTTGGGCGGTCACTTCGTGCAGCAGGGCAGCGGCGTCATCGGGTCCACCTCCGCCGGTGCCGCCAAGCCGCGCACCCGCTGGCCGCAGGAGGCGTTCTCCGGGCCGTCGCGCCGGTCGTTGCCGCTGCACCAGGTGGGCCAGTGGATGGCGCCCGGCTCGTCCGACCCGTGCGAGGTGCTGTTCGTGCAAGGCGCCAACCCGTTGGTGATGTGCCCGGATCAGCAGGCGGTCGTCGCTGCGTTCAGCCGCGACGACGTGTTCACGGTGGTGCACGAGCAGGTGCTCACCGACACCACCCGCTACGCCGATGTGGTGCTGCCCGCCACCACCAGCTTCGAGATCGACGACGTGAACTCGGGCTACGGGTCGCTGGCCGTGCTGCCGGTCGTCGCGGTCATCGACCGGGTGGGCGAGAGCCGTTCCAACGACGCGACGGGGCTGGCCCTGGCGCGGGCGTTCGGGTACGACTGGGCCGATCCCGGCCGGGCCATCGCAGTCGCCGACTTCGGCCCACGCGAGGCCGAGGTGCCGTCGCACCAGTTCGTCGACACCGCACCCGAGGGTGGACGGGCCCGGTTGGTCGACCCGGTGCAGGGCGTGCCGCGGTTCGTCCCGGTGCCGGCGGCCGAGGGTTCGCTGACGCTGATCTCACCCGCCACGCCGAAGCTGGTGAACTCGATGTTCGGCGAGTTCCAGAGCCCTTCGCCGGCGATCCTGCTGCACCCCGCTGATGCCGGCGATCGTGGGTTGGTGGCCGGCCAGGCGGTGCGCGTCACCAGCGCTGCCGGCAGCATCACGGTGCCGCTCGCGATCGGTGCCGACACTCGGCCGGGTGTGGCGGTGATGGCCAAGGGCGTGTGGCTGCGCAACCACATGGATGGATGGGGCGTGAACACCCTCACGCCTGCGACCGGCGACGCGCTCATCAACGGCGCCTGCTTCAACGACACCCACGTGACGGTGACCGCGGCCGGCTGACGGCGCAGCGCGGCCGGCGGCCGGGCCGGGCTGCGTAGGATCACACCATGGGTTCGTCGGTACGTGGGAGTGCACCCGTCTTGCGTGACCTCGAGTACATCGGAGGGCATCCGGCCGCTCCCCATGCGCTCGCCGGCATCGACGTCCTCTTCGACGACGAAGGAGTCACCTTCTTGCGATCACAGGAGATCCTCGGATCGATCCCGTGGCGCAACGTGAGAGCGATCTCCGCAGATGCCGAGGTGACCTCGGAGCACGTGTCCCTTCCGGGGGTCCTGTTGTTCGGGGTGCTGGCGTTCCTCTTCAAGCGGCACGACCGCACGGCCCTGCTCCGCGTCGAGGATCCCAGCGGTGCATGGGTGTTCGCCGTGCCGGGGATCAAGCTCGCTGAGCTCAGAGCCGGCGTCGCCGACATCCGCCGCCGACACGGTCTCTAGCGAGAAGCGTCAGCGGTCGCGATCGGCGCTTACGAGACCTCGGCGGCTGCGCCGGCGAACTGGGCGTTGTAGAGCGTGAAGTAGGCGCCCTGGCGCACGAGCAGGTCGTGGTGCGAGCCCTGCTCGACGATGCGACCGGCGTCCATCACCAGGATCGTGTCGGCGTCGCGGATGGTGGAGAGGCGGTGAGCGATGACGAAGCTGGTGCGACCACCGCGCAACTTGGCCATCGCCCGCTGGATGAGCACCTCGGTGCGGGTGTCGACGGAGCTGGTGGCTTCGTCGAGGATCAGGATCGTCGGGTTCGACAGGAACGCGCGGGCGATCGTGAGCAGCTGCTTCTCGCCGGCGCTGACCGAGCTGCCTTCGTCGTCGAGCACGGTGTCGTAGCCGAGTGGCAGCGAGTGCACGAAGCGATCGACGTAGCAGGCCTTGGCGGCGGCCATGATCTGCTCGTCGGTGGCCTCCGTGTTGCCGTAGGCGATGTTGTCGCGGATGGTGCCACCGAACAGCCACGTGTCCTGCAGCACCATGCCCATCTCGCCGCGCAGCTCGGCGCGTGGCATCTGTGAGATGTCGCGGCCGTCGAGCAGGATGGCGCCGCCGTTGAGCTCGTAGAAGCGCATGATCAGGTTCACCAGCGTCGTCTTGCCGGCGCCGGTGGGACCCACGATCGCCACGGTCTGGCCGGGCTCGGCCACCAGCGACAGGTGTTCGATCAGCGGGGTGTCGTCGCGGTAGCGGAACGACACGTCGACGAACTCCACCCGCCCCTGGGCAGGCCGCGGATCGAGCGTGGCGGGAGCGTCGGTGCTCTGCTCGGGGGCGTCGAGCAGCTCGAACACCCGCTCGGCCGAGGCGATGCCCGACTGCAGCACGTTGACCATCGAAGCGGTCTGGGTGAGCGGCTGGGCGAACTGCCGCGAGTACTGGATGAAGGCCTGCACGTCGCCGAGGCCGAGTGAGCCGTTGGCCACCTTCAGCCCGCCGAACACGGCGATGGCGACGTAGTTGAGGTTGCCCACCATCACCATCGCCGGCTGCACGCAACCGCTGATGAACTGAGCGGCGAACCCGGCTTCGTAGAGCTGGTCGTTGGTGGCGTCGAAGCGGGCCTGTGCCTCCTTCTGGCGGCCGAACGCCTTCACGATCGGGTGCCCGGTGAAGGTCTCCTCCACCTGCGCGTTGAGCGCGCCGGTGTGCTTCCACTGGGCGATGAACCGTTTCTTGGAGTGGCCGGCGATCTGCTTCATCAGCAGCAGCGAGATCGGCACGGTGACGATGGCGACGATGGCCAGCTGCCAAGAGATCCACAGCATCATGCCGATGGTGCCGGCGATGGTGAGCGTGCCCTGCAGCAGTTGGCTGAGCGACTGCTGCATGCTCTGGGCCACGTTGTCGATGTCGTTGGTGACGCGGCTGAGCAGATCGCCGCGAGCCTGGCGGTCGAGGTACGACAGCGGCATCGCGTGCAGCTTCGTCTCGACGTCGGCGCGCAGGCGGTACATCGTGCGCTGCACCACGCCGGCCAGCACGTAGGCCTGCAGGTACGACAGCAGGTAGCCCAGCAGGTAGAGCCCGACCGCGATCCACAGGGTGAGGTGCAGCGCGGCGAAGTCGATGCCGGCGCCACCACGGGCACGGCGTACCAGGCCCTCGAAGATCAGGTTGGTGGCGTGGCCGAGGATCTTGGGGCCCGACACCACGAGGGCCACGCTGACGATGGCGAGCGTGAGCACCAGGTAGGCCTTGGGCCGCTCGGGGCCGAGGCGGCGGAACAGCCGCTTGCTGGAACCGGCGAAGTCCTTCGACTTCTCGGTGGGCACGCCGACCGTGCTCATCCGCCCGCCGCGCATCTCGGAGGTGCTGGTGGGTGGCGCCGGTGGCTGCTTCAGGTCGTCGGCGTCGTCGTGCCCGCTCATGCGGCAGCCTCTTCGGCGGTGAGCTGCGACTGCACGATCTCCACGTAGGTGGGGCAATCGATCAGCAGCTGGTCGTGGGTGCCCAGGCCCACCGGCTCGCCGTCCTCCAGCACCAGGATCTGATCGGCGTGCTTGATGCTGGTGACGCGCTGGGCCACCATCAGCACCACGGCCTCACGCGTGTAGGGCGTGAGCGCGGCGCGCAGCCGGGCGTCGGTGGCCATGTCGAGCGCAGACAGTGAGTCGTCGAACAGGTACACCTCCGGCTTGCGCACGAGGGCGCGGGCGATGGCCAGCCGTTGGCGCTGGCCGCCCGACACGTTGGTGCCGCCCTGGGCGATGGGCGAGTCGAGCCCGGCGGGCATGGCGCGCACGAAATCGGCGGCCTGGGCGACGGTGAGGGCTTCCCACAGCTCGTCATCGGTGGCGTCGGGCTTGCCGTAGCGCAGGTTGCTGGCGACGGTGCCGCTGAACAGGTAGGGCCGTTGCGGCACCAGGCCGATGCGCTGCCACAGGGCGTCGGTGGCCAGATCGCGCACGTCGACGCCGTTCACCAGCACGCTGCCCTGGGTGACGTCGAACAGGCGGGCCACCAGGCTCACGAGGGTGGTCTTGCCCGAGCCGGTGCTGCCGATGACGGCGGTGGTCTGCCCGGCGGTGCACGTGAACGTGACGTCGGAGAGCACGGCGTGCTCGGCGCCGGGGTAGCGGAAGCCGGCGTCGCGGAACTCCAGCGATGCGTGCGGGGGCAGCGCCGTGACGGGGTGCTCGGCGGCGGTGACGCTGGAGGGGGTGTCGAGCACCTCCTGGATGCGCTCGGCGCTGACGGCGGCGCGAGGTACCAGTGCCGCCATGTAGGTGGCCAGCATGACGGCCATCAGGATCTGGGTGAGGTAGGTGAGGAACGCGATGAGCGCACCGATCTTCAGGTTGCCGGCGTTCACCCGGTTCGCGCCGAACCAGATGACGGCGACGCTGGAGAGGTTGACGATCATGATCACCGTCGGGAACATCAGGCCCATCAGCCGGCCGCCGCGCAGTGCCGTGCGGGTGAGCAGGTCGTTGCCGCCTTCGAAGCGATCGGTCTCGTACGGCTCGCGCACGAAGGCGCGCACCACGCGGATGCCGGTGATCTGCTCGCGCAGCACGCGGTTGATCTCGTCGGTGCGCTCCTGCATGCGCCGGAAGGTGGGCACCATGTTGTAGATGACCGTGCCGATCGAGAGCACCAGCACGGGGATCGCGACGGCGAGGATCCAGGTGAGCTCCACGTCTTCGCGCAGGGCCATCACCAGGCCGCCGGCGGCGGTGAGCGGAGCCGCGATCAGTAGGGTGCAGGTCATCTGCACGAGGGTCTGCACCTGTTGGGCGTCGTTGGTGACGCGGGTGATGAGGGTGGGCGGGCCGAAGTGGGTGACCTCGCGTGCGGAGAACTCGGTGACCTGGTGGAACAGTGCGCCGCGCACGTCGCGGCCGAAGCCGGTGGCCACCTTCGAGCCGTAGTAGATGGCGGCGATCGAGAACGTGATCTGCACCAGGCTGACCAGCAGCATGAGGCCGCCGTGGCGCCAGATGTAGCCGGTGTCGCCGGTGGCGACGCCCTTGTCGATGATGTCGGCGTTGAGCGTGGGGAGGGTGAGTGCCGCTGCCGTCTGAGCCGCCTGCAGGAGCACGACGGCGATCAGCAGCGACCGGTAGCGCCGGAGGTGCGTGCGCAGCAGTCGGATCAACATGAAGCGGCCATCATGCCGCCGTTTCGTGCAGTTGCACGAACCCTGAGCG
>JBAVTH010000334.1:0-2382 GCA_049696035.1 Ilumatobacteraceae bacterium
GTGGTGAAGGATCCGGTGCACGACCAAGTTGCGTGGCGCGAGTACCTGGAGGCCGTGGTGCGCGACCGGTCCGAGTGGTCAGGCTTCTACGAGGCGTGTCGCGAGCTCTGACGGTCGGTGGAGACACTGGTACTAAGGTAGAAGTGGAGGTAGAATTCTAGATATGGCTCTCAGCATCAAGAACGATCGCGCCGACGAACTCGCCCGCGAGCTGGCCGCTCTCACCGGTGAAACGCTGACCGATGCCGTCATCACGTCCCTGGAGCTCCGGCTCGCCGACGAGCGGCGCGCTCGCCTGCGCCGAACCTCGCTCGACGACATCCTGGCGCGCGCCCACGCCCTGCCGGTCCTCGACGACCGTACCGAGGACGAGATCCTCGGTTACGACCAGCACGGCCTGCCGTCATGAGCGTGGTCGACTCCTCGGCGCTGATCGCTGTGCTGCTCGGCGAGCCGGGCTGGCAGCAGATTCAAACGCGGCTGGAGGCGCTGCAGCCATGGCGAATCAGTGCCGTCACGCTGGTGGAAGCCTCGATGGTGATCGAATCGCGCCTTGGCGCAGCCGGCAAGGTGCAACTCGATTCGCTGCTGTTGCGGATCGGTGCGGAGGTCAGACCGGTCGACGCCGCGACTGCCAGTGTCGCGCTCGATGGATGGCGACGGTTCGGACGAGGGCGTCATCCGGCTCGCCTCAACTTCGGCGACTGCTTCGCCTATGCGCTGGCGATCGAGCTCGGGGTGCCGCTGCTGTTCGTCGGTGACGACTTCAGCCAGACCGACGTGGTGTCCGCGCTCGCGTGACGGAACTGGCCGACAACACCACCTCCGCCGCGCCATCCGGCTCAGGCGGCGGCGCGCCGGTCGTGCAGCTGCCGGTCGTGCAGCTGCCGGTCGTGCAGTTGCTCGGCATCCGCCACCACGGCCCCGGCTCCGCCCGGTCGGTGCTGCGCGCACTCGATGCGTTGCAACCGCAGGTGGTGCTGGTCGAGTTGCCGGCCGACTGTGAGGCAGCGCTGTCGTGGGTGGGCCACGAGCACCTCGTGCCGCCGGTGGCGCTGCTCGGGTACGTGGTCGACCAGCCGCATCGGGCCGCGTTCCTGCCGTTCGGCGAGTTCAGCCCGGAGTGGTGCGCGTTCACCTGGGCGCAGCGCCACGGCGTGACGGTGAAGGCAATGGATCTGCCACTGCTGCACTCGCTGGCTCGTTCGCCGGGCGACGACGGCGAGTTGGTGCTGGCCGATCACCCCGTGGGCGACCCACTTGCCGCGCTTGCCGCTGCCGCCGGCGATCCCGACCCCGAGCGTTGGTGGGACGACGTCATCGAGCACCGTGGCGATGGCGCGCCCGCGTTCGAGGCGGTCGCCGAGGCGATGGCTGCCGTGCGCGGCGGCTGGGAGGCCGCCTCGGTAGGGGAGGCCCAGCGCGAAGCGTTCATGCGTCAGACCTTGCGCGCCGCCCTGGCCGCCGGCCACCAACGGATCGCAGTGGTCTGCGGGGCATGGCACGTCCCTGCGCTCACCTCGCCGTTGCCTCCGGCGGCGGTGGATGCCCGCACGCTGCGCGGGTTGGCGAAGGTGAAGGTAGGGGTCAGCTGGGTGCCATGGACGCATCGCCGTCTGGCCACCACCACCGGCTACGGCGCCGGAGTGCGCAGCCCCGGTTGGTACGCGCACGTGTTCCGCCACCCCGGCCCGTCGGGGGTCAGTCGCTGGTTCGTGGAGGCGGCTCGCCTGCTGCGCGATCGTGGCATGTCGGCATCACCCGATCACCTGATTGCCGCCACCCGCACCGCAGGCGCGTTGGCGGCGTTGCGGCAGCGACCGCGGCCCGGCCTGGCCGAGGTGATGGATGCCGCCGACGCGGTGATGGCCGGTAGTACCGGCCTGGCGCTGATCGAACGTGAGCTGGTCGTCGGCGATGCCATCGGTGAGGTGCCCGACGATGCGCCGCAGGTGCCGTTGGCCCGCGACGTCGCCGCACAGCAGCGCAAGGTGCGACTCAAGCCGAGCGCCGATGCGCAGACCGTGGAGCTCGATGTGCGCGCTCCCAACGGGCGGGCGCGGTCGGTGCTGCTGCACCGCCTACGAGCGCTGGGTGTCGGTGGGGGCGTGGTGGAGGAGGGGCGGGGGAGCAGCGGCACGTTCCGCGAGACCTGGGCGCTGCGTTGGGAGCCCGAGCTGACGATCCGGGTGATCGAGCTGTCCGCGCACGGCACCACCGTGCAGGCTGCCGCCGCGCACCGCTTGCTGGAGCAGGCGGATGCGGCCAGCGCGCTCGCCGATCTCGTGCACATCCTCGATTCGGCGCTGCTCGCCGATCTCCCCGACGTGGTCCAACCAGTGGTGGCGCGCGTCGAGGCCCAGGCGGCACACGATCCAGACG
>JBAVTH010000335.1:0-2302 GCA_049696035.1 Ilumatobacteraceae bacterium
CCGGCGGCGAGCACCGCGTTGCGACCGACGTTGACGGCCTGCTCGCCGACCTGCATCACGCAGCCCATGATCACATCGTCGACCAGACCAGGGTCGATGCCGGTGCGCTCCTGGAGCGCCTTCATCGTCTCGGCGACGAGGTCGACGGGGTGCCAGTCCTTCAACTTGCCATTGCGGCGGCCCAGCGGAGTGCGAACGGCATCGACGATGACTGCAGTGGTGGTGGGGTCGGACATGGGGGTGCTCCTTGCCTGCGGCAACCACGTGTTGCGAGGTGCTTGAAGTCTGCCCTCCCGCGGCGAATCGGCCGAAATCGGAGCCCCGGAACCGGTGACGCACGGATGCCCACGGCCTTGTGGGTGCCGTGGGTGCGGGTTCGCTTGCCGGGTCCGTCCTGCCGCGGTTGGGCGGGGTGGGTGCTTCCGGGTTCCGTGCGTTCAGGCCGCCGCCGGTGTTGTTCGTGCGTGTCGTGCGTGTCGTGTGGCTCCACGTGGCGGGCAGTCGACGAGGGTGCCGTTCGCGAGCAGGAGCTGCAGCGCGTGCGCGTTGCCGATGATGGTGACGCCGGGTCGGTGCTTTTCGCGGTGGTGGTGGCTGCACCACAGGACAAGGTTGTCGAGGTCGGTCAGCCCGTGGTCTTCCCACGCGAGAAGGTGGTCGGCTTGGCACCAGGCGGCGGGGATGTGACAGCCGGGCCAACGGCACCCGCCGTCGCGGACGAGGAGTGCCTTGTACTGGGCGTCGGTGGCGTAGCGGACTTCGCGGCCGAGATCGAGGATCGTGTTGCCGGCGTGGATGACGCGTTGCAGGTTCGCGTGCTGTGCGAGGCGGCGCACGATGTGGGCGGGGATGCGGTCGCCGTGCGCGGTGACACCGGGCTGGTCGGAGACCCCGGTGAAGGCGTCGGCGTTGATGGTGATGAGGATCGATGGTTTCTCGCGACCGCCGGTCACCTGGCCGGCCGCGTAGGCCTTGACCAGTTGGATGAGCCCGTCGGCGAGGCGTTGTGGTGTGCTGCGACCGTCGCCCTCGGATGGTTTGCCGGCGATGTGGGAGATCGCCTGGTGCAGTTCGCGGGATTCCAGGATGGGTAGGACGACGGTGGTGGTGACCAATCCGTCGGTTGCGGGTGTCGACTTCACCGAACGTTGCTGGTAGCGCCGTTCTTCGGTTTGCTCGGGTGTTTCGGTGGCGTGGATCTCGCGGAACTTCTCGGCGGCGGCCTTGGCGTCGCGTGGCCCGGCGCCCTTGACGGCGTCGACAAGACCCTTCACGTCGGCGTTCGGAGGTGGTGTGGTGACGGCGTCGTGCAACGCTTCGGCGGCGGCGGCGGTGACCTCACCGTGATCGACCGCGTCGGCCAGCTCGGGGGACCGGTCCAATGCTTCGCCGAGGCGGACGCGGCTGACGGCGTCGCCGTAGGAGGTGTTGGTCAGCCCGGAGAGCCAGTCGGCGATGTTGCGCGCCCCGGAGCCTTGCCACACCCGGGCGGCATCGGCGGCTGACACGATCCGTGCGTGCAGGCCCCTCATCCGGTCGATGTGCCGTTGCAGGCCGAGTGCACCGTGAGCGACGTCGTCGACGGTGCACGTGTGCGGGTCGATCATCGCGATGGCATCAGCTGCCAGGTCGAGAAGATCGAGTGCGTCACGCATGTAAAGTATAGTAGCAAACGTGTGTTCGTAATGCAAGGTCTTTTTCGGTTGATTGTCCGGGCGGGGCGGCGCACCGTGCCGGGTCTCGTCATTTCGATTTCGATGACGTCGCAGCCGCAGCCGCAGCCCCAACAGTGCGAGCGCGAGACTCTGCGGATGCACGCCACGTCCTCGACCGCGGAAGCGATGCGCGACGTCGGCGTGTGGTGGGCGGTCGCCGGTGGGTGGGCGATCGACCTGTGGCTGGGCGAGCAGACTCGTGAGCACCACGACGTCGAGGTCGTCGTGCAGCGTTGCGACCAGGCCGCCGTGCACGACTCGCTGTGCGCACGATGGGAGCTGTTCTGCCTCGACCCGCCCGGCGAAGGGTGGCGCTCGTGGAGCGGCCATCCATTGCGCCCGCCGGCGTTTCAACTGCAGGCGCGGTCGGCGACGTTCGAGTTCGACATCTTCACCGAGACCACCGAGACCACCGAGACCACCGAGACCACCGAGACCACCGAGACCACCGAGACCCCCGAGACCACCGACCGGGCGACGTGGTACTTCCGCCGTGACCGTCGTATCAGCCGGCCCTTGGCCGACGTCACCACCATCGGCGTCGGCGGGCTGCCGATCGTTCGCCCGGAGGTGCAGTTGCTCTACAT
>JBAVTH010000336.1:0-8034 GCA_049696035.1 Ilumatobacteraceae bacterium
CCGCGGCGCCGTTGCGGCCGCGCGGCGAGCCGGGCTCGCGCTCGGCCATGCGGTGCCGCAGCTGGTCGGCGAGATCGCGGCCGGCACTCAGGTGGTCACGGTCTGCGACCGAGCACACGAGGACCTCGACCCGGCCGACAGCTGGTGGCACTGGTCGATTCCCGACCCGGTCGTTGCCGGAACGCGCGCAGCGTTCGACTCCACGCTCAACGACCTCGACGAACGCATCGCCTCGATCGTCTCCGACACACCACGAACCGAAGGACTGCAACCATGACCGTTCGCATCGGCATCAACGGCTTCGGTCGCATGGGCCGGCTGGCCGTGCGCGCCCTGCGGTTCCAACCAGGTCTGCAGCTCGTCCACGTCAACGAACACAAGGGTGGAGTCGCCACCGCAGCCCACCTGCTCGAGTTCGACTCGGTGCACGGCAGGTACCAGGGCGCCGTCAGCACCGACGGCGCCGGCCTGCTCATCGACGGCTCGCAGGTCACGTTCTCCGAGCACACCTCGCCCGGAGCGGTGCCGTGGGAGGAACACGGCGTCGATGTCGTCATCGAGTCGACCGGCGCCTTTCGAACCAGCGCGCTGCTCGAGCCGTACTTCGGTCGTGGGGTGCGCAAGGTGGTCGTCGCCGCCCCGGTGAAGAGCGAGGGAGTGCTCAACGTGGTGATGGGCTGCAACGATCACCTCTACGACCCGGCCGTGCATCGCATCGTCACCGCCGCATCGTGCACCACCAACTGCCTTGCCCCAGTGGTGAAGGTGCTGCACGAGTCGGTCGGCATCGAACGAGGCGCGATCACGACGATGCACGACGTCACCAACACCCAAGTCGTGGTCGACGCGCCGCACAAGGACTTGCGGCGCGCTCGGTCTGCGCTGAACTCGCTGATCCCCACGTCCACGGGCTCCGCGACCGCGATCACGATGATCTACCCCGAGCTCACCGGGAAGCTCAACGGCATCGCGGTGCGCGTGCCGCTGCTGAACGCCTCGCTCACCGATTCGGTGTTCACCATGAGCCGCGACGTCACCGTCGAGCAGATCAACGATCTCCTGCGCGCCGCGGCCGCTGGTCCACTGGCTGGCATCCTCGGCTTCGAGGATCGGCCGCTCGTGTCGGCCGACTACACCAACGACACCCGATCGGGAATCGTCGACGGGCCGTCGACGATGGTGATCGACGGCCGCATGGTGAAGGTGCTCATCTGGTACGACAACGAGTACGGCTACGCGTTCCGCATGGTGGAGCTGGCCACCAAGGTCGCTGCGGCCCTCCACGACGAGGCCGGAGCGTGAAGCTGCGCAACTACGTGCTGGTCACCGCCGGCTACTGGGTCTTCACCCTCACCGACGGGGCACTGCGCATGCTGGTGCTGCTGCACTTCAACGAGCTCGGTTACTCGCCCGTAGCGATCGCGTTCCTGTTCCTGGCGTACGAGTTCATGGGCATCCTCACCAACCTGCTCGGCGGCTGGGTGGGCGCTCGACGTGGCCTCAACCGCACGCTCGTCGCCGGTCTGGCCGTCCAGATCATCGCGCTGGTCGCCCTGACGTTCGAGCAGCCGAGCTGGCAGCAGTGGTTCGCAGTGGCGTTCGTGATGGCGGCCCAAGCGTTGTCCGGCATCGCCAAGGATCTCACCAAGATGAGCTCGAAGAGCGCGGTCAAGACGGTTGCCGGCGATGGCGACGGCGCCCTGTTCCGACTGGTGGCCATCCTCACCGGCTCGAAGAACGCACTGAAGGGAGTCGGCTTCTTCCTCGGGGCCGCCCTGCTGTCGTGGATCGGCTACGACGCAGCGCTGTTCGCCATGGCGGGTGCGCTCGCGGTCACCATGGTCGCCCTGTTGATCTTCCTCGACGAGGACATCGGCAAGTCGAAGAAGAAGCCACCTCTGAGATCGGTGCTGTCGAAGTCGGAGTCGATCAATCGGCTGTCGGCGGCCCGCTTCTTCCTGTTCGGCTCGCGCGACATCTGGTTCGTGGTCGCGCTTCCCGTCTTCCTCGCCGACGAGCTCGGTTGGTCGCACCGAGGCGTCGGTGGCTTCCTCGCCGTCTGGGTGATCGGCTACGGCATGGTGCAGTCGTTCGCGCCGCGCATCCTCGGCCGCGGCGGCGCTGTCGACGAGGTGGGTGCCGCCCGGCACTGGGCGCTCATCCTCGCCGGAGTCACCGGGCTCATCGCGCTCGCAGTGGGGCTCGATGTCGCGACAACCGCTGCCGTGGTGGGCGGGCTGATCGTCTTCGGAGCGGTGTTCGCGATGAACTCATCGCTGCACTCGTATCTCGTCCTCGCCTACTCCGACGACGACGACGTTGCACTCGACGTGGGCTTCTACTACTCGGCGAACGCTGCCGGTCGCTTGGTGGGCACGCTGCTTTCCGGCGTGCTGTACCTGTGGGGCGGGCTCGCTCTCGCGTTGTGGGGTTCAGCCGGCTTCGTGGCGATCACGTGGTTGCTCACGCTGCGCCTCACGCCACTGCCGGAGCACGTGAGCGTGTCGCTGGCCTCGATCGAGGGCGACTGAAGCCACGCTCGCGAAGCCACAGGCGACACCTGATCGGCCATGCTGTGGCAATGGCCTCCCCGAACACGGCACCGACAGCACGGATCGTCAGGCTCGTCGGCGTGTACGACGCCGACAGCACCCTGCGCGGCGAGGTTTCCTACTGGGTGGGCGCACGGCTCGGCCGTCGCCACTGCTCGCTGTGCGACATCACCCACGGCGCGGTGCGGGAGCGGTCCGACTGGAAGGCCTGCAGAGCCGGTCTTCCCGTGCCGTTCGACACGCACCATCGCAACGACCAGCCGCACGCGGTGCGCGAGATCGCAGCCGGCGCGGCACCGGTGGTGGTTGCCGAGACCGACGGTGGGAACGTGTTGCTCCTCTCCCCTGCCGACCTGGACGCGTGCGACGGGTCGATCGATCGATTGGTGGACGCGATCGAGCGGGCTGCGGAGCGCCTGGGACTCGTCTGGGGCTGACGGCCAGCCCACCTCATCGGCATCTGAGCGGAGCCATCGGCTGATTGCCGCCGCCTTCAGCGTGCCGCGAGCAGCTGCTTGACCTCGGCGGCGCTGAGCACCTTGCCCGCCGAGACGACCTCGTCGTCGATGACGAGCGCCGGCGTCGACATCACGCCCCAGGACACGATCTCGCCGGGGTCGGTGACCTTCTCGATCTCCACACCGAGGCCGAGCTCCTCGACGGCAGTACGAGCGGCAGCTTCCAGGTGGTTGCACTTCACGCAGCCGGTGCCGAGGATCTTGATCTCCATGATGTTCTCCTTGATCTGCGCGGGTTCGACGCCGCAGCTTCAGATGATTGCGTTGAACAGGTAACCGGTGAGCAGGATGCCGAAGGCGACGACACCGACGTAGGTGGCAATCAGCTTGGGCTTGAGCACCCGCCGCAGGAGGATCATCTCCGGCAATGACAGTGCGACGACGCTCATCATGAAGGCGAGCACAGTGCCCATCGGGAGACCCTTGTCGTGGAGCGCCTCCACCAGCGGCAGCACTCCCGCAGCATTCGAGTAGAGCGGCACGCCCAACCCGACGGCGATGGGGACGCCCAGCGGCCCGCCGGCATGGTCGGCGAACCAGTTCTCCGGCGCCCATCCGTGGATCGCGGCGCCGAGCCCTATGCCGACGAACAGATAAGGCCACACCTTGCGAAGTATCGAGACGACTTCCTCGCGAGCCATTTGCAGGCGGTCGTCCCAGGTGAGCCCTGCAGCGGGGTCGATGACCTTGCCACGCAGCTTGGTCTCGAACACGAACGGCTCGACCCAGCGCTCGAGGTTCATCTTGCCCAACACGGTGCCGGCGACGGTGGCGATGAGCAACCCGAAGCCGACGTAGAGCGCTGCGATCTGCCAACCGAACAGCCCGAACAGCAGCACGATCGCCACCTCGTTGACCATCGGCGACGCGATCAGGAAGCTGAGCGTCACGCCCAGCGGCACACCAGCCGCTACGAAGCCGATGAAGACAGGCACTGCCGAGCACGAGCAGAAGGGAGTGACCACCCCCAGACCGGCGGCCGCGACGTTGCCGACACCTTGGCGACGGCGGCCGAGCAGGGCACGAGTGCGCTCCACCGACATGAAGCTGCGCAACACGGTGACGAGGTAGATGACCCCCGTGAGCAGCAGTGCGATCTTGCTGACGTCGTAGAAGAAGAAGTGGATCGATTCGCCGAGCCGGCTCTGCGCGCGCAGGCCGAAGACGTCGTACATCAGCCAGTCCCAGAAGGGACGGTTCCAGTGGTAGAGCGACCACCAGCCCACTGCTCCCGCTGCGACCGGCATCCAACGCCGCACGTCAGATCGCGGTGACGGTTCGGTGGACGTCGCCGTCGAGGTGCTCATCGCGCGGTTCTCCTCTTTCTCACGCCATCACTTCATCGTCAATCGACGATAACCGATTTCGTCGCCGGAAGGCAACGCCGGCCGCTACATTCATCGTCGTTCGACGATTGTCAGCGGAGGAGGTCCGACGTCATGAGCGACACCGAGACGATGTCGGCCGGCGTGTCCGACGGCGACGATCCGATCGCGCGCCTGTCCACGCTCAACCGCCTGCTGCCGCTCTGGATCGGGTTGGCCATGGTCATCGGCATCGTGCTCGGCCGGGCCTTCCCCGACCTCAACGATCAACTCGACAAGGTGAAGCTCGACACTGTCTCACTGCCCATTGCCATCGGGCTGTTCGCCATGATGTATCCCGTGCTGGCCAAGGTGCGCTACCGCGCGATCGGCGCCGTCGTGGCCGACCGCCGGCCGGTCGTCATGACGCTGGCCATCGTCTGGGTCATCGGGCCGGCGCTGATGTTCGCACTTGCATGGCTGACGCTGCCCGACCTTGCCGCCTACCGCACCGGCGTCATCATCATCGGCCTCGCCCCGTGCATCGCGATGGTGCTCATCTGGATCGATCTGGCCGGTGGGAACCGCGAGCTCGCCGCCGTCCTCGTTGCGGTCAACTCGCTGATCCAGGTGCTCGTGTTCTCACTGCTCGCCTACTTCTACCTGGAGGTGCTGCCGGGCTGGCTGCACCTCGACACGAACAGCATCGACATCAGCATCTGGCAGATCGCCAAGTCGGTGCTCATCTTCCTCGGCATCCCACTCGCCGCCGGATACCTCACGCGCACCATCGGAGAAGGCCGCAAGGGCACCGAGTGGTACGAACAGCGCTTCCTGCCCCGCATCGGCCCGATCGCCCTCTACGGGCTGCTGTTCACCATCGTCATCCTGTTCGCGCTGCAGGGCGACCAGATCACCAACCGCCCCTGGCAGGTGGCCCGCATCGCGCTGCCGCTGCTGGCGTACTTCGTCCTCATGTGGTTCGGCACGTTCCTGCTCGGGATGCGCCTGCGCCTGCCGTACGAGAGCACCGCCGCAGCAGCCTTCACCGCCGCCGGCAACAACTTCGAACTCGCCATCGCGGTCGCCATCGGCGTGTTCGGCGTGTCGTCCGGCCAGGCGCTGGCCGGGGTCGTGGGCCCGCTCATCGAAGTCCCGGTGCTCGTCAGCCTCGTCTACGTGGCGCTGTGGGCGAAACGTCGCTGGTACCCGCTCGCCGAACGTGGCACCCGGCGCGGAGGCGATGGCTGATGAGCCCGACCACCAGCGCCCGGCGGCCGGCCCGGGCACCGCAGCAGCGCTGCGACATCGTCGCTCCCGCCTCCGATGTGCCGGCTCCGGACGACGACACCTTGGCGAGGATGGCCCGGGCGCTCGCCCACCCTGCTCGCGTTCGGATCCTCCGGGTCCTCGACGAGCGACGAACCTGCATCACCGGTGACGTCGTGCTCGAGCTCGGTCTGGCGCAGTCGACAGTCTCGGAGCATCTCCGGATCCTGCGCGAAGCCGGGCTCGTGCAAGGCGAGATCGAGGGGCCTCGCACCCGATACTGCGTGAGCCGCCACGGACTGGCCGCACTCAAGGCGGGCATCGCCGCACTCTGAGCGCCATGTGTGCTCCATGCTCCGCCGGCCGCACCGGAGATCGGCCGCCGACGGGGAACGCTAACGTCGCGACGTGCCGTCGATCACGTTCACCAAGAACCTGCGCCGCCATGTCGAGTGCCCGTCGGCCACCGTGGAGGGCGCCACGGTTGCGGAGTGTCTCGCCGCGTACTTCGAGCTGCATCCGCGAGTGCGCACCTACGTGCTCGACGACCAGGCGCGGGTCCGCCGCCACATGGCCGTGTTCGTGAACAGCGAGCAACTGCGCGACCCGGCCACACAGACCGATGCCGTTCAACCCACCACCGAGATCACGGTGATGCAAGCACTGTCCGGAGGATGACGATGTCACTGCTGGTAGGAACCCGCAAGGGCCTGTTCACATTGGAGCGAGGCGCGAGCGGTTGGGAGATCGACCATGTCGACTTCCTCGGTGAGCCCGTCACCGCGGGCCTGATGGGCCATGACGGCGCGATCTACGCCGCGCTCGGTACCGGCCACTTCGGTTCGCACATCTGGCGGCGCGATGCCGGCGGCCCATGGAAGGAGATCGGTGCACCCGCGTACCCCACTCGTCCCGCCGGGGCGACAGATGTCTCGCCGATGACGCAGGAGCCGTGGCCCTGGACCGTGCAGTTGCTGTGGACCCTGGAGAACGGCCATCCTGACCGTCCCGACGAACTGTGGTGCGGCACCATTCCCGGCGGGTTGTTCCACTCCGGCGATCGCGGTGCCACCTGGTCGCTGGTGCGGTCGCTGTGGGACATGCCCGAGCGAACCCAATGGTTCGGAGGCGGGTACGACTTCCCCGGCATCCACTCCGTCAGCGTCGATCCGCGCAACGCCGACTCCGTGCTGATCGCAGTCTCGTGCGGAGGCGCGTGGATCACCGACGATGGCGGCGAGACCTGGGCGCCCACTCACGGCATGCGGAACGAGTACATGCCGCCGGGCGAGGAGTACACCACCATCGTGCAGGACCCGCACCGCATCGCTCGTTGCGCTGGCCGGCCCGATGTGGTGTGGAACCAGCACCACAACGGCGTCTTCCGTTCCACCGATGGCGGCCGCAACTGGGTGGAGATCACCGAACGCCCGCCGGCGGTCTTCGGCTTCGCCGTAGTGGCACACCCGACCGATCCGGATACCGCATGGTTCGTGCCGGCGGTGAAGGACGAGATGCGCGTGCCCGTCGACGGTCGGCTCGTGGTCAGTCGCACCACAGACGGTGGCAGGTCGTTCGACGTGCTCGGCGAAGGCCTCCCCTCGCGTCACGCCTACGACCTGATGTACCGCCACGCGCTCGATGTCGATGCCACCGGCAACGTGCTGGCGATGGGTTCCACCACCGGCTCGCTGTGGGTCACCGAGGACGCCGGCGACCATTGGACAACGGTCTCCACCAACCTTCCGCCGATCCACTTCACCCGCTTCGTCCGGCCACGGCCCTGACGGTGCGCCCTCCGCGGAACGTCAGACCTCGGCTGCCGAGCCGTCGAAGCTGACCGACGCGGTATCGACCACCGAGGCGGTGCGACCGGGGCCGCTCTGCCACGTCCAGTACATGTTGGTGTGGGCGATCACCTTGTCGACTGGCGGCAGGCCGTAGGCCGAGAAGTCCTCGCTGGTGTGCGCATCGCTCACCAGCACCGTGTCGTACCCACGCACGAACGCACCGTGCAGGGTCGCGCGGATGCACGCATCGGTCTGTGCGCCGGTGACGATCACGCGCCCGACGCCACGCTCGGCAAGCTCGGTTTCGAGGTTGGTGTCCTCGAAGCTGTCGCCGTGCCGCTTGTGCACGATCGGTTCTCCGTCGGCGGCGGGGAGCTCGGGGACGTACTGCCAGCCGTCGGTGCCCTCGGGCAGTTCCTCGGAGCTGTGCTGCACCCAGATCACCGGCACGTGTTCGGCGCGCGCCTTGTGCACCAACGTGGAGATGTTCGCGATCACAGCGTCGCGCTCGTGTGCGTTGGCCACCACGTCGTTCTGCACATCCACCACGACGAGTGCGGTGTTGGGGCGATCGCTCAAGCTGGTCATTGGTGTGCTCCTT
>JBAVTH010000337.1:0-6632 GCA_049696035.1 Ilumatobacteraceae bacterium
GCGCAGTGGCGATGTAACCGCCGGGCTTGGTGAGGTCGGCGTCGGGGCCGACGGGAGCGAACGACAACCCGCGGTCGAGCAGCAGGCTGCTCATGCGCTGGGCCGAGCCCTCGCCGTCGGCGGCCACGACGACCCGGTAGCCGTCGGCGAGCAGCTCGCGCAGCCTCCCGGCGAGGCCCTCGCCGTCGCCCACCACCGGGCCCCAGCCGCTGGCGTTGACCATCGGTGAGTCGGGGTGCTCGGGAGCGTTGCTGATGGTCCACATCGACTGGCCGCTCGCCAACAGGCGGTCGGTGTCGGCGTGCAAGCGGGGGAACGTCTTGCTCGCATCGCGGGCCCAGGTGCCGGCCAGGGCGCGGGCGAGGTCGTCCTCCTCGGCCAGCAGGTCGTTGGCCCGGTCGCGCATGCGCCGCGGCTCGACCAGCGCGACCTTGGCGGTGGAGGGCAGCACGTCGGTGAGCAGCTGGTGTTCGCTCACCAACCAGGGCAGCCAGCTCTCCATTCCGTCGAACAGGGTTCCCTCGGCCAGCCGTTCCCACTGCTCGCGCCCCCAGGGCTCGGTGGCGACCAATGCCGCAGCGCGGGTTTTCACGTCGTCGGTGGGGATCAGCTCGCGGGCGGGGAACACGTAGGTGTCGGCGAGATCGAGCGTGCTGCGCTGGTCGTTGACGGCGAACTCGGTGAGGCGATCGACTTCGTCGCCCCACAGGTCGATGCGGATGGGCGCATCGGCCGTGGAGGGGAAGATGTCGATGATCGCGCCGCGCTGGGCAACTTCGCCGCGATGCTCCACCAGCTCCTCGCGGCGGTAGCCGAAGTGGATCAGCCGGGCCATCAAGGCGTCTGGGTCGAGGACCGCTCCCTTGGCCACGTGGATCGGGTCGACGGTGGTGGCCTCGGGCCCCAGCTGCTGCAGCAGGGCGCGCACGCCGGCCACGACGATGGCTGGACAGCGGTCGTGGCTACGCAGGCGCCACAGCACCTCCATGCGGTGCCCCATCGTCTCCACACTGGGGCTGACCCGTTCGAACGGCAGCGTCTCCCAGGCCGGGAAGAGCACGACATCGCCGGTGGGCATGTACTGCACCAGGTCGTCGTAGAGCTGGCCTGCATCGGTGCCCGTGGGGCATGCGATCACCAGCGGGCGCCGGTCGCTGAGCTGCGCGAGTGCGGCGAGTGCCAGTGCGCGGGCCGACTCCGGGACCGCGACGAAGCCGTCGGGGTCGCCCAACGCCTGGGTGAGCGCTGGCTCGTTGCGGAGCAGGCGGGGGAGCGACGCGAGCGACATGGGGCAAGGCAGGGTATCGGCGAGAGCGGGGCCAGGGCGATCTTCCCGCGCCGACCGGCAACGAGGACGTGTGCCACACGGTGCTCATTGAGTACCCGACTCGTGGCCCCGTGAGTGCCGGGCGGAGCATCATGCGATGCATGAAGCGACAGGGTCAAGGGTTGACAGTGGTGGTTGCGCTGGTGGCGCTCGCAGCGTGCAGCGGGAGCGGGTCGAACGGGATGCCCGGCTCCGAGGGCACCGACTTCGTGCGCTCGACGATCACCGTCGCGTCCACGGACGCCGCGCCCGCGGAGACGGACGTTGCGGAACCGGAAGACGTCGAGGAGCTGCTCGACACGGTGGCCGATGACGTCGTCTTCGATCCGGCGCAGGCATACCTCGATGCCGACGGCGTGTTGACCCTTGATGGGGCCAAGGCGCTGTTCAGTGCCGCATTCGTGCCGCTCCCCGGAGTGGAACCGGCGCCCGATGGCGCGATCCACGAGGCAACGACCGTGTTGCAGACGCTGGAGCACCATCGTTCGGAACTGACCTCCGAGCAGTTGGCGGTGTTCGACGGCGTGGTCGCGGCGGGCGAAGCGATCGACGTCGACGACGTGCCCCCGGGCGCCGGCGCCCACCGCGGGGTGGGCACCGACCGGTTGCTCCAGGAGCTCAGCGCCGCGGTCCGTGAAGCTCGGACGTACTTCGCCACGAAGCTCGGCAGGACGTTGCCGTTCCCCATCAAGGTCGTCGCGCTGCCGGCGGAGATCGCCGGCACCCGGATGTTCGGCGCCGAGACGCTTGCCGACGCCCAGCTGACCAGCGACGCGTCGGGCGAGTTCTGCCGCGTTCGGGTGAACACGTCGAAGTACGACAGCAGGTTCCGACTGTTCGTGATGGCGCACGAGGCGTTCCACTGCTTCCAGTTCGCCGTCAACGATGGCGATCCAGGGCCGAACTGGGTGATCGAAGGCACCGCCGAGTGGGCGGCAGAGGAGTACACCGGTGGGGCCAACGACCTCGCCGCGGGGTGGAGCAACGAGTGGGTCATCAGCCCGACCCGCCCGATCCAGCTGCGCACCTACGACGCCGTCGGCCTGTACGCGCTCGTCGACGAGCTGGGCGTGCCGATGTACGGCTACGTCGATGACCTGTTGTCGGCTCCCCGCATCGCCACTGTCCGAGCTGCCGCCGGCCAGCGGCTGGACGTGGAGTGGGCGCTCTCCTACGCCGGCCGGCCCTCGTGGGGGCCACCGTACGCGCTGACCGCCGGCTCCTTCAGGGGGTTGGGTGCCCGTCGGCAGGTGCTGCGGGCGGTGCGCGACGGCGGCCCGGTCGCGTTCCCGTCGCCGGCGACATCGCGCGAGTCGGGCGCCCAGGTGTATGCGCTCGCGGCCGACGGCGACGTGCTGGTGATCAGTGGCAACGGCTTCGGTGGCATTCAGTTCGAAGGCGCCGACCAGATGGATTTCACCGGAGGGTTTGCCGCCGACTTCTGCCTGAAGGTCGGCGGTTGTGCGTGCCCGAACGGTTCCTCCACCGGCGGTGGTGGCAGGGAGATCGTCGGGCAGGGCAGCAGGTCGGTGTTCGTCGGTTGGGGGCCGATGGGGGACGCCTCACCCAGCCTGGAGGTGCAGTCGCTCGAGCAGTGGTGCAACGTGGCCTCGCTTCCCACGTCGTCGGTGCCGGGTCAGGCCGACGGTTGCATCACGGGTAGGTGGACCGCGACGCGGCTCAACATCCCGCCGGCCGGCGATCAGCCGCCGCTGGTGGGGGGTGAGGGCATGACCGTCGAGTTCCGCATCGACGGCACGTTCATCGCCAACTACGACACGATGCAGCCTGCGTTCGCCTGGCTCGACGAGAAGAACAACATCGGCATGGAGACGCAGTTCACGGGCGTCGTTCCAGGAACCTGGACCGTCGACGAGGCCGGTCAATTCGTCGGTACAGGCGACACGTCGGCGATGAGGGTGATCGCCCGGCTCACCGGCCCGGCCGAGCAAGAGGTGCTGAACGTCTCCGTCAACGACTTGATGGCGTCACTCGGGGCGACTGCCGACCCTGTGGGCGTGTATCACGTGGCGGAGTGCGCGGGCAGCGCGATGAAGATCACCACCACCTATGCGGGCGGCACTCTCAGCATCGAGCTGCAGCGCTCGTCCTGATCACCGCGCCGTCAGCGCTGCCGGTTCCGGCGGCGTGCGGGCAGCAGCAGCATCCAGCCGCCCACCATCATCAGCCCACCCAGGGCGGCCTCGCGGCGCGATGCGCTACCCACCCTCGGCAACGGGCTCTCCGACCCTGGCGGGTTGACCGGGGTGGCCGTGACCGTCTCGTTGGCCTCGCCGCAGGCGCCGCTGACGGCGGCGTTGTTGACGTCGCCGTTGTAGGTGGCGATCCAGCGGTAGGTGCCCGCTGTCGACGGTGTGTAGGAGTCGGAGGTGGCGGTGCCATCGGCGGCAAGCGGCACCGTCGAGGTGAAGACCGGGGCGGCGATGCAGCCCAGATCGCCGTCGCCGTACAGGTTGAAGGTGACCGTGGCGCCGGCGACGGGACTGACCCGTCCGCTGACGGTGGCCGTGTCGGTGATCGGGTTGCCACGCACCACCGAGGGCGAGGCGAGGGTGGCGATCGAGGGCCTCGCCTGCGTGATCGTGCCGGTCTCGCCGGTGTCGCCGCAGGTGCCGCTGACGGCGTTGTTGTTGGCGTCGCCGTTGTAGGTCGCGATCCAGTGGTAGCTGCCGGCGGCTGCGGGTGTGAACGCGCTCGACGTTGCCGTCCCGTTGGCCGCCAGCGGCACCGTGGACGTGAACACCGGCGTCGCGGCGCAGGTGGGGTCGGTAGCGGCGTACAGGTTGAAGGTGACCGTCGCTCCCTCGACCTGGTTGACCCGCCCTGTCACGGTGGCGGTGTCGCTGAGTGCGCCACCGATCAGGGTGGCCGGTGATGCAACGGTGGCGATCGCGGGTGTGGCCTTGGCGACCGTCGTGCCCGTCGACGTGCCGCGGGCGGACGCGGTGAGGCTGCCGGTGGTCTGGGTGTTGTCGACGATCTGGACGGTCTGAACGCCCGGCAACGTCGGGTCGTGGTCGATGGTCGGCGTCTTCAGCACGTCGAAGACGAGGGCGATCTCGCACACGGCGCCGGCACCCGCCAGCTGGATGTGCTGGCCGTTGTCGGGTATCAGGGTGAGCCGGCCGGTGCCAGGGTCGAGCAGCTTGAGATCGAAGTCGATGCCCTCGCAGGCCGTGCCGACGACACCGCTTGCCGACATGTGCACGTCGAAGACCCCGGGCTCGGCGGCACCCGGCGCACATGCCGAGAAGCTGGTGAGCGTGCCGCACGACGGGATCAGGGTGATGCCCGGGTCGTCGGCGGGGCACGGCAGCGGGTCGCCGGCGTTGCACACGGTGTTGGTGGCGGCCAGGTCGGGTGCGGTGTTCTGGTTCGTCAACCGGACGACTGCGGCCACATTCGTCTGGCCGACCGTGACGGTGGTGGGGAACGACGGCGCCGCGCTCGCGCCGACGCCGGCGAATGCTTGACCGGCGGCGAGCCCCATCAACGACACGACCATGGCGAGCACGGCGACCACTCGTGGTGCGACTCGCGCGGTGAGCGGACGCCACGACGGGCGCGACGAGCCGAGTGCCGTGGGACCCGCAGCGAGGCGGGGTCGTCGTTGGGTGTTCATTGTCCGGTGCTTTCTAGCTATCCCGTCGCTGTGAGCGTCCGCAGTCTCACCGACTCGGCCTGTCCTCCGCAAGAGCTGCGCTGTCAAGAGTGCTGCTCGCTGCGCCATCGAGTGCGGTCGGTTCGCCTCGCTGCGTCAACGAAGTGGCGTTGGCCGTCGCGTCAGAGCCCGTTGAACCGCTGCATCGCCGCATCGGCGCCGTCGGCGATGATCAGCTCCACCACGTCGGCGGCGCGCTGCACGGCGATGTCGAGCAGCTCGCGTTCGGCCTTGGGCACCCGCGACAGCACGTGATCGGCGCCCTGTTCCTTGCTCCGCGGCTTGCCGATGCCGATCCGCACACGGAGGTAGTCCTGAGTGTGCAGGTGCTGGGTGATGCTGCGCAGTCCGTTGTTGCCCGCCAAGCCTCCGCCCGCCTTCACCCGCACCACGCCGGTGGGGAGGTCGAGCTCGTCGTGCACGACGATCAGGTGCGTCGGGTCGACGACTCGATGGCGGCGCATGAGTGCACCGACGGCCTGGCCGCTCTCGTTCATGTAGGTGGTGGGGAACGCCAGCACGACTCGTTTGCCGGCCAGGCGCGACTCGGTGACGAGCGCCTTGTCGCGGCCCGCCTTCAAGCTGTCGCCGAGGCGCGTGGCAAGGATGCCCACGGTCTCCTCGCCCACGTTGTGGCGAGTGCGGGCGTACTCCTTGCCGGGGTTGCCCAGCCCGACGATGATCGCGTCGATCAACGCCGGCGGGCGATCACTCGGCGGCGGGGGCTTCGCCGGCCGGGGCGGCTTCGGCGGCCTCGGCCTCATCCGCGGCAGCCTCGGCGGCCGAGGTGATCAAGATGGTGACGACCGGCATCTCCGGGTCGCCCAGCGCCGTCACGCCCTTGGGCATCGGCACGTCGGCCAGGCGGATGACATCGCCGGGCTGCATCTCGGTGACGTCGATCTCGAATGCGTTCGGCATGTTGTTCGGGGTGCAGCTGACCTCGATGGTGTCGACCGCGGCATCGACCAGACCACCTTCGGCGGCGACGGCCTTGGCCTCGCCGATGAGGTGCACGGCGACGGAGACGGTGATCTCCTCGTTCATGTTGACCTGCAGGAAGTCGATGTGGGCGACGGTGCGGCGGATCGGGTGACGCTGCATCTCCTTCACGACGGCGGGGTAGCTCTTGCCGTCGACCTCGAGGGTGAGCACGGTGTTGGAGCCGGCCGGGCCACTGAGGGCGAGGCGCAGCTCGCGACGCTCGACGGTGACGCTGACGGGGCTCATGCCCTGGCCGTAGATGACGCCGGGGATGTGGCCCTCTGCGCGCAGCCGGCGGGCGGCGGGAGAACCCGTGGTGGTGCGGGGCTGGGCGGCGAGCTTGGTGTTGGACATGACGAGGCCTCGATCAGAGCGTTACAGAACGGCTGGAAACACTACCTGGGTTGCGGCCGGAACGGCCACCCCGGCTCCCCTAGGACTGGTTCTCGCCGCCGAAGATCTCGCTGACGCTGGTGTCGTCGAAGACTGCGCTGAGCGCATCGGCGATCAGGGGCGCGATGGAGAGCACCTCGATCTTCTCGATCTGCTTCTCCGGTGCCAGCGGGAGCGTGTTGGTGACCACCACTCGCTTGATCACCGACTTCTGGAGGCGCTCGATGGCAGGGCCACTCAGCACGC